>CAZUHN010000034.1:0-20851 GCA_964620535.1 uncultured Nitrospinaceae bacterium | reverse complement strand
TTGTCTCCTTCCCCGGATAGGTGCGGCCACGGCGGGACGGATTTGGGATTTACTCCGATCTCAGGAAGATCCGCTCCGCTTTCTCTGGGAACGTGGCCGGCAGTTCGCTCCTCGCGGGGGAGAGAAGCCCTGGGAAATTATTCGGGATCTCGTCGGCGAAATGGCGGGATACAAGAGATCCGTTCACACGTCCGGGACGACCTCCCTCCCTCCCTCAGATATGATTCTTCTTGTTCTCGATCGCTTTTATGAAAAGTACATGGAGAGTACCTTCGACAACGCCACTGCGCGGGCCGAGGATGTCCATCAGATGGCCAAATTCGCCGTCCAGTACGATTCGGCCGAAGCGTTTCTCTCCGAACTCGCCCTCATGGGTATCGTTGCCACCGAGGTTGCGCTTCCCGGCAGAGGGGACAGCCCCGGGGAATCGGTTGTCCTGAGCTCGGTTCACCAGGCGAAAGGACTGGAGTGGAAGGTGGTATTCCTCATCTGGCTCTCGGACAGCCGCTTTCCTCTTCCAAGGGCCCTGTCCGATCTCGGAGGAGAGGAGGAGGAAAGGAGGCTTTTCTACGTCGGCGTCACACGGGCAAAGGATGAACTCTATTTTTGTCAACCCATGCTGGAGTCCGATTCCTACCGGATGGGGGCATTCTCGCGGCTGTCTCGCTTTGTGTCTGAGTTGCCCGAGAAGCTCTACGAGCGCTGGTCTCTTGAGGATGAGGTTTCGGCGGGGGCTGGGGAGGTTGGTTCGGGGGGCAATGCACGCCCCGCCGACCCGGACGAGCCTGGGGGTTTGGTGTACGATTACGGCGATGAATTTTAATCCGAATATACTGGGATAATTCTCAAGGTGCAGCGAAAGGACGTAAATAATGTAAGCCCGGGGCCGGGCTGCGTTATCAGGGAGGAGTCGGGGAGAAATGAAATATCGTGTATTTGACCCATCGAAACTTGAACGAAGACAAAATTACCGTTTCATGGTCGGCGCAATTGTGCCCCGCCCCATTGCCTGGGTGAGCACCATCAGTCGGGAAGGTGTTTCCAACCTCGCTCCCTTTAGCTTTTTTTCTTGCGTCTGTCACTCACCACCCATGTTATCGATTTCGGTGGGGGAGAAAGAAGGGGAATTCAAACACACGGTCAAAAACATTCTCGAGACGAGAGGATACGTCATTCACACGGTTGTCAACGGCTTCGAACAACAGATGAACCAGACATCTGCCAATCTTTCGGAGGATGAGAGCGAATTCGACGATGCAAGGCTCGGGGCCGTCCCGGCGGATCTCGTTCCTGCGCCGCGTATCGAGGGTGCGCCCATTGCCATGGAGTGCGTTTTCCGGAATCTCATCACGAACGGAGTCGAATGGCGAACGAACGTGATCATCGGCGAACTGGTGCGTTGGCACATCCGCGAGGACCTTTTGATCGAGGATGATAAGTACATCGACCCTGTGAAGCTCGAACCGGTGGGCCGCCTGGGCGGAACCAACTATTGCCGCACTCATGACATATTCCAAATACAGCAGCCTTACCCCAGTCCCGACAGGATGGAGACGTGGAAGCGAAAGGCTGGCGGTTGACCCCAATGCCGGTTTGACTAAAAGTGAGAATATCCGGTCGCCCAGAGTGTCTGCTTCGCAAAACAGGTGGTTTCGAGGATGGAGAAAGGCTCCGTTGTTCGGGATCCAAATTCCCTGCCGGCTGCGAGCCGTGAGCGGGGCGGGGGCTGAGGACTTGCCGGCCAAAAGCTCATTCGATACTTGAGGTACACTTAAAGTGACTTCTTTGAATGAGCATGTATTGATTTGAACCTATGAAGATAGAAATGTTCATTCGATGAAGTGCAATCGCGGGATTTCAGATGCAATCTCTGTAGGAGGATTTGAGAATTGAAATATTGGAGATTGTAGAAAGGTTGTCGTCATTGAAGCGGGCGCCATGAAATCTTTACGTTTCCAGATAAATTGCTGAGAACCCGAAGGAGGCGTTTTTATGTCAGAGATTTCCAGCACCATGAGGGCGGCCGTTACGCACGGAGCAGACGATGTGCGGATAGAACAGGTTGCCATTCCGGATTATGAGCCAGACAATATTCTCGTAAGGGTGGCCGCATGCGGCATCTGTGGCACCGATACACATATCCTGGAAGGTAACATGACGCCCCTCTGGCCCCCTTACTACCCTTTTATCCAAGGGCACGAGTGGTGCGGTACCGTGGCGGCTGTCGGGAGTGGAGTCCGGACGGATCTGAAGGTAGGCGAGCGAGTCATTATGGAGCCTACAATCGGTTGCGCCTCTTGTTCTATGTGCATCCGGGGCAGCTATCACCTGTGCGAAACCACTGGGAAATCCGACGGCGGCTACAAGCTAATCGGCCACACGGCAGATGGCGCCTTCAGCGAGTATGGCGTCGCGCCGTCGAACAACCTGCACCGCCTCCCTGATTCCATGAGCTGGAAGGAGGCTGTCATCATCAACCAAGTGGTCATCGCCCTCCACGCCCTCGACCGCGGAAAGGTGGAGCCTGCCGATAAGATAGCGATCTTGGGTCCCGGCCTCCTCGGCCTTTCCGTACTACAGATTGCAAAGGCGCTGGGCGCCTCGAAGACGTACATCACAGGAAGGGGATATCGTCTTGACATTGCGCGCGAGCTCGGGGCTGACGTGACCGTCGATGTGACGAAGAAGGACCCCGTAAAAGTGGTCATGGAAGACACCGACGGGCGGGGCGTGGACCTCGCGGTCGAGTGTGCCGGGCCTCCCGAAGCCATGCAGCAGGCCGTCGCCATGGTGCGGCGCGGAGGGCGCGTCGTCCTGGAGGGGCTCAACGGCGGCAAGGAGGTGTCCTTGGTCAGCGATCGCATCGTTCTCGATGAGGTCACGATTTTCGGCGGACGAGGATCGCCGAGTTGTTATCCGCGCGCGATTCAACTCATGACGGACGGTCACATCAACGTGGAAAAGATGCTTACCCACGTCTTTCCTCTCGACGAATTCGAAGAGGCAATGCGCATGTTTAAGGCGCGCGAGGATGGCGTGATGCGGGTCATGATCACGCCGTAGCGGGAGTTCTGCTGGACCCGAGAGGGTGTATTCCCGGAAGTCTTATTTGCGATGACTTTCTCGGTATCCTGGAAGCTAACTTTGTCTTTTTCATCGGGGTGGTGGGATAATTTCTTTCTGCCTATCGAATTCCGTGGGAGGCAGGCTGTAGCGCTTTCCTCCGTTGGACGGGCATGTGCCTCTCTCCTCTCGCAAGGGAATTTGGGTTATTGTGGCGGGGCGGAAGAAGGGGCCGCTCAGGCGGGCATCACCTTCGGGTGTTCGAGCATCTCTTTGAGGGTTTTGAGAAATTCGGCCGCCGGGGCGCCGTCCACCAGGCGGTGGTCGGCATTGATCCCGAAGAAGGCCGTGGTCCGGGGGACCACTTTGTCGTCCCGCACCACAGCCCGGGGCCGGGCCGTTCCCACTGATAATATGGCACTTTCGGGTATGTTCACGATGGCAGAAAAGTGATCGACCCCGTAGGAGCCAAGGTTAGAGACAGTGAAGGTGGCCCCTTCAAGGGAAGTCAGGGGGAGGGTTCCGGACCGTCCGCTCTCTGCCAGTGCGCGGCTTTCCCTTGAAATCTGGTCGATGCTCTTCTGATCGGCTCTCCGAATGACCGGAACCAGGAGGCCGTCCTTGACCGCGACGGCAACGCCGAGGTTCACGTCCTGCATCTGGTGTACTTGATCGTCCGACAAAGTGGCGTTCACGGCCGGGCAGTGCCGGACCGCGCGCGCTGCGTAAAAAAGAATGAGATCGTTGATCGAGACTTTAACGCCCAAGTCGCTCTCCCAGGCGAGTTTGCTGGCCTTCCGGACAGCGAACAAATTAGTGAGATCGGCTTCGATTTGAAGCGTGACGCGGGGAACCTGGGACCAACTTGCCCCCATCCGGTCAATGATGGCCTTTCGCATCCCTGTGACGGGAGAGGTGCGTGCGACCGCGGTCGGCCCGCTGGCCGTCGTCGGGGGAGAGGCGGGAATTGTGGCACCTCCTGCTCCCGCAGCGGCGTGCACGTCGGCCTGGACGATGCGGCCGTTCAGGCCGGTGCCTCGAAGAGTGCGGTAGTCGATTCCGAGCTCTCGGGCGATCCTTCGGGCGGCGGGACTCGCAAAGACGCGCATGCAGGGAGCGCGCGGGGGGAGTGTTGAAGCTTCTGGCGCGGGGGCGGCGGGAGTCGGCACCGGCGCGGGCGGAGCGGCCTGCGGGGCTGTTTCGGATCCCGTCTTTTCTTGGAAGCCACTGACATCCTCGCTCGGTTCACCGATGACGGCGAGGTTTTTCCCGCAAGCGATCTCTTCGCCCTCTGCCGCGTACATTTTGAGAAGGGAGCCTTTTTCCGGCGCCTCGACATCGTACTCCACCTTGTCGGTTTGGATCTGAAGGATAATCTCTCCCTTCTTGACGGGATCGCCTTCTCCGACCATCCATTTTAAGATCGTGCCTGATTCCATGGTGAGTCCGAGCTTCGGCATGGGCAAGAGTGTAACCATCGGGTGGCTTCCTTCCGGGCCGAAGACTAAGCAAATGCGGCCCTGGCTGTATCGTCCTAATTCGTTATCGCGAGTGTTCCGCGAACAGCCTCGATAACGTCGTCCTTGTTCGGGATGACGTAATTTTCCAGCTTGGGAGAAAAGGGAACAGGAGATTCCTTTGCGCCCACGCGCTCGATTGGAGCGTCGAGGTAATCGAAGGCCTCCTTCGAGGCGAGGGCGGCGAGTTCCGCCCCCCAGCCGCAGCGCTGGACGGCTTCGTGGGTCACGACCAGGCGGCCGGTCTTTTTGACTGAGGCGAGGATGGACTCTTTGTCGAAAGGGTAAAGGGTTCGGGGATCGATCACCTCGCAGTCGATACTCTCTTTCTCGAGTTCCTCAGCGGCCTTGAGACTCTTTCCCACCATCGATGAGGTGGCCACGATGGTAACATCCTTCCCCCCCCGCTTTACGTCTGCGACCCCGAGGGGAATTGTGTATTCTTCTTCGGGAACGGGTCCTTTTTCCAGGTAGAGCAGCTTGTGCTCGATGAAGAGGACGGGGTCGTCGTCTCGGATGGCGCTCTTTAGGAGTCCCTTCGCGTCATAGGCATTGGATGGCATGACCACCTTGAGACCGGGCACGTGTACAAACCAGGCCTCGAGGCTTTGGGCATGCTGGGCGGCCGAGCTTCTTCCCGCACCCCCCTGGGTTCGAATGACAAGGGCGGTCTTTGCTTTCCCGCCGAACATATAGCGCACTTTGGCGACTTGATTGACTATCTGGTCCATTGCCACGGCAGAGAAATCGATGTACATGAGTTCGGCCACGGGCCGCATGCCCATCAGGGCCGCTCCAAGAGAGGTGCCGATAATTCCCTGTTCCGCTATGGGCGTATTGCGGACTCTCTCGTGGCCGTATTTCTCCAATAGGCCGAGCGTAGTTTTGTAAGACCCGCCGAACTCGGCGATATCCTCACCCAGGCAAAAAACGGATTTGTCCCGGGCCATTTCTTCGTCGAGCGCTTCTTTGATGGCGTCCCGGAACAGGATTTCGCGCATTTTCATTCTTCCTTGGATTCAAAATGTGGCATTCGAGTAAATGTCAATCATTGCATCCTCGAAATCGGGTTCGGGGCTCTTCCGGGCAAACTCTACTGCCGCCTCAAGATCTGATTCGATGCGCCCGCGAAGCTCTTTGTCCATCTTGCCGGTAAGCCAGTTTTTTTTCTCTAGAAACTTCCGGAATTGATCAATTGGATCCCTTTTCTTCCATTTCTTGACTTCCTTGTCGTGCCCGTAGGCTGTTCCTGGGTCTCCGACATAGTGGCCGAAGAAGCGCATGGTCTTGGCTTCGACCAAGGTTGGGCCTTTTCCTTTGCGGGCCCTGTCGATGGTTTCGGCGGCAACTTCGTAAAGCGCCGTGACGTCCATGCCGTCCACCACCACGCCCGGGATATCGTATGCCTTAGCCCTATCGGCGACGTCCCGGATCTTCTGGTGGTTCTTCCGCGGCGTGCTCTCGGCGAAACCGTTATTTTCGCAAACAAATACGACTGGAAGCTGCCACAGCGCAGCGATGTTGATTCCTTCGTGGAAGGCTCCTTCGTTGCTGGCCCCGTCACCGAAAAAACTGACCACGACGTTTTTCGCCTTTTTGAGCTTGATTCCCAGGGCGGCGCCGGAGGCGATGGGAATTCCTCCGCCCACGATTCCGTTCGCCCCAAGGACGCCGAGGTCCTGATCGGCAATGTGCATCGAACCGCCTTTCCCCTTGCAGTAACCGGTTTTCCGTGCGAAAAGCTCGGCGAACATGCCCTCGTAATTGAGTCCCTTGGCAATTATGTGTCCATGGCCGCGATGCGTAGAGGTGATTTGGTCTTTATCGTTCAGATGGGCGCAAAAGCCCGCCGCGACGGCTTCCTGGCCGATGCTGGGGTGGAGAAATCCGGGAAGTTCGCCCGCCGAAAACAGCTCGATGGCCCGTTCTTCGAACCGGCGGATCCGGATCATCATTTCATAGATGTCTATGGCTTTTTTGCGGGCAAGTGCCCTCATCGACTTTATTCTCCCAATTCCCCGTTGCCCGGTTCAGAGACATCCGTATATGGGCGTTTCCAGAAACCGAAACGACAGGAAGTGCAAGGCACAGTTGCCGTCGCTGAACGAGGCGGGCAATCGGAATAAGAGAGGAGCTGATCTGATCGGTGTAGCTTGCTCCTCGGATTCCCGCCCGTCGAGTCCAAAAATAAACTGAAGGAGGTTAGGCACATTTGTTGGGATGCCCTGGGGACGACGTCCTCACTGAGGTTTTCTATTTCTGCCCCGGAGGCCGACTGGTGACTGATTTCCAGCGTATCATCCACACGGACCAAATCGCTCCGCTGAGAGATGTTTTCCGCCATGTCATTCGATCCTTTAGATGAGAGCGAGTTCCAATCCGCCCGCAAATATTACGGAAATGGATGCTAGCATGTAGAATCGCCGGGCGGCAACAAGTCGAAACCTCCAAAATCTTTCCTTCCGGGAACGGTTCTTGCCAGGATAAATGCAGGGTTTTCTTGAGACTTGCTTTTTTTCCCCCCGAGGTTGTAGTATTTATTCGAAGTCGATTGGAGCTCATGGGCTTCGGAATGGGGTCCTTTTTTTTTGCTTTTTGACAATTATACGGACGGATATCGATTGGCCGCACAGGATGTTGTGGCAATGGTTTGGGCCGTGGCCGATGACATTGCCCCACGCCTGGGCTTGGAGGTTGTCGACGTCGAAAAAGCCAGTTCCGGGAGGCTCCCCGTCATCAGGCTATTCATTGATAAACCCGAGGGGGTGAGCTTGTCGGACTGCGAGCGGATGAGCCGGGAGTTGGAGAGTCGGCTGGATTCGGCCGAACCGGAAGGATTTTCCTTTTCGCTAGAGGTCTCCAGCCCTGGGATCAATCGAATTTTGCGCAAACCCGGGGATTATTCCCGTTTTATCGGCCACCGGATTCGGTTGCTATTGAGCAGACCCGTTGAGGATAACCGGAGAAGATATCTAGGTCTTTTATGCCATTTTTCGGAGAATGAGATAACCATCCAGACGGACGACGGACAAAAGCGGATATTTTCCCTGGGCAATATTGTCAGATCGAATCTGGAAGTGGATTGGGACGCGAAACTTCGGGAAAGAGATGTCACCCGAATATCCAGCCCGGGGCGTAGCAGAAGCGGCAAAGGAGGGGCGAGGGTTTGAGTCAGGAACTGGTCGCGATTCTCAATCAGCTGGAGACTGAACGTGGGGTTGCGAAAGAGATTCTTCATGAAGCCCTTTTGGCGGCGATGGCTTCTGCCGCCCGCAAACAATATTCATTGGGCGACAACGTTGAGGTTTCTCTTGATTCTGATTCGGGAGAAATTCGCGTTATGGCCACTAAGGAAGTGGTCCGCTTGGTTCAGAGCTCAGAAACTGAAATTTCGATTGAAGACGCCCGCGGTTTCGACTCCTCCATACAGGTAGGGGACAATTATTCCTACGAGCTGGATACAGAGGGTCTAGGACGGATTGCCGCTCAGATGGCGAAGCAAGTCATTGTTCAACGTGTCCGCGAAGCGGAGCGGGCGAACATTTATGAAGAGTTCAAAGGCCGTCAAGGAGAGCTGATAACCGGTTCAGTCTCCCAGGTAGAGCGCGGGAATATTTATGTCGATATCGGCAGGACGGAGGCGATTCTTCCTCGCCGGGAACAGATTTTCCGCGAAGTGTATAAGCGGGGCGATCGTGTCCGCGCCTATATCCTTGAAGTGCGGGAGGCGACAAAAGGCCTCCAAATCGTCCTGAGCCGGACAAGCCCCGGCTTGCTAATTCGTCTTTTCGAGATGGAAGTACCTGAAGTTTATGATGGCGTGGTCGAGATTAAAGAGTGTGTGCGGGAGCCGAGCGGCCGCTCGAAAGTGGCCGTCGTAAGTCATGATAGAGATATTGACCCCGTCGGGGCATGTGTGGGAACCCGCGGTAGCCGAGTCCAGACGATTGTTCAGGAACTTCGAGGGGAGAAGATTGACATTATCGCTTGGAGTGATGATCTCCGCACTTTTGCGGCGAACGCGCTCAGCCCCGCTAAGATTCAACATATTATTCTCCACGAGGACGATGGAAGAATGGAAGTCCTTGTGCCCGACGATCAGCTTTCCCTTGCGATTGGGAAGGGGGGGCAAAACGTTCGTCTTGCAGCGAAACTATTGGGATGGCGAATCGATCTGAAGGGAGAAGGAGAATATCGCCGAATGGTCGCCGAGCAGGCCTTTGCCGATGCGACCGGTCAAAAGCCCAAGGCTGAAATTGGGGTTGAGAATTTGGAAGTGGTGGGAGAAAAAACCGCTCAACTTTTGGCTGAAAATGGGTTCTCTACGATAGAATTGATCGCCCACTCGGATATAGAGGGGCTTTGTGAGGTTCCCGGCATCGGGCCCAAGCGGGCAGAACTTCTTGTCACCTCGGCCCATGAATATTTGCAGACCAACTCCGATTTGGAAGCCGGGGCGGATGAGGCCGAGGTTGAAGAAACCGGGGTGGATGAGACCATGACTGGAGAAGATGGCGGAGAAGAGCCAGCGGCACTGCTTGCCGAAAAGGCAAGCGAAGCGTCTGCGGATGGGGAGGAGGGAGAGGCAATTTCGGATCATCCTGCCGGTGCGGTTGGCTAGCGGCCCGCTGCTCTCTTCGGACATCAATTTTCCTTTGGGCGAGGCAGGTGTCCAATAGATCCTGCATCGCGTGTCATCGGAAGGCTCCCCGTGAAGAGCTGTTCCGTATGGTGGCAACGCCGGAGGGGAAAATCGTCCCTGAATTGCACAACCGCCTACCAGGACGCGGGTCGCACTGTTGCCTTAGGATTGCTTGCATCCAGAACGCTTTGAGGGGGAATGCTTTGGATCGCGCCTTGCGCGTTCCGGTCCAGACCCCCGAGCCAGCATGGCTGATCGGGTGCCTGACCGCGTTGTTGGAGGAAAGCGCCGCCGGTCACCTTGCGGCAGGTGGCCGGAAAGGGGCTGTCGCCGCGGGCAGGGAGGCGACCCAAAATGCCTACAAATCGAGGGAGAGGGGGAAGCTTTTCATCGCCACAGGGCTTTCCGAGAGAAGTCGGCGCGAGGTGAGAGAGTGGTGCCAAGATGCTGTAGACCTCCCTTTCGATCTGGAGCAGGCAGGAAAATATTTGGGCAGAGCACCCGTTGGTGTGTTGTTTGTAGCGGATCCGAAATTGGCCGAGTCTCTGGCCCTCAGGGTTTCACAGATTGGCGCCCTCGGTTCTGCTTGAGGGCGATACAATGAAAATGATAGTTATCAATAATACCCGTTAGCGTTGTTTATGCGGGCGAAAGTTGTTGTTGGCGGAGGCAATTGAATGGCGAAGATCCGGGTCTATGAGCTGGCCAAAAAACTCGGCTACCAAAATAAGGTATTTGTCGAGGAGCTGAGACAAGAGGGTATCGAAATCAAAAGCCACATGAGCACGGTCGATGAAGAGACGGCCGAGTTCATCTCGACTATTTTTGCGCCCCGTAAGGCTCCCTCGGGGAAAGCCCCCGAGAAAACGCCAGCCATAATACGTGCCGTCCCTTCAAAGGCACCCCGAAAAGCCGAAGCTGCTCCGGCCCGTATGGAATCCAAGGAAGAGGGAGCGCAGAAAAAAGCGCAGGAGAAGGTCACGTCTTCAATAAAAGGGAAAAAAGTTTCCGCTCCTCCCTCTGCCGTTGCTGCCGAAGCAGAAGCCGGGAAACCTGTGCAACCCCAAGATGTGCAAGATGCAGAGGTAGAAGAGGAAAAAGAAGCTCCTCCCGGACCCTCGAAAACAGCGGCTCCCCCGGAGATCGTCCCCGCTGAACAACCTCACCGGCCCCGGAAAATTCGCTTGGGAGAATCCATTACGGTCAAAGAGCTTTCCGAGAAACTCAGCTTGAAGGTGGCAGAGGTCATAAAAGATCTTATGAAAATGGGGCACTTCACGACCATCAATCAGACCATTGGCTACCAGACAGCTTCTGATATATGTGATCTGCACCAGTGCGAGGCCGAAGTAACACAAGATCGTCTCGAGAAAATCCTCGTTCAAAAAGATGATGCACCCGAGGATTTGAAACCACGTGCTCCAGTCGTCACCATCATGGGTCACGTCGACCATGGAAAAACGCGCCTTTTAGACGCAATCCGAAAGGAAAATGTCATGGAGAAAGAGGCGGGGGGGATTACTCAGCATATCGGTGCTTATTCCGCCTCTACCGAGAAGGGCGCTTGTATTTTTCTCGACACCCCGGGACACGAAGCTTTTACCGCCATGCGGGCGCGCGGGGCAGAAGTGACGGACATCGTAGTCCTCGTTGTGGCCGCCGACGATGGGGTTATGCCCCAGACGCGTGAGGCAATCTCGCACGCCAGGGCGGCTGATGTGCCGATCATGGTTGCGGTCAACAAGATGGATCTTCCTAACGCCAACCCGGACCGGGTGAAACAGCAACTGTCTGAACATGATCTCATTTCCGAAGAGTGGGGCGGGGATACAGTCTTTTGCGGTGTATCGGCGAAGCAAGGAGAAGGGATTGGCGATCTCCTTGAGTTGATTATTCTCCAAGCGGATCTTATGGAGCTCAAAGCGAATCCTGACCGGGACGCCGTGGGGGTTATCATTGAGGCCAAACTGGAAAAAGGGCGAGGTCCTGTGGCCACCGTTTTAATTCAACGGGGGACACTCCATGTTGGAAATAATTTTCTTGCAGGAAGTTGGAACGGAAAGGTTCGCGCTCTGCTCGATGACAAGGGACAAAAATTAAAATCTGCGGGCCCCTCTACACCGGTAGAGATTCTCGGTTTCACGGGGGTCCCAAAAGCGGGTGATGAATTCATCGTGGTTTCCGACGACCGTGTGGGACGCGAAATCAGCGCGAGACGCCAACGGCGAGATCGACTGGCTTCGTTGTTGACGACAAGCCGGATTAGCTTGGACAACTTCTTGGCCAATGTGAAGGAGGGCAAGGCCAAAGAGCTTAATTTGATTCTCAGAACGGACGTGCAGGGAAGTATTGAAGCCCTGCGGGAAAGCTTGCTCAAGCTGGGAAATGAGGAGGTTGGCGTAAGGATTCTTCACGGTTCAACAGGCGGGATCACCGAATCGGACATTATGCTTGCCGCTGCCTCTTCCGCAGTCATCGTTGGTTTCAACGTTCGACCAACCCGAGGGGCTAACGAGACGGCGAAACGGGAGAAGGTAGATATCCGTCTCTATTCAGTGATTTATGATGCCATTGCTGAAGTAAAGTCAGCGCTTGAGGGGATTCTGGAGCCGATAACCAAGGAGACCGTAATTGGTCATGCTGAGGTGCGCCAAACGTTTCACATCCCAGGTGTGGGCACAATCTGCGGCAGCTACATCACCGATGGGAATGTCGCGCGCGGTTCTCCGGTACGCCTGATCCGCGATAACGTTATAATTTACACGGCCCGAATTTCCTCCCTTCGCCGTTTTAAAGATGACGTCAGAGAGGTTCAACAGGGTTACGAATGCGGAATCGGGATCGAGAATTTCAATGACGTCAAAGAGGGCGATATCATCGAGCCGTTTGTTACCGAAGAAGTCGCCCGGACCCTATAATCCTCTCCGGGTTGGTCGCCCGCGCAGGCTATTCTATTTCCATGACAGCCATTGGTCTCCTGACCGTCGACTTGCAGATTCACGGCAACAGTTCCCTGAAGGGAAAGCGGAAGGTGGTCAAATCCATAACGACTCGTCTTCGGAACAAATTTAACGTGTCCGTGGCTGAGGTAGGTTTTCAGGATAAATGGCAGCGTTGTCGTCTCGGCGTGAGCGCCGTGAGCAACGACACACGTCTTGTTGACAGCCAGCTCAATCAGGTGGTCGATGTCATCGAGGGTATGGGACTGGCTGTTGTCCTCGATTATGAGATTGAGTTCTTTTAATAATGTTTCTTCCCATGGCAAAAGGTAATAAGCATTCTCGAACGCCTCGAGTTGCCGATCTCATTCTAAATGAGTTGGCAAATTTGATTTTGCGCGAGGTGAAAGATCCTCGGGCGCAGGGAGTCGTTCTCACCCGTGTTGACGTATCCCCGGATCTTTGCCATGCAAAGGTTTACTTCAGCCGATACGGAAAGGGTGAAGTGGACGAAAAGGACCTTCTTGAGGAGGGACGTGAGGGTCTCCAGCGCGCCGCGGGTTTTCTCCAGGGAAAATTGGGGGAGCGCCTTCGAATGAAAAGAACCCCGCAATTGAGTTTTTTCATTGACCTAAATATGGCGCACAACAATCGGATAGAGAAAATGCTCGCCAATTTGCAGAAGGAAGAAGAGAAGGGAAGGCCACGTTGAAGATCGCAGGGGTGCTGAACATTCATAAAAAGGAAGGGCCTACCTCGCACGATGTCGTGGACGCCGTTCGGAAAGTCGTATTGCCCAAGACGAAAGTAGGCCACGCGGG
Source organism: uncultured Nitrospinaceae bacterium (assembly GCA_964620535.1). GTDB lineage: Bacteria > UBA8248 > UBA8248 > UBA8248 > UBA8248 > CAZUHN01. Next base: position 7,869 of record CAZUHN010000034.1, on the reverse strand, counting down.
GACTCTCGATCCGATGGCTGAAGGGGTGCTGCCTATTTGCATCGGAGAGGCCACCAAACTCTTTCCTTATTTCCTGGAGTGCCGGAAGACCTATAAGGCGGTCCTTCTCTTCGGACGCGTTACCGACAGTCAGGATGTTACTGGTGAAACAATCTCTGAAGCCGACCTCGGTGCAATTTCACTCGATGAAGCCCAACATCTCCTCGAATCGTTCAAGGGAAAGCATGAGCAGACACCTCCCATGTTCTCTGCCATCCGTGTGGGTGGTGCGCGACTGTACGAGTTGGCGAGGGCGGGGGTTGAGGTTGAGCGCGAAGGCCGAATGGTCGAAATACACAAAATACAGGCATGTTGCATTGAAGGACCGCGCCTTTCTTTCGAGGTTATTTGTTCCCGAGGGACTTACATTAGAACCCTTTGCCACGACGTGGGGGCGCTTCAGGGTTCAGGAGGATGCATGGAAAAGCTCGTTCGGACCGCGCTCGGGCCGTTCCAATTGGAAGATTCCATTTCTGTTGATGAGGCGGAAAACCTTGCCAGTAAAGGACGCCTTCAGGAGGTCCTCATCCTTCCAGCCGATGCGCTGTCCCATATGCCGGCCCTACAGGTCCGGCCCCAAGCTGAAAAACGCCTTCAGAACGGGGTGGCACTCACCAATAATGATCTTCTGTCTGATGGGGCGACAACCCCCTTGGGTGACAGGGCGTGCCTCCTGTCGGGTGAGGGAAAGCTCCTCGCGGTTTGCCTGGTCACCCCAGGGGCGGGAGGGAGCAACAATGAGGTCATGTACCGACCCGAGCGGGTTTTCGCCCGATAGAGCCGTCCATTCCATTTACATCTGCCGGGGAGTTGGTTAGAATTCCTCGGTCTATCTAGAGGATAAGGGAAGAATGACCCGGATCCGCCGGGTGGAAGGAAGTGGAGGGAAAAAAGAGAATGCCCCTTAGCAAGGAGCGAAAAACAGAAGTCATCAGCAATTATCGCCTGCACGAGAAGGACACCGGTTCCGCAGAAGTCCAAGTCGCGATTTTGAGCGAGCGCATCGTCTACCTCACGGATCATTTCAAGTCCCACAAGAAAGATCACCACTCCCGAAGGGGATTGCTGAAAATCGTGGGGCAACGCAGACGCCTTCTTGATTATCTGAAAGAAAAGGACGTCGCACGCTACCGCGAGATTATCGGGCGACTTGGCATTCGCCGTTGACCCGTCAACAGTTTTCAGAGGGAAATTAAATGCAATCAACTCGCAAGGAAATATCCATTAATGGATACACTCTCGCTTTTGAAACGGGAGAAATAGCAAGGCAGGCAGGCGGCGCCGTAATGATGCATTACGGCGACACTTCGGTATTGTGCACGGCCTGTGCCTCTCCATCCCCCCGAGAGGGTTTAGATTTCTTTCCTCTCACTGTGGACTACCGCGAAGGATTTTACGCGGCCGGCCTGATTCCCGGGAATTTTTTTCGACGCGAGGGGCGACCCGGTGAGCGGGAGGTTCTTACCTGCCGGCTTATCGATCGGCCCATTCGCCCCCTTTTTCCCAAAACATTCCGTTGTGAAACGATGATCCAAATCATGGTCATGTCCTATGACCGAATATGTGATTCCGACATTCTGGCCATTAATGGCACCTCGGCCTCCCTCCACATATCGGACATTCCTTTCGCAGGCCCAATCGGTGCCGTTCGCGTGGGCCGGGTGAACGGCGAAATCGTCGTGAATCCAACGATCGAACAACAGGTCGAAAGTGACCTGAATTGTGTGCTCGCTGGAAGCGATGACGCCCTTGTCATGGTCGAGGCGGGCAGCTTCGAACTGTCCGAAGAAGATTATATGGAGGTCTTTGCAAAGGGGCATGCCGTCATCCGTGAACTGGTTGCCCTTCAGAATGAACTGCGTGCCGAATGCGGAAAATCAAAGCGCGATGTGGAGGACATCGAGGAGGACGGCGCCTTGCTGTCTCGCGTCCGGGATATTGCTGAACTCCGGCTGAAGGCGGCGGCGAAAATTCACGATAAGGGAGGACAGTATCAGGCAATTGATGATGCCAAAAAGGCATGCGTCGAGGCCTTGTGCACCGATGAGGAAAATTCCCCCGCATCGAAGACGGTCAAGGAATATTTCGGGAAAATCGAAAATGAAGTTTTCCGCAATCTCATCCTCGTCGAAGGGATACGGGCAGACGGCCGAGGGCTAGAAGAAGTTCGGCCCATTACCATCCGCATGAATCCGCTCGCTCGGCCCCACGGAAGTGCCCTCTTCACAAGGGGGGAAACTCAGGCTCTCGTGACAGTCACCCTCGGCACGAGCTCCAGTGCCCAGCTCATTGATACGCTAGACGGGAAGTCGGACCGCTATTTCTTGCTACACTATAATTTTCCGGGATTCAGCGTGGGAGAGGCCAAGCCCAACCGGGGACCCGGAAGGCGTGAAATCGGACACGGGGCTCTCGCCTCACGCGCCGTTCAGGCCATCCTGCCTGATCAGGAAACTTTTCCCTACACCATCCGCGTCGTTTCAGACATCACGGAGAGCAACGGCAGCTCCTCCATGGCTAGCATATGCGGCTCGAGCCTGGCTCTTATGTACGCGGGTGTACCCATCAGGTCCCCCGTGGCGGGCATCGCAATGGGCCTGATTTCGGATGAAGCGACGGGCCAGACAGCGATTCTGACCGACATCCTGGGAATCGAGGACCATCTCGGCGACATGGACTTCAAAGTGGGGGGAACCCGCGAGGGAATCACCGCCCTGCAGATGGACATCAAGATCAAAGGGCTCAAATTTGAACTTGTGCGCGAGGCCCTCGGCCATGCGCTGAAAGCCCGGCTGCATGTACTTGATCAGATGGACGCCGTCATTTCCAAGCCCCGGGAGGAGATTTCCCCATATGCGCCTCGGGTTTTCACTATCCAGATTCCCAAGGACCGGGTGCGCGATGTCATCGGGCCGGGGGGCAGAATCATTCGTGGAATCGTCGAGGAGACAGGCGCGCAAATCGATCTGGAGGACGACGGGACGGTTTTCGTGGCGTCCACCGACGAGGCGAGCGCCCGGCGGGCAATCGGGATTGTCCGCGAACTTACCCAGGAGGCAGTCCCAGGCCGCTATTACTATGGAACGGTGAAAAAGATTATGGACTTTGGCGCCTTTGTGGAGGTTTTTTCTGGAAAGGATGGTCTCGTCCACATTAGCCTGATCGCCAAGCGCCGCATCGGCGCTGTCACCGATGTTCTCAAGGAGGGGGACAAGGTCTTGGTCAAATGCTTGGAGGTGGAGGGCAACGGACGGATCCGGCTTTCCATGAAGGATGTCCTGGAGGAGGAAATACCCGAGGAACTAAAGCAGTATTACGCTCCCGTCACCTGAGAATCGATTTCCGACTGATCTGCTAACCTGGTGGCGCGGGAGGTCCGTGCGGCCACAACGGAGGCCACCTGATATCCGACTGGTGAAATAGCCACTTCAGCGGCAGGCCGTGGGGGAGCAGGAATTTTCTTCGATTTTGCCTCGGCGAATCGCTCAGCGACTCGCTGCTGACGTAGATAGCTGTAGTTTACGTACTTCGCGGCATAGGACGCAATTTTCAAGATACTCCTCGGTCGTTGTCTGGCCCGCGGCCAAACAAACTGCACCCTATTCGTTATCGCTAACACTCCGGGAGAGGTTAGGGTTTTTTACGGGAATAATCCGCCGCAATAAATATTTTACAATAGATTATATATCATAATGTTATAGGTTATATTTCAAGTGATCCATTCGATTCGCCCAGTCAAGAATCTCGGCTAAGAGGGTTCACGTCCCACCCCTTGCCGCGGGCGCCCCGATGCCGGCCTCGGCGCAAACTTCCCCCTGGTCCATGACCACGTTGCCCCGAACCAGGGTCATGGTCACGTCTCCCTTGATCTTCCAACCGCAGAACGGAGTCCAGCGACATTTGGATACGATGTCTTCGTCCCGGAGCGTGTCTTCGCGGTCCATGTCCACGATGACGAGGTCCGCGTCCGAGTCGATTTGGATACATCCCTTGCGGGGATAAAGATGAAACAAACGGGCAGGCTGTTCACAGCAGATTTGTACCAGCTTGTTGAGCGTGAGGAGCTCCTCATTCACGGCGTGAAGCATGACCCGGAGGGTTGTATCAATTCCAGGGATCCCGAACGGGGCTTTATGGATATCGCCTTCTCCAACTTCCTTTAGGTGTCGGGGGTAGGGGCAATGATCAGTTCCGATGGTATCCACCAGTCCTTTTCCCAGGGCATCCCGCATGCCCTCTTTCACCTCGGGAGCGCGGACGACAGGGGTGAACTTCACATATGCCCCTCTCTCCTTCAGGTGGGTGTGATCGAGGTAAAAGTAATGTGGGCAGCTTTCGCCGTAGATATGAGCTCCCCGCCCGCGTGCCTCTTGAATGAGCTCCAGGAGGCGCGGCTGGCTGACGTGGGCGACGAGCACGGTGCATCCCGTTAGCTCGGCCAGTGAGATAGCATCCACCGTAGCTACGAATTCGGCCTCGGGATTCCGCCAATCGCTGATACTCATCGGATCAGTTCGCCCTTCGGCGTCAATCTGTGCCTTGGCCTTTTTGAGGATGGTGTCACTCTCGCAGTGCAGCATCACGGTTCCGCCGAAGCTTCCTGCCTCACGCATGATGTCCAAAAGGATTCCTTCGGAAAGATCGGGCACCCCGTGGAGTTCGCACATGAAGCCCTTGAATCCCAGCGCTCCGGTCTCCCACATGGGCCGGAGGTGTTCCAGGTTATCCGTGTCCAACCCGCCCAGTTGGCCGAAATCGACGACCGCCCGCGAGCGAATATACTCGGTCTTCTCCTTCAGAATTTTGCTCGTGTAAACCAGAGGGTCGCTGCGATGGTGATCGATTACGGTTGTGATACCCCCGCGGGCGGCCGCCTTGGTTCCCTGGGTCCAATCCTCCCGGTCGGTATAGCCCGGATCCATCATATGGACGTGCTCGTCCACCATGCCGGGGATTACATATTGGTTGGCGGCGTCGATTTCGCGGGCCGCGCCCGCTTCCTTTTCCCGGGTGATTGCGGAGATGCGGCCACCATTGATGTAGATGTGCCCTTTATAGGTGCCCGAGGGCGAGACTATTTGGGCGTTTGAAACAAGCAGATCTGCTTTCATAGAGGTCCCCTCCGGAAAAAAACGTTCCTCCCCGACCCATTCGAAGGAACGGAGAAAGTTTGCCCTGGATACAAAAAATATCCTGCCGCCAGACGTCATTTTTTCCCGCGTCTCGGCTAACGCTAACAATGATATCGTATTTGCTGGGATTTGTTTGACTCCGGAGAGAAACATTCCGGTCAAAGGCCCGGCGAACCTCAATGGCCATGTTCTCCGCCCCTGATTTGTAATAGATGATGATTTTTCGTAGTCATTTTTCAATGCATTTACGTTTTGTGCGCAGGGAGTTCGAGGGAAAGTAGGTGCATTTCCCATCTTCCGGCGCTGCCCCGGACATTGTTTCCATTCAGGACTTGAATGCTGAAATCCTTGAAAGGGGAGGAGGTTAGCCTGGTTCCCAAAGGCTGATTTTGTAAGTCAGGTCGGCTGCTGATCACTTCTGGTGCCTGGCCGGAAGAGCCGCCTGCCGTGCCGTGAGGTGTGGCAGATTACTTCGAGGAAAGGATATCTTTCTTTCGGTCCGTATGGGCCAGCTGGCTCTTTTGGTGCCGCCGCGGGCTCCGTCGTTGAGACTCTGGAGGGTCTCATTCTCGACTCGCTCTTTGGGAGGGTATTCGTTGCGATAGTTTTCGACTTCCTTGTTTTTGAAATGAAGATCTTCAGGGATCCCACCCTTGCGCGGAAAAGCGGATTTTCAGGGTCGAGTTCGACGACCCGGCGGAGGGAGTTGCGAGCAAGTTCACGTTTCCCCTGTTTTTCCCGGATTGCCGCAAAAAGTCCGTGATATGCAGCGTTCTGAGGTTTCAACTTTGGATCTTGTTCGATCAATGCGTGGGCTTCGTCCGGTTCCTTTTCCTGACGAAGCAAAATGGCGGCGAGGTTGTCAGGGCAAGAACGTCATTTACATTGTAATTTCGGGCAATTCGGAATGTATTCGTTGCTTCGTCTAAGCGGTTTTGGTGGGTGAAAAAGATTGTCGGATTGTTATAGAGTTTTGGATTGGCAGGATTCACCTTGGCCGTTTTTTTGTAGGCACTGATGGTGTCCTCGACGCGATTCAGTCCGCCGTATGTGTTCTCGAGTGCGAGACAACCGTTGGAATTATCGGGATCGAGAGCCACGTTGCGTTTTAGCGCTTCAACAGCATCGAGATGGTTTTTTTGACGATTATGTTCTAGATCTTTCCGGAAATGCTCGTCGATCGTTCGGAAGTACCCGGAAAAAGTGCCGTCTAATTCCTTGATTTCGCTCATTTCTCCGACTTTTAGGTTCTCCACCAACGTTCTGATTTCGGGCCGCACTTTTTCCAAATCCACTTCACCGAGGTAGCCTCCCGAATCGGCTGACGGTCCAATCGAACGCTGGGCGGCGATGAGGTGGAAGAGAGCACTGTTTTTCAGTTCCGCGTGGGTGATGCCCGCGTCCTCAAATGTGGAAAGGGTAATCACGCGGAGGTGAAAAATGGAAGGCTGTTTTTTTTCTTCACTTCCCTTGCCGGCGAAGGCGAAGGGGGAATATTGACTTGATTGAAGACTGAAGAACATCCGGCAAATAAAAGAAGGCTGAAAAGGCGGAAAGATGGCCCGCCCCGACCACCCAGTGCCATCTTCTCGCACACCCCGAAGAAAAGGGGGCCGAACCAGATCCGCCGAAAGGTGCGAGAGTACTTCTTTTCCGCCAAATGAGACACAATCGAATCGGAATATCGTTTGGGTCGGGATCTTCGAAGAACTATTCACAACTTCTCGGAACTCTCGGGCGCTGAGGCGGTCCAAATAATTATACTGCTAGACCATTTGCCCATTTCGATGTCATCCTCGCAAGGATCGGGGTTCGTCGGAATTTTACCCTAATCGCTCGGAGAACCCTGGAATAAAGTCTCACACTGAGAAAGGGATTATATTGATCCGATTTGCGACGGGAATGACGGGACGGGCGTCCCGCACTTTGTTAGGTTCATTCGGGGCGCTCATCGTCCTGGGCACCGTCCTTCTATTGCTGCCTTACGCTACCCCCCGTGGCGGTCTCCCCTTTGTCGAAGCTCTTTTTATGGCCACCTCCGCTGTGTGTGTAACAGGGTTGACGGTAATGGACGTTGGGGTCGAACTGACCCTTTACGGGCAGGGAGTGGTCCTCGCGCTGATCCAACTTGGCGCACTCGGTTTAATGACTTTTTCGACGGTCTTTTTCATGGTGTTGGGTCGCTCGATTCCTTTCGTCAGCCGGACAGTGGTGCGCGAGACATTGACCTCTTCGGGGGGAAGCGAGGTCCGCTCCCTGGTTCGATCTGTCGTGATTTTCACCCTGCTTTTCGAGATGGCGGGAACCGCCGCATTTTACTTCATGTTCCGGCGCGATCAAACGGCTGCCGTGGCGTTTAAAAACGCCCTGTTCCACTCTGTATCGGCTTTCTGCAATGCGGGATTTTCCCTTTTCCCGGATAGCTTTGTCCGGTGGCGGTTCGATTCCGGGATGAATACCATCCTGTTTTCACTTATTGTGTGCGGGGGGCTGGGTTTCATCACCCTAGCGGACCTGTGGAAGTGGTTCTCCAGCAGGGCGGTGGCTTTTATCGAGACCGCGCGGGGGGGTGCGGGGTTTCTGATCGAGCGGCGGGCGCTTTCGGTTCACAGCCGGATGGTGCTGACGGTGACAGCTTTCGCAATCGTGGCCGGGGCGCTCATTTTTTGGTTATTGCCGGTCAGAGGACCGGGGGGGG
>CAZUHN010000033.1:0-2438 GCA_964620535.1 uncultured Nitrospinaceae bacterium | reverse complement strand
CTTGAAAACTCTTGATGGTCTGACGTCAAGCTTTGATTTTTCCAAAATTCTCTGATAGTCGATCTGTGGCTGATATTCTTGTACTTTATCGCAGTTAAACTCACCGATCATTGTTAAGGATTTTCAGTGATAATTGGGAGGAGAGAAGGCTCATGCGCGTCCCCCTCTTTGATCTGACGGTTCAATACCAGAGGCTGCGGGGTGAAATTACTGAGACCCTGAATGAACTCATGGCGCGCCAGCAGTTCATCTTGGGCCCGGAGGTCGCCTCTCTCGAAGAAAAGGTGGCCGTCTATTCCGGCGTTGAATACGCCGTGGGCGTCTCATCCGGGTCCGACGCATTGCTCGTCTCCCTCATGGCACTGGGCATATCGCCGGGCGATGAGGTTGTGACGACGTCGTTCACCTTCTTCGCGACAGCAGGCGTGATCGCACGTCTTGGCGCCCGGCCCGTCTTCGTTGACATTGAGCCGGGATCGTTCAACATCGACCCTTTAAAAGTTGAAGGCGTCCTTACCCCCAAAACCAAGGCAATCCTTCCGGTACATCTTTACGGGCGCTGTGCCGCGTTGGCGCCGCTATTGGAGATCGCCAAATCCCGCCGCCTTTTTCTCATAGAAGACGCGGCCCAAGCCATCGGCGCACGCTCGAACTTGGGGGCAGCGGGTTCTGTAGGTGATGTGGGATGCCTCTCATTCTTTCCGACCAAGAATCTGGGCGCCTTTGGAGATGCGGGGATGGTACTTACCCAGGACGAAAACCTTTGCAACCGCATGAGAAACCTGAGGGTCCACGGATCAGCCGAAAAATACATCTATAACGAAATGGGAGGGAACTTTCGACTCGATACACTTCAGGCGGCCATCCTCCTCGTGAAACTGAAGTATCTGGATGAATGGACAAGACGCCGTCTGGAGATCGCCCGCACATATGATTCGCTTTTTGAGGAAGCGGATTTAACCCACGATCAGGTCGAGACACCGGAAGTTCCGGAAAAAGGCCACGTGTTCCACCAGTATGTCATCCGGGCCCAGAAGCGGGATGCCCTCCGGAAATTTCTGAACGAGCGTGAGATCCAAACTGGGGTGTACTATCCCCTACCACTCCACCTGCAAACTTGCTTCCGCTATCTGGGCTACCAGCAAGGCGATTTTCCCGAAAGCGAGAAGGCGATCCGCGAAGTGCTCGCCCTTCCGATATATCCTGAACTGAGCCGAGAAGCCCAGCAATACGTGGTCCAGGCCATTCAGGATTTCTACTGCTAAAACTCCGTAAGTCAGAATTCAGAAAATCGCTTGTTGGTGATTTAAGAAATAATGTCAGATGAGACAGTGTATCCGCCGGCAGGACGCCCCGAGATCCGAACAGGGAACGAAGAAGTCGACGAGGTTCTTATCCTGCATCGAAGGGATGGCGATAATGACCTCTTCGATTCGCTCTTCCGATAATTGTACTGCTCCCTATGACAGTCCTGTAGCCATGGCCGGAGGGCGGAGCGGGCCCATGTCGAGGGGTTGCGGGACACGGTGGCGACCCTGGCCCGGCGGGAGGCGAGGCACCAGAAGGTGCTCAAGAAGACCGCGAAGCCTGCCTTGTTCCGGAGGTTCCTTCGGGAGGTGCTCCTGGAAGGGGAGGAGATCGATCAGTTGCACCTGCTCAGGAGTTTTGTGCGGGAGATCTAGGTCCACCCAGACGTCTTGCCCATCCGCTACAGCCTCGTCGTCATCACCGAGGGCAATCCTTTCGGCCCGGACGATTCCGGCGATGGACCTGGAAGTTCTGGCCATTCCGGGGAGGACGAGAGGGGGGGCTGTTTTGCAGGTGCCACGGGGCCCGGCACTACCAGAAAAGTCTACGCTATATTGTCCCGTTTTCCGGGGCTATTTTGGAATTGTGGGTTAAGCTCTAGCCTCCAGGTCTTAAATGGGGAGGAAATGTGGTAGCCCGATAAACCCATCTCTCTTACGGTGGCTCGAAAAATGCGACGAGAGGAGAAAAACGAAACTCAGCAGCCTAGTAGGCCAGGTCTGAGAGGAAGTTTCCGCTACCGCGCCCAACCTGAGACACGCCCTCTCTCCCGGGAAGCGGGGGATGACCTTGGTACGGCGCCGGCCCTCGCCGAAAATGCGCTCCAACAGGTTTGTCGTCGAAGGTACCTGTGGTGCTCGCGCGGGCACTTGAGGTGCGCCAGCAGCGTCTCCTCCAGGTCTTTCTCCCGCGCCTCCTGGAGCATAAGACGCGCCGAGAGGGTGTGGAACGCATCCAGGGGGTTGCCCTCGGCTCCCTCCTCGAGAAGCTGGGAAAGCTCTTCCCTTACACGCACGCCTGGGGGGATCCTCTTCACGGCGTAGACTTCTTTCTGCCCCTCTTGCCAGGGGCATTGGGTTAGATGATCAATCTTGAAAGGTAGCCTACGCCACTTCCTTTTCTACGGGGAA
>CAZUHN010000032.1:0-17155 GCA_964620535.1 uncultured Nitrospinaceae bacterium | reverse complement strand
AAATGCAACGAATCCCGCCCAAAATCAGCGCGGGGAGAAGCTATTTCTGCGAAGAATCGGGTGCCAGAAGAAAATCCTTACATGGAGATGCCATTTGAGGCTAAAGTGCCTCTATTCAAGGACCCATATGGGAAATGTCGGCATAGATGTCCGGGCTCGCAAAGGTGGCGTCGCCCCGAAGCCAGAGGAGTTCGAACCGGGGACGGTATCTCTCCACGATGGGGAGGAGGAAGGCGAGGGCTCCATCCGCCGAGTGGACATTGGCCGGCCGAAGCTTCGCGCCCAGGCAGGCGCCTTCGCCCGTGAAGGCAAAAAGGGGATGGAAGCAGCTCACACCTAAGTGGCCGTTGTAGGCGGCATTCTCCTGGCTGCCGTGGGCCGGGTCTTCGGTGGAATCGACATCGACGATGAGCCGCCGCTTATCCTCCTTCAATAACAGGGCGTCGGTGGAACGCCGAAGCGCACTGCCCAGTGCCTTGAGCCCGGCCTCGTTGCCCAGAACCTCGTTCTCCAGCCGAGAGAGCATGGACTGGCCCGCCCCCGCTTTGTGGCCCTTGCCGAGGGCAAGGCGAAGCGCCGGATCGATCCGGAGAGAATCAGCGTCGTTGCAGTCCTCGTAGCCCGCCGCGATCTGATAAACGCGTTGGCGAATCATTTGGACCAGGGAATGTCTGGTGTGTACGGGGGACCTTCGGTCTTCGAGGCAACCATTCATGGGGCCGATGACACCGAAGCGCTCATCGATCTCCCTCAGCAGAATAAAACCCGTGTCGGAGCTTATCTTCGCGCCCCGGAAATCAATCATGACAGAGCGGTCGAAAGCAGGCCGGAGGGCCTCTTTTGGGCTGCCACCATCTCCGAGCATCTGATATCCCCTCGCTCGGGCGATTTTAGCCAATTATATAATATGGTTACAAAGATTCCGGACTCGTTTTGCTCCGTTCCGCCGCATAATGTGGGTTAACTATATTCGTCAACTCCGGCACCAATTTGCAAGAAGTTTGTGCTTCGAATTTATGTTACTAAAATAATTTAAACTATGCAACAAAAGTTTAACAAGGACTGGAGCCTTTGTATGTATATTACTGTTGTCATTGGCCATAAAGATTCAAGGAGTTTCTCGGGTCCTCAAAGACTTTCCTGGAATTTTACGGATCGAAGGCGATCGGGTGCGGCCTCTGCCAGGTAGGGGGCCCCTGCGAGACGGGAATTCCCGAGGAAATCGCGCCACTCTTCCCGGACCTAGACGTCTATCGCTAGCGACGATGAGCTGAAGGGAATCCGCCAGCTCGACACAACGGGGGAGGGGCTATATCTCGGCCTCTCGGGGCGGTAAATCGTCGACTTCCTCAATCCACGACTCATCCCCGTTCCTGGTCGGCAAGGTCGCCTTGAATTCGATATCCAACCCTTCTGGCACGGATTCGGCTACGAAGCGCAGGATGTCATCGAGAGTAAACTCGCTGATCCGATTTCCAAACAAGGGAAGCCTCCCCACAGAACTAAGAGGAAATACATTGTAACCGAATCTCTGTGCTTACCTCCTGCGTACCCAACAAAAAAATAGGCCACGGCGCTAACCGTAACCTATTAATATAAATGGTCGGGGCGAGAGGATTTGAACCTCCGACCCCTTGACCCCCAGTCAAGTGCGCTACCAGACTGCGCCACGCCCCGATGGGACCATTTCCTATACCGGCGGCGGGCCCTTCGTCAACGGCCGCGGGGCTTGGAGACCGGAGAAAATGCGTTGGCGGGGTTTCTTTTTCCCGGAACGGGCGGGGCCAAAGAGAATACGGACAGAGAGCCGGCGACGTCCCTTTGTTGTATCGTGGCGATTCGGTGTCTCCCCGATCGGGAGAAGGTGGTCCGCGTCATGGGACGGAGCGGAATGGCCTGGCCGCTGAAATAGGCCTTCAATTTTCCGGCGCTCAATTCGATGGTTGTCGCCCGCGAGTTGACCCGCACCCGGTAGCTCGATTTTTCCCCCTCAATCCTGGCGGCTGGGGTTTGGATCCGCACCGGAACGCGGCATTGCAGGGCGGGAAATTGAAGGGTCCCCCGCTCGATTTTCGCCTGAAAGAAGCGGTGGTCGCGGGAAACGTTGAGTTCGATGACGCCATTCGGTTCGAGTAGAAATCGGCAGCCGCTCTCGTTGGCCAAATGGATCAGGATGCGGTCCCGGGAACCTGTGTGTATTTGATCGCCGGGGCGAATGTCCTGCGGATCTTTGAGGAGCGTGGGGGGGGAACCGCCCGATAGGAGGAGCGGGGAACCGTTGATGGGAAAAACGCTGACGCCTAAGGTTTGAGCGTGAGCGCTATAGCCGAGGCAGAGAGGAAGTGTCCAGGCCGCAGCCAGCATTCGCCATTTCATCCGGTGGAATTCCTCATGCCGGGTTTGGCACAGACGACAGGTAAGAGTACCCCGAAGGAATTTCCGCCTGCAACCTTCGGTGTAGGAATTATTCGCCGCACGCGAGTGTTTCTCTAGGGAAATGGGCAAAAAAAACGGACCGGCGCAAGGCCAGCAATGCCTATTACACTCTCTCCTTCGGGTATGAGCGTTGGACTTGGCCGCACCCCGTCGATTCGGCAGGAATTTGCGAAGAAACCTGACAATTCGGATGATGGAGTTCAGATATGTCGTTGTTTTTTAGAGGAAAAATCATAAAGTAGGCGCCCGCCTAGATGTGACCACCCCGGAATTGATTCCCGCCCAATGAAGGCCGCCGTTGTAGCGTCCGTGCTCGATCTTCATGCAGCGGTCCATCACCACGAGAAGTCCAGCCTCCTGGGCGCGCCGGGCGGCGTCCTCGTTCACCACCCCGAACTGGAGCCACAGCGCTTTTGCCCCCACGGAAAGCGCCTCTTCCGCGATCTGGGGGACATCCTCCGGTTGGCGGAAGACATCCACCATCTCGGGCGCCTCCGGCAAGGAGGCGAGATCTGAATAGCATTTTAGCCCCAGAATCTCGTCGTAGCGGGGGTTGACGGGAACAACCTCAAAACCCATGCGCTGAAGATAATAGCCTACAAAATAGCTGGGCCGCATCGGATTCGCCGAGAGGCAGACGATGGCGACGCGTCGCATGGAACGAAGAATTCGCAGGATCGTCTTCAATTCTTGAAAGGGTCGTTTGTCCACCGGGAGAATTTCCTCCTTCGATTCATCCGCGCTTTTCCATCGAGGGGCCGCCCGGCGGACGGAGCGCGTTTCCAAAAAAACTAGTCCACGGCCGCCGCAAGCGCCCGATCGATGTCCCATAGAATATCGTCGATATTCTCGATTCCCACCGACAACCGGATGAGGTCGAGCGTGAGCCCACCCGCGCGCATATCCTCTTCGCTGAGCTGGTGATGGGTGGTCGAGTCTGGGTGGATGACAAGGCTTTTCGCATCGCCCACGTTAGCGAGATGGCTGAGGAGCTCAAGAGACTCGATGAACCGAACCCCCGCCTCGTAGCCCCCCTTAACCCCGAAGGAAAAGACCGAACCCGCCCCCTGGGGCAAGTATTTATCGGCCAATTCCCGGTAGGGACTGCCGGGTAGGGTGGGATAATACACAAAAGAGACGCGGGGATGATCGGCCAAAAATTCCGCCACCCTCCGGGCGTTCTCGCAGTGGCGTTCCATGCGAAGGTGCAGCGTTTCCAGCCCCTGAAGGAAGAGGAAGGCATTGAACGGGCTGAGGCAGGAGCCCACGTCGCGCAGGCTCTCGGCCCGCACCTTCATGATAAAGGCGTACTCGCCGAAGGTCTCGTAAAAATTCATTCCGTGGCATCCCCGGGAAGGGGAGACGATGCTTTCGAATTTGCCATTGGCCCAGTTGAAGCGGCCCGAGTCAACGATGGCTCCTCCGATACTTGTCCCGTGGCCTCCGATGAATTTCGTCGATGAGTGGACGACGATATCGGCCCCCCATTCAAGTGGCCGGCACAGGTACGGCGTGGCGAAGGTGTTGTCCACAACGAGGGGGACGCCCGCCTCCCGGGCGATTTCGGCGATGGACTCTAAGTCGGCGACGTTCGCCTTCGGATTTCCAATCGTCTCGCAGTAAAGCGCTCGGGTTTTATCCGTAACGGCGCGGCGGAAGTTTTCCGGATCCTCAGGATCGACAAAGCGGGCGTTGATGCCAAGCTTTTTGAAAGTGACGTCGAACTGGGTGTAAGTCCCCCCGTAAAGGGTTGCGGAGGAGATAATTTCATCGCCCGGATCGCAAAGGGTGAAGAAGGTGAGGAATTGGGCGGCCAAGCCCGAACTCGCCGCCAAACCGCCCACTCCTCCTTCCAGGGAGGCCATTCTCTCTTCGAACGCGCTATTGGTGGGGTTTCCGATTCGGGAGTAAATGTTTCCATAATCCTGAAGGGCGAAAAGACCCGCCGCGTGCGCGGTGTCCTCAAATACGAAAGAGGTTGACTGGTAGATGGGGACCGCCCGGGCGCCGGTCCACGAATCGGGCCGCTGGCCGGCGTGCAGCGCTCGGGTCTCGAATTGAAATTCGTGCTCGGCATCCACGGGGGAGGGTTTCGGCAAAACCATTTTTTTCTCCTGGACCAGAAGGGGTCTATATCCGATTGATATTTTTGCATTTTCACGCCGGACGGCCGGCCACGCAAGCGGGCGAAAATGTTAATTTTTCCTCCCCCGCACAGGGCGGGGAAGTCGATCGGACACCTGCGGAACACATTCAAACTTAAAGCGATAGACTCGGGAGGGATCGGGGAGAGAGAAATCCCGCATTTTATTCGACAATTCGCTTATGCCCTCCCCTCTGATGCCGATAAGGGAACATGACAGAATAGGGGAAATAGACAAATAGGATTTGTGTCTAGATCCTTCCTTTCAGGGAAGAAAGGAGGTATGCGTCATGGTTGCCGCCAGCCTTATTCTTGCAGTCGCACGAGGAATTCGACCTTCGCCGATTATTTGATGGTCGCCACCGCCCGCGCTTCAGTGTACCGACTCATCGCAAGCGGACAAATCGCCTCACAGGAAAACATTGCAATATCAATGGCGGCGAGTTCCGTGCAAACACCCGGCAACGTCGACTTGCTAATCTGAGAAACGGGACTTTCCTTTTAGTCGAATTCCCGAACGTCCCCGCCCCTCTATTGATCCGAAACCCGATCTTCTTTCCGCCCGATAGGCCACGAAAGAGGACGTACGTCCCATTTCATCCAAGCTGTCGCCCGACGCCTCCGGCGAAAGGGCCGATCATTGACGACCTTTTTGTGGCCCCACTATACTCCCTTCGCAAAAGACGTCCGTTAGAACTGAGGAGCGCTTGGGTCTTGTTCCGCATCCTGCTTTCAAATGACGACGGCATTTCCTCCGAAGGCCTCCGCGCCCTGTATCAGGCGGTCCGGCCGTTGGGCGAGGTGGCCGTGGTCGCCCCCGACAGGGAGCAAAGTGCCGTGAGCCACTCCCTGAGCCTGCACCGCCCCCTCCGAGCCGAAAAAACCGACGAAGGCTGGTTCGCCGTTGACGGAACTCCGACGGATTGCATCAATCTCGCTCTCAATGGATTGCTCAAGTCCCGCCCGGATATTGTCCTCTCGGGAGTCAACAAAGGGGCGAATATGGGCGACGACATTACCTACTCCGGAACGGTGGCGGCCGCCATGGAGGCTACTCTGCTTGGCGTCCCCGCGGTGGCCATCTCCCTCATATGGGAGCCGGGAGATCCGTTTCACTTTGATTTGGCCAAAAATTTCTCCCGAGCGATAGCGGACAAGATCCTCCAGAGCGGGTTGGGAGAAGGCGTTCTTCTCAACGTGAACGTACCCAACATTTCCGAGGGCGAGTGCAGCGGAGTTGAAATCACCCGCCAGGGAAAGCGCGTGTATGGCGACTCCATCGTCGAGAAGATCGATCCCCGCGGCCGGGAGTATTTCTGGATCGGCGGCAATGGACTGAGTTGGGTGGACGAGCCCGAAACCGATTTTGCAGCGGCATCCCGAAAAAAGATTTCCGTAACCCCCATTCGTTTGGATCTGACGAATTACGGTGCGATGGAAGAATTGAAAAAATGGCACTTTCGGTAAACGGTACGGCGAAAGCGGGAAAAATGGCGGCCGGTGACCGGTGGGCCCGGGCGCGCAACGACATGGTGGAAAAACAAATCACCACCAAGGGAATCCGGGACAGCCGGGTGATCGAAGCGATGCGCCGCGTGCCGCGCCACGAATTCGTCCCCGAGGCGATGGTCCACCAAGCATACTCCGATATGGCGCTTCCTATCGGACAGGGCCAGACCATCTCGCAGCCCTACATGGTGGCGATCAGCCTGGAGGCCCTCCGCCTCCGGGGCGATGAAAAAGTGCTTGAGATCGGAGCGGGCTCAGGATACGTCACCGCCCTCTTGTCGGAACTGGCGGGCAGCGTACGATCCATCGAACGCTTGTCGTTCCTTGCCGATGCCGCCCGTAGCCACCTCGAGACTCTGGGTTACTCGAACTTTCTGCTTCGCGCCTCGGATGGGAGCTACGGGTGGGCGGACGAGGCGCCCTTCGACGCCATCGTTGCGGCGGCGGCGGCCCGGGTTCCCCCCCGGCCCTGGTTCAGTCAACTCGGGGCAGGAGGCCGCCTGGTCCTGCCCGTGGGAGACCGATCATTACAGCGGCTCGTCCGGTACGAATGCGAATCAGAAGGGAAATTCCGGGGGCCCGAGACCTTGGTCAATTGCGTCTACGTAAAACTGGTCGGCGAGTTCGGCTGGCCTGATGAGACATAAATCCACGGTGCGCAGCGCAGCCGGGCAGGGCGATCGCTCCGGAAGAAAATATGAATTTAGGGGCCGAAAGATCCGCCTTCAGAGGGCTCGGCTCTGACATAGACTGGCCGCACAAGGAACCGTTCCATGTCTGATATCGCGTTCGCCTCGGCCACCAATCTCGCGGATCGGATCCGCCGCCGCGAGATCACCGCGACCGAACTTCTGGACCTCTATATCGATCGTCTGCAACGCTTCGACGGCGGCATCAACGCCGTCGTGGTCCGGTGCCTGGACGCGGCCCGGACCCGAGCCGTGGAGGCTGATGCCGCGACGGCGAAAGGGGAGAGCTGGGGGCCGTTGCACGGGGTGCCGGTGACGGTGAAGGAGTGCTTCGACCTGCGGGGCACGCCCAGCACCTGGGGCGTGATGGAAAACCGCGACAACATCGCGGACACCGACAGCACCGTGGTGGAGCGTCTGCTGGCCGCCGGCGCGATCGTTTTCGGCAAAACCAACGTACCCTATATGCTGGCCGACTGGCAAAGTTTTAACGAGATATACGGCACAACCAACAACCCATGGGATCCGAGCCTGACTCCCGGGGGATCGTCCGGCGGGGCATCGGCGGCTCTGGCCGCGGGCATGACCGCCCTGGAGGTGGGCACCGACATCGGAGGATCGATCCGGAATCCGGCACATTATTGCGGCATCTACGGCCACAAGCCCACTTATGGCATTGTGCCGATGCGCGGCGCGCGCCAGCCGGGCGTGGACGCCGATGCCGATATCTCCGTCGCTGGCCCTCTGGCCCGTGACCCGAATGATTTGGAAACCGCGTTGAATATCTTGGCCGGGCCGGACCGGCCGCATCATGCCGGTTGGCGGCTGGCGCTCCCCCCGACTCCGCGGCAAGGCCTGAAGGATTTTTGCGCCGCGGTCATGCTGCGCAGCCCGGTCTGAGCCCAGGACGACGAAATGACAGGTCTTTTGACCGCCGCCATTTCCGGGCTCGAGAAGGCGGGCCTGAAGGTGGACTGGGAACCGGAACTGCCGATGGATCCCACCGACAGCCATCAGGTCTATTTGACGCTTATGCGGTCCGCCACGAGCGTGCGGCAGCGAGAAGACGAAATTTCCGAACTCGCCGAACGGGCACGCAAGCTGGCGCCCGGCGACAAGTCCAGTGCCGCAACCGTAGCCCGTGCAGTGACTATGAACCACCGCGACTGGCTTGCCGTCAACAACCGCCGAGCGAGAATGGCGGCGGCTTGGCAACAATTCTTCGACACCCATGATATTTTCTTGTGCCCGACGGCCGCCTCGGCGGCGTTCCCGCACGATCACGAGGGCCAGCGCGCCGACCGAACCATAACGGTCAACGGCAAACCCGAGCCAACTGTCGATCAGCTGTTCTGGGCGGGCTACTCGGGCGTCTGCTATCTACCCTCCACGGTGGCCCCGGCGGGAATCACCGCCGCCGGCCTGCCTGCCGGCCTGCAGATCGTGGCGGCGCACTTGGCGGATCGCACCGCGATTCATTTCGCCCGTTTGATGCGAGACGCCATCGGCGGTTTCCTGCCGCCGGCGGGGTATGACTGAAAACGCCCCCCCTTGCGACGCACCCGTTTTGGGAACTCGCGAACCCCACGAAAACATCAAATACTTGCAAGACTTTGTGCACAGGTTTGCGCCTTTCTTTTGCGTCCTCCTGTGAGACTCAAGGCATGCACCAGACTACATATCTAGATTACAATAAATCATATAGTTGCAATCGAAGACATAATCTTTTTTCTTGATAATGATCCTCTCGACCTCCTCCACGTTGAGGCTCCTGATTTGCTTCGTCGCTTTTTTGTCGAATTTTCCGAGTTACTTGTTCATCGACAGGACTTTGAGCGTGAAATCAACGTCCATGAGGTAGCCGAAAGCCATATCGACCAATTCCCTATTGTAAATCGTAAACCATTGGCCTGTCCCGGCCCAGATCTTCTCTATATACCGCAAGATTGACGGTTACCCAGAAGGCTTTATTTGGAACTACTGTCGCGGGTACCGGGAACAGCGACCCGATGAGGAAGCCTTCCTCTTCGGCCTCAGAAACGTTCACGGCCATATCCGTCAGGGAATCATTTCCCATGAAGGTTGGTATGATTCTGGAAAGGAAAGAAGTGATGCCAAGGATCGCCCCGCTCTCGGACAGCACCTTCGTTATGCTTCGAAGGCTCGAAACCGTGGGGGCGGATCTTGTTCCCAGCATCAACGAACCGGCGCCCTTGAGGGGTCTAAAAAGGAAGTCGGTCAAATACGCGGATCATCTCGGTCCCTCGGTCACAATCGACGTGGAGGATTTTGTTCTTTGAATAATTTGTCCGAACATAGTCAATTAGACCAGAACGTGTAGAGTCAATTCGCGGTGGCTACACGCCCGAGCACAGATACCTGTTTTCTATGCGGTAGCACTCCAGCTTGCCCGAGGGGTTGATCTCTTCCTGCCTGCTATGAGAAACCGCTAGCGGGCAGTCTATGCCGCTTGGCGGCGAATCCGAACGGACGACACTCTTTTACACGATAAAGAGAAGCGATGATGGTTGCCAAAGCGGGAAGCCTAGTCGCGAAGATCATGAACTCCGAAACGGGCCGGACCGTCATGCTCGCCGTAGATCATGGTTATTTTCAGGGTCCGACGACGGGCCTGGAACAACCTTCGAAGACTCTCGCGCCCCTCGTGACTCACTGCGATGCCCTGAGTCCGACGAAGGGCATCTTCATGAACGACCTCCCCGCCGACAATCCTGCCCCCATCATCCTCCGGGCCTCGGGGGGCAACAGCATTGTTTACTCCGACCCTATCGAGTTCGAGCGGGAGTGGAAGATCCGCTCGCAGGGCATGACGGACCGGGCAAAGATGGGCGCCCTGCGCGAAGAGATCAAGGCCGAGATGATCGATCGCGAGCTCTCGAACGAGGAGATCACCGTATCTGCGGCCGAGGCGAAGCGTCTGGGCGTCGAGGGGGTGTCGGTTTCGATCTACGTCGGTTCCCGCTACCAAAAAGAGACCATCATGAACCTCGCACGAATGTCGGACGAGGCGAGGAAAGAGGGACTTCTCCTCCTGGGTATCACGGCGGTGGGAAAGGAGATGGCTCGAGACGCCCGCTACCTCGGTCTCGCCTCGCGCATCGCCGCCGAACACGGGGCTAATGTGGTCAAGACATATTATTGCGAAGGTTTCGAGAAAGTCGTGCGCGGATGCTTCGTGCCCATCGTCATCGCCGGGGGCAAGAAAGTCCCTGAACGGGATGCGTTGGAGTTCTGCTACCGGGCGATGGACTCGGGCGCCGCCGGCGTCGACATGGGACGGAACATCTTCCAGAGCGACTACCCCGTCGCGATGATCAAGGCCGTGCGCGCGGTCGTCCACGGCAACCTCAAGCCGGCGGAGGCCTGCGAGGCGTTTGAGGAGATGAGGCGCGAGGAGCCGGTCGGATCACCGGGAGCGGCGTGAGCGCGGCCTCGCCGGAAGTCGTTCAAAACGTCATGCAAGCGGCCGTCTACTACCGCAACGATGACATTCGGATCGAAGAGGTCCCCAAACCGAGACCGGGCGGCGGTGAATTATTGATGCGCACGGTTTCGAGCGGCATCTGCGGCAGCGACGTCATGGAATGGTACCGGATCAAGTCGGCCCCCCGCGTGCTCGGCCATGAGGCGACCGGTGAAATCGCTGAACTCGGTGAGGGCGTCGAAGGCTACCGGGTCGGAGATCGGGTGTTCATCTCCCATCACGTTCCCTGCAACGCCTGCCGTTTCTGTCTGCGCGGTGACCACACGGCATGCGACACGCTGCGCGCGACGAACTTCGATCCGGGCGGCTTCGCCGAATACATCCGTATCCCTCGCATCAACGTGGCCACCGGGACCTTCCGCCTTCCCGAGGAGGTTTCCTACGATGCGGGCGTCTTCATCGAACCGCTGGCGTGCGTGGTACGCGGCCACCGGGCGGCGGCGATCGAGCCTGGGCAGAGTGTCTTGGTCATCGGAAGCGGCATGTCGGGACTCTTGCACGTACAACTCGCCATGGCCACCGGCGCGGGAAAGATCTTCGCCACGGACATCAGCAAGTATCGCCTCCAGGCCGCCGAAAGGTTTGGAGCACACACCCTGCCGACGGGAGACGATCTTCCCTCGGCCTTGCGCGATGCGAACGACGGCAAGTTGGCCGACCGGACTTTCTTGTGCGCCGGTTCGCCTTCGGCGGCCGAGGCCGCGTTCGAGTGCGCCGAGCGATGCGGCCTCGTTCAGCTGTTTGCGCCGCCCGATCCGGATTACCGGTCAAGTCTGAACCTCAACCGCCTCTGGCACGAGCAGATAACCATCTCCACCACCTACGGCGCCGCTCCGTCGGATCTGATGCAATCCATCGAACTCATCCGGATAAAGCGGGTCAACGTCGAAGACATGATCACCCACCGTTTGCCGCTCCATGAGGCGAGAGAGGGATTTCGCCTGGCGGCGGAGGCGGACGAGTCGATCAAGGTGGTGATTCATCCCTGACGGCTCTGCCGGGATTGGATTTCGGATCGGGCGGATACCCTCTCAGAAGGGGCGGGAGACGGCGTCGCCGCACCCGCATGGATGTCCGGAGTCTCGGCCTGTGCCGTGACAAGCCGGACAATTCATGGTTGACTCACCCGCCGATTGGGTAAAAGGCGGCGCTCAATATTGTGCCCAACGATGATGTACTCATGAAACACATCTTGATAGGCGATATAAAAGCGAAGGGACGAAAGGTATGATCTTTCGAGGAAATAGCAGATAACCCTTTTATATTGTTAAATTTAAGGCGAACCGTTTGGAACGGGGCGTAGCGCAGCCTGGTAGCGCGCCTGCTTCGGGAGCAGGAGGCCGGAGGTTCAAATCCTCTCGCCCCGACCATCATAATCAATGGATTGTCCAGCCGGAGGCGCGGGAACGTCGCGTTTTCGCCGCTTGTCCCGTGAAACGTCGTACCCCAGGAGGGCGTCGCTTCCCCCGAATCCCCATACGACATTGATCTTTCCGTTCCGTTCGGCCGCCGCGATTCCGGAATCTGTCAACAGGGCCGCCAGCATCCCAAAAAACCACCCGGCGATGAATCTCACCACACGGTTCAATCCAGGGTGGCGATGGCCTCGATCTCGACTCTGTACTCCGGGGACACCAGGCCGGCGACAATGAAGGCTGAGCTCGCCGGACGGTTGCCAGGGTCCGGGAAATACTCCGCGCGGACCTCGTTCATCGCCGCGTAATCGTTCACGTCCGTCAGGAATATGGTCACCTTCACGACGTTGTCCAGAGTGGCCCCCGCCTCCTCCAAGACGGCCTTGATGTTCTCGAGGGTCTGGCGAGTTTGGGCCGCAATCCCCCCGTCCCCCGCCATCTTCCCCGAAAGATTCCGCCCCACCGAGCCAGAAACGAAAATGAGGTTGCCCGTTCTGACCCCCTGGGCGAAGGGCCCGATGGGGGGAAGGTTTTTGTCGGTCTGAATCGGCTGCTTGGCCATTTTCTGCTCCTTGGATTGGAATGTGCCGCCGGGACACCGAAACGATTTTCCTTGCGATTTTCACCTTTTCGGGATGCGCCGAGCTTTCGGAACGGCGATTTTTTGGGCTTCTTCATAATGCCTTGAGGAAGCCCAAGAAGATTAGAATCCCGGAAAATCCGTGTCAAACCGAAGACGCGGTGGGTATCCCCGCAGAATATGGGCATAATGGGCAAATTCCGATCCCGCGAAAAAGGAGAAAAACGACGTGCGGCCAGACCTGGAACTCCTGCAAGGGGCGAGCGATATCCACATTCACTCGGCCCCGGACGTATTCGCGCGCCTGTTCGACCACATCGACATCGCCCGGCAAGCCCGGGACGTGGGAATGCGCGCCGTCCTCATGAAATGCCACCATCAGGGCACCGCCGATCGGATGCCCCTCGTGCGGCGATTTGTGACCGGGATCGACGTCTTCGGGAGCCTGAACCTGAACCACTCGGTGGGAGGACTGAATCCGTACGCCGTCGAGACCGCCATCCGCTACGGCGCGAAGAAGATCTTCATGCCCACGGTCGACGCCAGACACCACGCCGAGGTGACGGGGGTGAAGGGCGGCTACAAAGGGATCGCAATGGAGGAGGTGGGGGAAGGGAACGACGCCGCAGCCGCTTTCACGGCCCGCCCCCCCATCGAGATCGCCGGCGAGGACGGGAAGGTGAAACCCGCGCTATACGACATCCTCGACCTCATCGCCACCGCCGGCATCATCCTGAGCTGCGGACACCTTTCCCCTCCCGAAATCCAAATTCTCGCCGCCGCCGCGAGAGAAAGAAGAGTCCGCAAGGTCGTGATCGACCACCCATTTTGGTTGAAAATCCCCTTCACGCTTCAGGAGGAGCTGGCCCGGGCGGGCGCTTGGCTCAACTACACTTTCATGGAGATCTCCCCGCGCTGGTGGACCCTCCCGGTCGGCGAGATGGCCGAGGCCATCGGAAAGATCGGCCCCGGACGCGTCGTGATCTCCTCGGACGCGGGCCAGCTCCACAACCCGCCGCCCGCCGAGGCCCTCCGCATCTTCATCGAGATCCTGCTGGAGGAGGGGCTTCCGCCCAAGGCCATTCGAAGGATGGTGCAGAGCAATCCCGCGGACCTCCTGTACGGATGAGGAGGAATCATTCCGTTGGAACAGGTGAGCCCCCGCGTTTTCATCGACCCGAACGACGGCTGCGCGACGGTCAGCGCCATCCGGACCGCCGCGGGGGTCATCCTGATCGATTGTCCCAACCAACCGTCCCGGGCGGGGCGGTGGCGCGGGGAGGCTGAGAAGCTCGGCGAAATTCGCTACCTCATTCCCACTGAGCACCACATCGGTCACCTCTTCGGCCTCGCTTTCATGCCCGGAACGATCATCGCGCACGAGGAGGTCCGGGCGCGATTTTGGGAGGACAGCGTCCTCGGCCTCAACCCCATGAAGGATCCGCAGCCGTACGCGGAGCGGATCGACCCGGAGGGGGCGGGCATGGCGGCGGGCTACCGGGCGCAGGAACCCGACATCATCTTCGCCGGGGGCCTCACCCTCACCCTCGGGGACGTCACCATCGAGGCGTTCGGCATGCCCGGCCACGTTCCGGTGGACACGGCGGTATACCTTCCGGCCGACCGGGTACTCTTCGCGGGAGACAACGTTTTCCACAAGACGATGATCTGGCACCAGGACGCGCTTCCCTTCGAATGGCTCGAAACGCTGGATCACTTTGAAAAGATGGAGGTGGAGGTCGTCGTCCCCGGGCACGGGCCGGCGGCGGGGGCCGACGTGTTCGGCGAAATGAAACAGGCCCTGGAAGAGGAGATCGGTGCCGTCCGACGTGCGATCGAAGGGGGCATGGGCCGGGAGGAAGCTGTGGAGCGGATCAGGCTGCTCGACCCGGGGCGGCCCGTCCCCGAAATTCACAAGCACCGGGCGGATGAGCTGCAAAAGCACTTCGTCGCGAGACTACACGATCAAATCAAGGAGCGGGGTGCCTGACACCCCTTGTAAGAAAAACAGAGCGCTCGCACCTCCCTTGACCCGGAGGGCGGAGGGCTCGAAAATACGATTAGTTATTGAAGGTTCCTCCCTGCCGCCCGGTTTTTTTCCGGCCCCCCGCCCATAGAGCAGCCAGTCCGTGAAGCCTCTCATCGCCGTCATCGGAGACTCGAATCCCTCGGCCGATGCCGCGCGCCTAGCCGAGGAGGTGGGGCGCCTCATCGCCGCGCGCGGGGCCGTGCTCGTCTGCGGCGGCCTGGGCGGGGTCATGGAGGCCGCTGCGCGCGGGGCGCGCGAGGCGCACGGACTCACCGTCGGGATCCTTCCCGGGTACGACGCCTCCGCAGCCAACCCGTTCATCGAGGTCGCCGTGTGCACCGGGATGGGCCACGCCCGGAACGCCATCATCGCCGCCTCGGCAACCGCCCTTGTCGCCCTGGAAGGTTCTTTCGGAACGCTTTCGGAAATCGCGCTCGGGCTGAAGCTCGGCCGCCGGGTGGTCTCGCTTCGAAGACGTGAAAATCCGCCCGGCGTCCTCGAGACGGACGATCCTGAGGAAGCGGTGAGGATGGCCGCGGATGGCTAGGCGACTGCCGGACGTAATCCGCGCGCGGCAAGGGGTGGGGTTCGCCCTCGCCCTGGCTGCGGTCCTTCTCCTGGAAGGATGCCTCGGTTCCCTGGAGAAAGATGTCCAACGGACGGACTACCGGCGAGGGGTGTACCACACCGTCCAGCGGGGCGACACCCTTTGGGGCATATCGCGCGCCTACCGGGTGGAGATCGAACAGGTGGCCGTCCTGAACGGCATCCCCGATCCGAACCGGTTGGAGGTCGGCCAAAAAATCTTCATCCCGGGCGCCGTGGGCATGCGCAAGGTAGTTCCGGCGGAATCGACTCCCCCCCCGCGCCGGAGGCCGAAATGGGCCGTTCCCCCGCAGGATGGGCCAGGGGCGAAATCGAAGCCGCGTCTAAGCCGAAGCGGGCAGAGGGTCAAGTTCACCTGGCCGGTGCGGGGGAAGATCCTCACGCGGTTCGGGACCCGGCGCGGAACCAAATATGACGGGATAGACATACTCGCCACCCCGAACGCCACGGTCAAGGCGTCCGCCTCCGGAGAGGTGATCTTCAGCGATTGGGGCCCCGGCGGCTACGGCCGGACTATCATCATCCGCCACGCCGGCGGCGAGTATCACTCCGTCTACGCCCACAACGCGCGCAACTTGGTTCGAAAAGGGGACGCGGTCAGGCGCGGTGCAGTCATCGCCCGCGTCGGAGCCACCGGACGGACCGAAGCCGCAAAGCTCCACTTCGAAATCCGCCATCGCACAAAACCGCGCGATCCGCTATCATTTTTGCCCTGATATTTCCGCGCCGAGGAGCGTCATGTCTAGCGATCACGAAGAACTCAGCCGCCACATCCGCGACGTGCCCGACTTTCCCAAGGAAGGGATCATCTTCAAGGACATCACTCCGATGCTGCAAAACCCCAAAACCTTCCAGCTGTCCGTCGATATGCTCGCCGAACGCTATATGGGAAAGGGGATCGACGTCGTCCTAGGGGCGGAGGCGCGGGGGTTCATCGTCGCAGCCGCCCTCGCCTACAAGATGGGGGCGGGGTTCGTCCCGGCCCGCAAACCCGGAAAACTCCCCTGGGAGACGGAGCACGTGGCCTACGACCTCGAATACGGGACCGACGGCCTCGAAGTCCACCGTGACGCCATCACATCCGGGGCAAGTGTTCTCATCGTAGACGACCTACTCGCCACGGGGGGCACGGCGGAGGCCTGTGTGAAGCTCGTCGAAGGCCTCGGCGGGGTGGTGAAGGGATTTTCGTTTTTCATCGAGCTCACTTTCTTGAACGGGCGCGAGCGCCTCTCGAACGTCCCCATCCACTCGCTCATCCAGTACTGACCGGGGCGCATGACCGTGGAAACCCTCCCGAAGATCCGGAGGCCCCGCCCGACCGACTGGGGTGGCTGCGGACCATCGTGAACCTCCTCACCCTGGTGCAAATCGACGGCGACGCCCTCCTGCTCGCGGATGCCCTCGGGGGCTGGCTTCCGCGCTTACCGGGTGGCGGCGGGATTTTCGTGAGAATTGACCAGGGGCCTCTTCAGCAGCCCCGAGAGGGTCGTATAGAAAAACGTATAACGAAATATAAATAAAAGTTATGCAGGTGTCTAATTAAAGTATTTGATTAATTATTTACGCGAATTCTCCGCCGCCGAGATACGGGAGGTCCTAGAGGCGTTGGAGGTCAATCTTGAAATTTCCTTTCGCTTCTCGGCGTTCCTGATAGGATTGGCGGACATGTTCCTCGGCGACTGGGGAAAGAGCAAGGTGCACAACTTTCCGGGAATGGAGCCCGCCGAATCTTTTTGCCGAATTCCACAATTCCCACCCCCTTAGTTCAGCAGGATAGAGCGACGGATTCCTAACCGATAGGTTCATTATCTACTGACAATATATTCAATTAAAAAAAGGTTGTGATAGTCAATTTTCCAAATAATCCACATGTGAATGAATTGTGTAACTAGAAACTATACACATTTCTCTTTGGTTTTATGTGTAAAGGTATTCTGATATAGGAAGGTGGAGTGTTCTTTGGGGCTCGTAGCTCAGTTGGATAGAGCTCAAGATTCCTGAAAGATTGGGTGCCTCATTGGAAACAATGGGAGTAGAACTGCTCAAATTCGGGGAAACCTGTAGAATGGCAATCCCGAGCCAAGCATCGGAAGATGAAGGTGTAGAGACTTGATGGGCAGCATCTAACCCAACTTTGGTTGGCATGATGAAGGGAAAGTCCAGCGCACGAACATTCCATATGGAATGGCAACGAAAGTTGTAGTGTGATGAATCTTGAGGTCACAGGTTCGAATCCTGTCGGG
>CAZUHN010000031.1:0-7421 GCA_964620535.1 uncultured Nitrospinaceae bacterium | reverse complement strand
GCTTGCCCACGTGAAGCGCGGGGGTCGGACCATCGTCATCGACCCGCGGCGCACCGCCCTCGCCCGGAAGGCCGACGCCTGGCTCCGGGTCCGACCCGGAACGGACGCTGCCCTCGCCATGAGCATGATCCACGTCATCATCGAAGAGGAACTCTACGACCGCGAATTTGTCGATAATTGGACGAACGCCCCTTTCCTGGTGGATCTGAAGACGAACGAGCTCCTTCGCGATGGGACGGGGAATTTCCTCGTATGGGATAAGAAAACGCAGCTGGCCGTGCCCGCGGACGCCTCCGGCGCCGAGCCTGCCCTCTGCGGGGATTTTTTCGTTCAAGGCAAGGCCTTCAGGCCCGTCTGGCAGCTCCTGAAAGACCGTAGCGCGCACTACGCCCCGGAGCGGGCCGAGGCCATCACTTGGGTTCCCGCCGCCGACATCGCCCGCGCCGCGCGCATCTACGCCACGACAAAACCCGCCGCCCTCGCCTGGGGCGTGGGGATCGACATGTGCGTCTCGGCGCACCAAAACGCCCGCGCTTGCATGATCCTCGAGTGCATCACCGGCAACATCGACATCCCGGGCGGCAACATGCACCCCGCGCCCTCCTATGAGGGCTGCCGCACCTTCACGGACCGCTTCGGCGAGACGCTGCCCGACGAAGCCTACGAAAAACAGCTCGGCGCCGACCGCTTCCGACTCTGCGCCGGGCCCATGACCAAGCGTTACGCCAACAACCCGGCCGTCCTCCGGGCCATCCTCACGGACGAGCCCTACCCCGTCCGCGCCTGGGTGGGCGTGGGCGCGAATCCCATCATGACCTGGAGCAACTCGAGGGAAGTCTTCGACGCCCTCATGGCCCTCGACTTCCATATGCAGATCGATCTCTTCATGACTCCCTCGGCCCAGCTCGCCGACATCGTCCTGCCAGCGCCAACGCATTTCGAAAAAGAACGCCTCATGGAGACCCACGGCTACGGGCCCTACGGCAACGTCAGCTGCCAGCGCGCCGTCGAGCCGCAGGGCGAGGTGCGGGATGAGTTTGAGGTCCTTGGGGACATCCTCCGCCGGATGGGCCGGGACGAGCACTGGCCCTGGCGCGAAGCGGTCGAGTTCTATGAAGAGCGCCTGAGAGAATCCGGCATGACCTGGGCGGAGGTCGTCGAAGCGGGCGGCGCCTTCGACGGTATTGTCTACCGCAAACACGAAAACGGCTTCTACCGCGACGAGGGCGGCTTCCCCACCCTGACCGGAAAGGCCGAAATTTTCTCCACCGTCTGGCAGGAAAAAGGCTACGACCCCCTGCCGCACTACATCGAGCCCCCCGAGATATCCCACGTCACTCGCTACCGCCCCGAGGAGTATCCCTTCACCATCATCACCGGCGGGCGGCTGCCCAATTTCTTCCACTCCCAGCACCGCCAGGTCGAGACCTTGAGAAACATCCACTCCGAGCCCCGGACCCAGATTCACCCGGACGCCGCAAAAGAACTCGGCATCGAAAACGAGGACTGGATCTGCGTCGAGACCCGCCAGGGCCGCTGCGCCCAGAAGGCGAAGCTTTTCGACGGCATGGACCCCCGCGTCCTCCATGTCGAACACGGCTGGTGGTTCCCCGAGGAGGACGGCACCCTGCCCCACCTCTACGGCGCCTTCCGCTCGAACGCCAACGCCATCACCCCGAACAAAGACCCTTTCCTGGACGAGGGCTTCGGGGGCTACATGCTCCGGGGGTTCCAGGGGAAGGCCTACAGGCTCACAGAAAAAGAGGCGAAGGCGATCGACCTCGAGAGCCAGACCGCAGCGTACGACCCTGCATCCTGACTTTTGGCCCTTGTTCTCCGCAATAATTGGAGCCCCATCCTGTCAATAAATTCGAACGAATCTAAAGTCCAGTGTTTTGCAGATAACTATAAAGCCAATTCCCTGTTATCCCCTGTGCATGGCGAATTTCCAATTAGACATCAAATTGCTACATTATCAGGAGTTCGCCATAGACAGGATTGAATGCTGAAGCGCGTTCGGTAATTTTTCATATTTTTCTCACGCAGATCCCGGCCTCGCCTCCTCCGATAAATGCAAGTTTACCTCACCTCCTTCACCAGAGAAAAAGGGAAAGGCTTTGTTATTGAGTTTCAGTCCATTAAGTATTTGTAAATTCAACAATTAATAAATGAATTATCAATTTCCCAGAGGAAAATCATAAGGGAGTTGAACCATGATGAATCTGAGGAGGGTTTGGGAGAAAGAGGTGACGAGGTGCGTTTCCGCGAGCGGCTCGGGGGAACTCTCAGGTACTATTACCGCGAAGCGACATAACCTTCGTTCGAGTTTTTGGACAGGACGGGACATTCCCAAACCCAGACGTGGCGACAGACGAAACGTCTGAAACTGCCAATAGGAGGAGAGGCAAAATGGGCGACGGACTGAATGAAAAGCAAAAGCGGTTGAAGGAGCAATTCATCGAAGAGAGAGGTTATTGGCGGGATGAACTATGGGATCCCATTCTCAGGATCGATCCAGACTTTTTTGAAGCATACTTGAATTTTTCGGCCGCCCCTTGGAAGAATGGCGTATTGCCTCCCAAGATAAAGGAGTTGATCTACATCGCCATCGACGCATCCACTACCCACCTTTATGCGCCCGGACTCAGCCAGCACATCAAAAACGCGCTGAAATATGGCGCTACGAAAGAAGAGATTATGGAGGTCTTTGAACTTACAAGTGTGCTGGGGATTCATACAATCACGATGGGCGTGCCCATTCTCATGGAAGAATTGGAAAAAGTTGAGAAAGGAGGGAGCGATTGACTCATCCGGGATGACTCGCCGGACTCCCTTGTCGTTCCGAACGATTCAAACCTTCCCGAACAACCGATGGGACAGATGGCACTGGGACAAAGAAACGAGAGAGGGTGAAGAGGAACTACTTCTAAGAGATGAAAGGACCGCCTCCTGAAACTTTATTATCAGGATTTTCCCTTTAGATGCGGTCCGACAATGCAGACTGACTGACTGTGTGAAGGCTCCTCCGGGGTGCTTGCCTTCAAACTTAATTCAGGATAATAACGTCTCTTATGATTTGATGAACTCGGTTATTCCTTCCTCCCCGTCGGACGGATGAATTTGCTCTTCAGGATGAAGAAGCCGTGAATCCGAGTCACATCTTAGCGCGCTGCGCCGAGCGATACCCGGACCGGGAGGCGCTCGTCGGCGACCGTAGGCGCCTGACGTGGTTTTCCCTGCGTGCGCGGGTGAATTCCCTCGCGGCCGGCCTCTCGGATATTGGTGTCGGTCCAGGCGACCGGGTGGGAGTCCTGCTCTACAACTGCCCGGAGTTTCTTGAAGCATATTTCGCCATTTGCCACCTAGGAGCGATCCTCGTTCCCCTCAACTTCCGCCTCACGGGCCCGGAGTTCGCCTACATCCTCGGCGACGCCGGGGTCACAGTTCTCATCACCGAAGCCGCCTTTCACCCCGCCATCGAACCCATTCAGAGTGGGCTTTCGCGCCTCTCGCATGTGTTATGCGTGGGGGAGGACGTTCCCGCGGGCTGGAAGAGTTTCGAGGGGCGGATCCTGAGATCCGGAGGGAGGGAGGTTCCCATCGCCCCGGCCGAGCTCTCTGATGTGCAGCGGATCATGTATACCTCCGGCACGACGAGCCACCCGAAGGGGGCCATGATTACCCATGGCAATGTCTACTGGAAGAACGTCGCACATGCCATGGACTTGGCCCTTACCGCCGAGGATCGCACGCTCATCGTGGCCCCGCTCTACCACGTCGGAGGCCTCGATCTTCCCGCGACCGGGGTGCTCTACCTAGGCGGGAGCGTGGTGATTCTCCCTCGCTTCGACGCCGAGAGGGTCCTCGCGGCGATCCACGAGGAGGGTATCACGAACGTATGGCTCCCCCCCACCATGATCGCCCAGATCCTGGGGCGAAAAGACATCGACCGCTTCAACTTGGAGACGCTTCGAATCATCATCGACGGTGGGGAAAAGATGCCTATCCCCCTCATCGAGGAGCTTCGGCGAGTCATTCCGAGTTGTGGCTTCTACGATGCCTACGGGCTTACCGAGACCGTATCGGGGGACACCTTTCTCCCGCCCGCCGACGCGGTGCGCAAGACGGGTTCAGTGGGTTTGCCCACCCATCAGCTCCGCATTCGGATCGTGGACGACGATCGCCGGGATCTCCCACCCGACGAGTTGGGTGAGATCCTTCTTCGCGGACCCAAGATTTTCTCCGGCTACTGGAACAACCGCGAGGCGTCCGAGGCGGCCCTCGTGAATGGATGGTTCCACACGGGTGACATCGGCCGGATCGATCCGGAGGGCTTCCTCTACATCGTGGATCGCAAGAAGGACATCATCATCAGCGGAGGAGAGAATATCGCATCGACCGAGGTGGAACGGGTTATCTACGAGGACCCGCGCGTGGCCGAG
The DNA here is from genome assembly GCA_964620535.1 of uncultured Nitrospinaceae bacterium. Classification (GTDB taxonomy): domain Bacteria; phylum UBA8248; class UBA8248; order UBA8248; family UBA8248; genus CAZUHN01. The sequence goes on along the minus strand of CAZUHN010000031.1, from coordinate 2,979 downwards.
TGCGCCGTCATCGGGATCTCTGACGAGAAGTGGAATGAGGTTCCGTACGCCTTCATCGTCCTCAAGCCTGGCGAGCGCGCCGCCGCTGAGGACCTCATCGAGCGCTGCACGGCGAACTTGGCCAAGTTCAAGGTTCCGAAGGGGGTAGAGTTCATCGACGCCCTGCCGAGGAACCCTTCGGGCAAAGTGCTCAAGCGGCAGTTGCGAGAGAATGCCGCCGCCGGGACCCAGCGGCCGTAGCGATGCTTGCCGCCCGGTGGCACGGGAGGGGAGACGTTCGGCTCGAGGAGATTCCTGAGCCGGCGCCCGGCCCGGGCGAGGTCCTCGTCGAGACCGGGCGTTGCGGAATCTGCGGTACCGACCTCCACGAGTACCGACACGGCCCCCTCCTCATGCCTCGCCGCCCCCATCCCCTCACCGGCCGGACCCCCCCTGTCGTCATGGGACACGAATTTGCCGGGACGGTTCTCGAATTGGGACCGGGCGTTCAGGCACCGCCCGTGGGAACCCGGGTGACCGTGAATCCCTGCCTTCCGTGCGGAGAGTGCGCGCAGTGCGCCGAAGGGAGAAACTATCTCTGTCCCCGCCTGGGCAGCATCGGCTTCGCGGCCGACGGGGCCTTTGCGGGCCGTGTCGTCTGCCCGGTCGCCAACTGCTATCTCCTTCCGGAGGGATTGTCGCTGGATGGGGCGTCCCTTGCCGAACCCCTCGCCACCTGCCTCCACGCCTGGGCCCGCGGAGGATGGCGGTCTGAAGAGGCTGTCCTTATCGTGGGGGCGGGGACAGTGGGGCTCCTCCTTCTTCAAGTGGCTCGGGTCCATGGGGCGAGCGAGGTGTTCGTCATCGATCCGGTGGACTCCCGGCGGGAAGCGGCGATGGAGTTGGGCGCGACGACCGCCTTCGATCCTTCGGCAGGAGAGGACATCGCCCACACCCTGATCCGCCAGACCGAAGGAGTTCCTTTGGCATTTGAGTGCGTCGGCCGCCCACAAGCTTTGGAGACAGCGCTGCGCGCGAGCGGGCGGGGGGGGCGCGTGGTAGTAATCGGTCTCTTCTCGGAGCCTGTGCCGGTCGATTTCTTGCGGCTTTTTGTCCATGAAAAATCGATCCTCGCTTCATGCGCCTACACCAATGAGGAAATGGCTGCGGCCGTAGCGTTGCTTGAGGAGGGGCGGGTGGCGTGGAAGCCGATTGTCAGCAGGACGATTCCCCTTGCAGGGATCCTCGAAAGTGGTTTCGTGGCACTCTCGGAGGCTCCCCATACTGCCATCAAGCTTCTCGTCGACCCAGCCTGCTGAGGAGGCCCAGAAATGGATTTTTCTCTCCCTGACGAGGCGCGCATGCTGCGCGACCTCTGCCGCGACTTCGCCGACCGGGCAATACGCCCCCACGCGGCGGAGTGGGACCGAGAGCGTCATTTCCCAGTCGAGTTGTTCTGTGAGATGGGTGAACTTTCGCTCATGGGACTCCTCGTTCCCAGCGACTATGGAGGTACCGATGTGGGAGCGGTGTCCTACGCCTCCGCGATGGAGGAGATGGCTGCGGCCGACAACTCCACGGCCGCCTGCTGGAACGCACATCTTACGATCGGGAGCTTGCCGATCCTCTACTTCGGAACGGAAGAGCAGAAGCGCCGCTGGCTTGTCCCGCTTGCCCGCGGGGAGATGCTCGGCGCTTGTGCCCTCACCGAGCCCAACGCGGGGAGCGACCTGAGTGGAATCGAGACGCGCGCCCGAAGAACGAAAGAAGGTTGGAAGATCCGAGGGCGGAAGATATTCATCACAAACGTCGGAACCGAGATGAGCCTGGGTCCCATCGTACTGGCCCGCACCGGAGAGGATCGATTCGGTTTCTTCGTCGTGCCCCGGGGTACCCCCGGGTTCGAAATCGGGCTGAAGGCCGATAAGCTTGGTTGGCGCTCGATGGACACTCGGGAACTTTTTTTCGACGACTGCGCTTTGCCGGAGGACCACCTGATCGGCGAAAGCGACGTCGGAAGCATCCGCCAAGCGACCGAGACGCTCGCGATCGGCCGCGTCAGCGTGGCCGCGCTTTCGCTGGGTTTGGCACGGGCCTGCCTCGACGCATCCCTCGCCTACGCGCTTGGGCGGGAGCAGTTCGGCAAGCCGATCTCTTCACATCAGGCAATCGGCTTCAAGCTCGCCGAAATGGCCACCCGCGTCGAGATGGCGCGGCTGATCACCATGAAGGCGGCATGGCTTTACGACCGTGGCGAGTCTTATCGCCAGGAAGCGGCGATGGCCAAACTCGTCGCCTCGGAGTTGGCCGCTGACGCCGCTGGCGAGGCAGTTCAGATCCATGGCGGCTACGGCTACATGGAGGGTGAGTTCCCGGTGGCCCGCTACTACCGCGACGCAAAGGGACTTGAGATCGGCGAGGGCACCAGCGAGATCCAGCGCATCATCATTGCGAACGGGCTTGGATGCGGGGTGCGGGCGAGGGGCTGAAAACTCCCCGGGATCCGCTCCTTGTCGGTTCGGGGACAACCTCCTGCACGATATACATTATACTTTGTTGATCCGCATAAACAGCCAAGCCGTCAACGTAACTCGGCCAACCCCTTCTTGTCCAATAAATCGGCCGGTGGCGGCCATGGTCATTCACTTCCTCATCGAGTACTTGAGGATCTTCGGGGCAGTCTACAACCTCATGGCGGTGGGCGCGATGCTCATCGCCTTCGTTATTTTCCTGCCGGAAGGTTTGGCGGGTCTGCTGCGGTGACGAAAAGGCGCGCCGCGCCGAGGTCCCACTTCTTCCGGCGATTGAAATCTTATGATTGGCTAACTTAAAGAGGAGGCATTTTATCGTGCTCACCATTGACCTGCCCCCGATAGTGGTACCACCCCTTATGTTAGTCCTGCAGCCACCTCCGGAAGGCGAAGCGTAGCGAAGCCTGGAGGAGGTGGCTCTATCGCCTCGGGGGCCGGTGGTCGGTAGCCCAGGGCGCTATGAGGTCGG
>CAZUHN010000030.1:0-12882 GCA_964620535.1 uncultured Nitrospinaceae bacterium | reverse complement strand
GCATTCTGTTCCTGTTCAGGGCATTCTGTTCCCCGCCCAGGAAAGTTCCAGGGCATTCTGTTCCTTGTTCCTGTTCAGGAAAGTTCCAGGGCATTCTGTTCCTTGCCTGTTCAGGAAAGTTCCAGGGCATTCTGTTCCTTCCCTGTTCCGAAAAACTCTGTCCTGCATTAACGCGCCCTGAGAGATTCGAACTCCCGGCCTTCTGATCCGTAGTCAGACGCTCTATCCAGCTGAGCTACAGGCGCGGGAAAAATGACCGGAAAAAACCCTTTTCTCGGAGCAAATTGCCCCCACAGGCGGGAAATCTACCGAACCACCTCTTGGGCCGTCAAGAGAATGAAGGGGGAGAGAGCGCAATCCCCGGTAAAGCGGGCGAACCTTCCCGCCGGCCCCGAGCGAATGGCGGGCGTGGAATCGCCCCCCTGGCCGGGGGAATTTCCTCCACGAATTGTCCAATTCCGAATGCTTGAAATCTCCCTTTTTATCATTTAGACTCCACACGGTTCATACGACCCCGGAGGCGAAAACCGGGGCTCGCACGCGGGCGGCCCGCCTCCCCGGCGTGATATGGAAAAGTGTCGGGCTCCGGCCCGCGTTTTTACTTATCGCTCCGGAATCCCTGGAATGCGAACACCCTCGAGTGGGTGGCGTCCACCCCCGCCCCCCACGGAAACTTCGGCCCGTCCCTCCCCGTCATCTAGCGGGGGCCCTGTGAGTACAGCGTGCCCCAGGAAAGCAACGACTGGGCCCCCCAGACGAAGGCGATGGAGGCGGCCACAGCGCACTAGGCAGTCGGTACCGGAGGAGTCCTCCCAAAATGGCCCAAAGCGCGCAACCAGCCCCTTCCCCGCGGCCGGCGGGAAGCGGGTGGCCCCACCGCCTTGCGCTCCTGACCACAGCCTCTACACTGGCCCTGATCTTCGCCGGCGGGCTCGTCACGAGCCTGAACGCGGGCCTCGCCGTCCCGGACTGGCCCACCACCTTCGGCTATAATATGTTCCTCTTTCCCTTCTCCCGGATGGTGGGAGGCGTTCTCTTCGAGCACACGCATCGGCTTCTCGGCTCGGCCGTGGGGATTCTGACCGTCTTGACGGCTGCGGCCCTTTGGGTCTCGGACCGCCGAAGCGGGATGCGTTGGCTGGGAGGAGCCGCCCTTCTCCTGGTCATCCTGCAAGGGGTGCTCGGCGGGCTGCGCGTGATACTGATCGAGCACGATCTGGCCATCGTTCACGCCATCACCGCACAGCTCTTCTTCGGCCTGATGGCGTGCATCGCCGCCCTCACCGCCCGGGCCGCGCCCATGGGGAAGGCGGAGGAGGACTCCTGGCTGCGGCGGCTCGCCATCCTTCTCGCCGTCCTCCTTTACGCCCAGACCGTTTTCGGTGTGCTCCTCCGCCACACTGGGGGGAGCCTGGACCTCCACCTCCTGCTCGGGGTCCTCGTCCTGTTCCTGGCGGTGTACGTGGCGGCGCGGACTCTAAAACAGAAGGAGGAGGCCCCGGCCGCCGCCCTTCCGGCCCAGGCCTTGGTCGCGCTGGTTTTTGCACAAATTTTTCTGGGAGCGCTTTCCTGGCTCGTGAAGTACACCCCAATGGAGGGTTTCACCACCCCCTGGGCCATCGTCCTCATCACCTCCGCCCACGTGGCGGGGGGCTCCCTCCTCATCGCCGCCTCCTTGTTCCTGTGCCTCCGCCTCTACCGGGCGGGATCCCGGGGCGGGGAGAAGGCGGAAGGCGGCCTGCTCGCCCGGGAGGCCGCGACATGATGAACATCCTCACAGCGGCGCTCCCCCTCGGCGCGGAACGCATCTCCCGACGCGCCCTCGCATTCCTCGCCTTGACGAAACCTCGCCTCCTTTTACTGGTGCTGGCGGTAACCGCCATGGGATTTCTTCTCGCCTCCGCGGAAAGGCCGGACTACATCCTGCTCCTGCTGACGCTCTCCGGAATCGCGCTTGCCTCCGGCGGAACGCTCGCCCTGAACCAACTCGCCGAGCAGAAGATCGACGCAATAATGAAGCGGACCCGGGAGCGGCCCCTCCCCTCGGGCCGCCTGCTCCGGGGCGAAGCGTTCGGCTTCGGCGTGTTCTTCACCTTGGCTGGCGTTTTCCTCCTCGCGGTTTTTGTGAACCTCCTCGCCGGTGTCCTTTCGGCCTTCTCGGCAACGCTCTACCTGTTCGTCTATACCCCCTTGAAGCGAATGACGCCGGGAAACATCATGGTGGGCGCCGTGTCGGGCGCACTGCCACCCGTCATCGGGTGGGCGGGGGGAGCGGGCGCCGTCGGGATGGAGGCAGGGTTCTTGTTCGCCGTTTTGTTCCTTTGGCAAATTCCCCACGTCCTGGCTGTCGGGGTGCTCTACCGGGAGGAATTCGCGAAGGCCGGCATACGCCTCCTGTCGGTGGACGAGCCGGACTGGAAAAAAGCGGGCCGCCAGGCCGTCCGCTACAGTATCGCCCTGCTTCTGATGAGTTTGCTTCCCTCGCTGGGCGGATACGGCGGAGGTTTGTACTTTTTCTCGGCGCTGGCGCTGGGGTTGGGATTCTCGGGGTTTGGGATCCACATGGCGCGGGCCCGGACCGTCGCCGCGGCGCAGCGCCTGTTCATCGCATCGTTGGTCTACCTGCCGCTGTTGCTCCTCTCCCTCGTGATAGACAGAAGCTTGTTATAGCGGATGGCGAATTTGAAAACCCCGAAGGATCAGCCCAGGAATCTCCGCCTCGCCCTCCTTCTTCTCGCCCTCATCGGCGGGATCGTCCTGGCGTCGGTGGCGGTCGTTTTGACGAAGAACTGAGGGGGCGAAAAGACGCCGCCGCCCGGGAAGAGGATTGTCCGTGGGATCACACATTGCGGATAGAAAACCTCCCGCCGGGAGGCGAATCGGATCGGGTTCGTCTCCCCCCCGGGGGGACGAGCCGTCGAACGGGGGCGAGGGGGGCGGCCCGCCCGAGCCGGGCCCGGCCGGGGAAGGGGGGTCCGGTCTGACCAACGCCCAGCTTGCGATGATGGTTTTCATCGCCGCCGAGGTGATGTTTTTCGCGGGATTGGTCGCCGCTTTCTTCGTCTTCCGGTTCGGCGGCCAGCCCTGGCCGCCCCCCACGCTGCCCCACCTTCCGGCGGCGGTCACAGCGGTGAACACCGGCTTCCTCCTCCTGAGCAGCTTCACCATGGCCGCCGCCCGGCGGGCCATCGCCAGGGGAGACTCTTCCGCCCTCCTGTGGGGGCTGGCCGCTACCGGGGTGCTGGGCGTCCTGTTCCTCGCAATCCAGGGGTTCGAGTGGGTCCGACTCCTGCGCTTCGGCCTTAAGGTCTCCTCGGGCACCTATGGCTCGACGTTCTACGTAATCATCGGGACCCACGCCGTCCACGTCATGGGGGGAGGCATCTGGCTCCTCGCGGTGTTAATCCAGGCCGGGCTGGGGCGCTACACGGCCAGCCGCCACACCGGGGTCCAGATCCTCGGGATGTATTGGCATCTGGTCGTCGGCCTCTGGCCGTTTTTGTTCGTTTTCGTCTATTTGATTTGACTTCATCCGGCGGGTTTCGTTGACATCCCCCCCGGTGCGATGCCATACTTTTGAGACTATGATTTTCTTGAAAAAGCTTTATTTTACAGCAACTATTTCAACAGGCGTCCTTCTAGCCGCGCCGGGCTGGGCCCTCGCATGCAGCGTGTGCGGGCTGGACGCTGACGAGGGCTTTCTTTGGAGCTTTCTCTTCCTTGCCAGCATGCCCTTCGCCGTGGCCGGCACCGTCGGCGGCGTTTTCTTTTTTGCGAAAAACCGCGGCGGGCAGAAGGAGCCGCGCGCCAATCATTCGATAACCGGAAGTTTCTCTGAACAGGAAAGCGGAAGTTGAATCCAGCGGCTAACGCAGAACACACGATCGAACTCGCCAAAACCTCGCTGACCCCGGAGAACTGGGGCAAGCTGGGAATGTGGATCTTTCTTGCGGGGGACGCCATGTTCTTCGGCACCCTGCTGGCCGGCTACGCCATCATCCGCGGCGGGAGCGAGAACTGGCCCAATCCTTCGGACGATCTGGGCATCTCCCTCACGGCGTTCATGACCTTCCTGCTCATCTGCAGCAGCGTGACCATGGTCAAAGGGCTGGATGCGTTCAAGTGGGGGGATCAGAAAGGCTTATCCCGGTTTCTGGGACTAACTATGCTGAGCGGGCTCTTCTTCCTCGGCCTGCAGGCCTTCGAATGGACAAATCTAACCCATTAAGGGCTCGGCCTGGCGGGCAACCCCTGGGGCGCCTCCCTGTTCGGCACCACATTCTTCATCATCACCGGCTTCCACGGAATGCACGTGACCGGGGGCGTCATCTACATCGGCATCATCTGGTGGAACGACCAAAAGGGTGCCTACTCCGCCGCGAATTTGAACGCGGTGGAGATCGTCGGGCTTTACTAGCACTTCGTCGATCTAATCTGGTTCCTGGTCTTTACCTTCATCTATCTCTTGTAGCAGGCCCGGCCCGGACACCAGCGGGCCGCGGACGCTTGGGGAAAGGAACGCATGGCCACCGCGCACATCACACACGAAGATCATCACGTGAACTACATGGCCATCTATTGGTGGATCCTGATCCTGACCATCCTGGAGGTAGTGGCCAGCGTTCCCCAAGCGGGCCCCAGCTATCCGCAGCTGCCCAAGGGGTTTTTCCTCGTGATCATGGCGCTGGCCAAGGCTGGTCTCGTGGCCGCGTATTTCATGCATCTGCGGTTCGAGAATCTCACCCTCGCCTTTATCGCTCTCGTGCCGCTCATTCTTTGCACTTCCGTCGTGCTGGCGGTGATGCCCAACTTCTAATACCCCATCGAGCTCGCCGTGGCCCTCGCCGCCGTGTACCCAAGAGATCGTATCCGTGAGCCTTTCTGAGCGAGCCCGTTGGATGCCTGCGACGGCGGCCGTCCTCGCGGTTCTCCTGGCCGCCGTCGCCTGGCGCCTCCTGCGCGCCGAGCCCGCGCTTCCCGTCTACAAGTCCCTTCCCGACTTTTCGCTCACCGACTCCCGCGGGCGCCCCTTCACGCGCGCCGACCTTCTTGGGAAAGTCTGGATCGCGAACCTCATTTATACGCGGTGCGAAGACACCTGCTCCCTCCAGGCGGTCGAATTGGCCCGCATCTTGAAGGAATTCGACGCCAAGACCGGCCTGCGGGTTCTCTCGGTCAGCGTGGACTCGAAGCACGACACCCCCGAGGTGTTGGCCCGCTACGCCCTCTCCCTGCGAGCGGATCCCGACCGGTGGCACTTCCTCGCTGGAGATGAAGCAGCGATCGCCCGGCTCGCCCGCGAGGGATTCAACCTCGCCTACGGCACCCAGAGCGCGGGAAAAAATCTCTCCCCGGCGTACGGCCCGCGCACCCTCCTTCGAAGGGCCGGGGCCTTCCTCTCCCCACCCGCCGCCTTCGCCCACCACAAAACCCCTCCTCTCCCGGGGAAAGGGGGCCTGAGGTACGAGGTCACCCACAGCGCGCGCTTCATCCTTCTCGACCGGAAGACGCAGATCCGGGGCTATTACCTGAGCGAGGACCCCGAGGCGCTCCGGAGGCTGCGGCGTCACGCGCGGCTCCTTCTCCGGGAAACCCCTTGATCGCTCTTGCGGACCTCCCCGCCCTGAACGCCTTTCTCAACGTGGTGAGCGGCGCCCTCCTCGCTGCGGGCTACGCCCAGATCCGCCGGGGAAGGGTACGGCTCCACCGCAACCTCATGCAGACCGCCTTCGCCGTCTCGGTTCTTTTCCTCATCTCTTACCTGACCTACCACTACAACGTGGGTGCAATTTCCTTCCGGGGGGAGGGCTGGGTCCGTCTCCTCTATTTCTTCATCCTAATCACCCACATCATTCTGGCGGCCCTGGTTCCCGTCCTTGCCCTGATCACCCTCTACCGGGCGTGGCGGGGGCAGTTCGCCCGCCACCGCCGGATGGCCCGGTGGACCCTCCCCATCTGGCTCTACGTCTCGGTCACCGGCGTCCTGGTCTACCTCTTTCTCTACCAGTTCTTCCCGGGCGCATAAGATGAAGACCCTCGCGGCCTCTCTTCGATCGAGGGGGCTCCTGCGCTGCCCCCGGTGCGGGAAAGAGAAGCTTTTCAGCGGGCTGTTTCAAATGCGGGAGAAGTGCCCGGCCTGCGGGTCGACTTTCGAGCCGGAGTACCATGTCGGGGCGAACTACCTCAACTTCGGCACGACCGTCTTTCTGGCGATCGGGACGTATTTCCTCCTCTACGCCTACACCGCCATCTCCCTGGCGGGCCAGTTTCTGAACGGATGCGGATTTTGCGTCGTCGTCCCTTTTCTGGTCTACCGCCACTCGAAGAGTTTTTGGCTCAACCTAGATTATTATGTTTGCCAGCGCACAGGGCAGTTCGGGAAGGAAGATTCTCGGGAGAACCCATGGCTTCAACACCCGCCATCGAAATAACTGGGTTGAGCCACGCCTACGGCGGGCGCCTCGCCCTGGACCGAGTAAGCATCACCGTCGCCCGGGCCGAGATATTCGCGGTCCTCGGCCCCAACGGGGGTGGGAAGTCCACCCTCTTTCGCATCCTCGCCACTCTCCTCCCCCCCAGCGGGGCGGCGGACGAGGGGCCGCGCGTCTTCGGCCTCTCGGTCACCGGGGAGTCCGCCGCCGTCCGGCGGCGCATCGGAGTGGTCTTCCAGCAGCCGGCCCTCGACCCCAAGCTCACCATCCTCGAAAATCTCATCCACCACGGGCACCTGTTCGGGATGCGCGGGCGGCCGCTCCGGGAGAGGGCCGCGGCCCTCCTCGATCGCTTCGGGGTGGGGGGGAGAAAAAATGATTGGGTGGAGACTCTCTCCGGCGGCCTTGCGCGCCGGGTCGAACTCGCCAAGGCGCTCCTGCCCCGGCCCGACCTGCTCCTTCTCGACGAGCCCTGCGCGGGGCTGGACCCCGGGGCGCGGCAGGATTTCATCGGCGAGGTCGAGCGCCTCCGGCGGAAGGAGGGCACGAGCGTCCTCCTCGCCACCCACTTCATGGAAGAGGCGGACCGTTGCGACCGGGTGGGAATCCTGAACGAGGGGAAACTCGTCGCCCTGGGCCGCCCCCAGGAGCTGAAGGCGGGCCTCGGGGGCGAGGTGGTGGTCATCCAGGCGGCGGACCCGGCCGATTTGAGGGAAAAACTGCGCGGACGCTTCGGGTGTGACGCCAAGCTGGTGGACGGGACTCTGCGAGTGGAGCGCCCGCGGGCGCACGAATTCATCCCCCAGCTCGTCGAGGCTTACCCCGGCGCGGTGAAATCCCTCACCTTCGGCCGGCCCACCCTGGAGGACGTATTCGTCCACGAAACAGGTCGCCGCTTCTGGACGGCGGAAGGGGCGGTGGATGATCGCGCGGAGGAGAAAAAGGCGTGAGCAATTTCTTTCTCGCCGCAGGAACCCTCTGGTGGCGGGAGGTGGTGCGCTTCCTCCGGCAGCGGAGCCGGATCGTGGGGGCCCTCGGGCAGCCGATCGTTTTCTGGCTCCTCATCGGGGCCGGATTCCAGGGCGCCTTCCGCCAGTGCGGGGCGACGGAGAATGTGGATTACCTGGAATATTTCTTTCCGGGAGTCCTCGCCATGATGATCCTCTTCACGGTGATTTTTTCCACCATCTCGGTTGTCGAGGACCGGCGGGAGCACTTCCTGCAGGGTGTCCTCGCCGCCCCCGTCCCCCGCTCGGCCGTCGTCCTCGGCCAGACCCTCGGCGGAGCGAGCCTCGCCCTCATTCAGGGAATCTTGTTGCTCGTCCTCTCCCCCCTCGCCGGAATCCTCCTCACCCTTCGGGGGGTGGCCGTCCTGATCGCGACGATGCTCCTCCTCGCCTTCGCCCTCACCAACCTGGGACTGTTCATCGCCTGGCGGATGGATTCGACCCAGGGATTTCACTCCATCATGAACCTGATCCTGATTCCCCTGTGGGTTCTCTCCGGCGCCGTTTTTCCCGCCACGAGCGCCCACCCCTGGCTCGGGGCGTTCATGAGGATAAACCCCTTTGCCTACGGCGTGGCCGCACTGCGGCACATCATATATCTGGAACGGCCGGAGTTGGCGGGGGAGATTCCCGGGCTGGGATTATCCCTGATTGTCACCGTGCTCTTCGGCGCGGCAGCCTTCCTCGCCGCATCGCGCGTAGCCCGCCGCAGCGGGGGCTGACAGCGCCCCGCGTCCCCCTCGCGGGGCTAATAATCCTCGAAGTCGTCGTCGAACTCTCCGCCGTCCACCACCACCGGCTTGGCTGGCTCAGAGCGTTTCCCGTTTCCGCCAGAGGAAGGCTTCGAACCGTTGACGCCGGCCCCGGCGCTTCGATGAGCGAAGTTGCGCGCTTCCTCGGCCACCACGGCGAAGCCCTTGCCGTGCTCGTCCACCCGCATCGCCTTCACCGCGGCGTTCAGGGCGAGGAGATTCGTCTAGAAAACGATCTCGTCGATTACCTTGATGATTCTCGCAATCTTCTCGGAGGAGGCGTTGATCTCGTCCATGGCCTTCACCATCTCGCTGATCGCCTAGTTCCCCTCTTCGGCGTTCTGGCTGGCCTCTCCGGCCAGGCCGTTCGCCTGCTCGGAGTTCCTGGCGTCCTGCCGGGTCATGGAGGTGATCTCTTCGAGGCTCGCCGTGATCTCCTCCAGACTGCTCGCCTGATCGGTCGCTCCCTGCGACAGAGTTATGATCGCCGAGGAAAGTTGGCTTGAGGCGGCGGCGACTTTATCGGAACACTTCGAGAGAGCATCGATCGCCCTATTGAGCGAGCGGGTAGGAGCCTTCACGATGAGCCAGCCGATCATCGTCGAGCCAGTGATGGCTAAGAACACCAGAAAAATGGACATCCAGGCAAGGCGGTTCGATTTTGCGTTGAGGACAGATAGAGGAGATGCTTTGCCCACCATCCAGCGTTGAGAGTGGTTGTTGGGATTCGGAAACGCAGGGAAGGAACCGACAAATTCCTCCTCCGAGGCTTGGACTTCCCTCGTCCCTTTCAATACCCTTGAGACCAGCTTCGGTTCAAATGCGCTCTGTAACTTGTGCTCGGTGTCGAGGTCGAACCTCCATTCTTTGGATTTATCCGTGTGAAGCAGATAAAACTCCTTCGGATTAATCAACATCAGTCGCTCACCCTTTTTCAGGCTGATCTTGCGCATCCGATCGAGGATGAATTTTCCGGAAACGTTGGCCACGCCGACGGCGCGCTTCTAGCCCGACGAATGGATATTTGACAAATAGTTTAATAATATTCATACAATACAATATGTAAGACTATTTGTATAATTATGTTTTTCTTGCTGTTCCTTGATTTGCCCGTTTTCCTAAAACATCTAATTTCAATAGCTAATCTCATTTACGAAAGTGGGTTCGTCTACTGCCGGAGGGGTTTTCCGCCCCCTTATGCCCTTGCGGGGCGGATATTTTCCGCACCGGCGAAAGGGAGCACTCCGGGGGTTCAGGGGAGGGGGGAACGAGGGGAGGGGCGAGCCGGCCTAGTCCAGCGCCGTTACATACTGCGCGAGGCGCTCTAGGGCCTCGCCCCGGATGTGCGGCTGGGCGGGCATCCGGCCGCTGCCCTTCGAGACGGCATCCTTGATATGGTAGGGGGAGAGGCCGCGCCCCCGGAGGGAGGGGGCAAGATCGACGCGCCCCTCGCCCGCCGCGCCGTGGCAGGGGGCGCACCGGTCGCGGAAGATGACCGCCGCCTCTGCGCTCAGCGGGCGGCCATCGATCACAGTATTCCGGTACCAAAAAAGAAGGACGAAAAGGGCGGCTGCGAAAACGGCGAAGCCGATTCTAAATATTTTGTCCAAAAACCAACCCCCGGCAGAATACGGCCCGTGCGCGGAGGCCGCGCCGAAGGGCCGGAAGAAAGTTCCTATCGGTTCAACCGCTTTCCGGTGATACGGGCCGGTGAAGAAACGGGCGGCCGCTCTCGCCCGAATACTCGGCGACGCAGTGGCCCTTTCCCTCGAGCTGGTACTTGTAGGTCACAAGCCCCTCGAGGCCAACCGGCCCGCGCGCGTGGATCTTCTCGGTGCTGATCCCCACCTCCGCCCCCAGTCCGTAGCGGAAGCCGTCCGCGAACCGGGTCGAGGCGTTCCAGATGACGCTCGCGGCGTCCACCCGGGAGAGAAAGTCCCGGGCCGTCGCCTCGTCCCCGGTGGCGATGGCCTCGGTGTGGCGGGATCCGTGCCGGTTGATGTGGCCGACGGCCTCCTCCAGCCCGTCCACCACGCGGACCGCCAAGATGAGGTCCAGGTACTCCGTCCCCCAGTCCTCCTCGGCGGCGGGTGTGGAATCCGGCAAAAACCCCTGGGTGCGCCCGCAACCGCGCAGCTCCACCCCCTTCGCCCGCAGCACCTCGGCCGCCGGGGGCATATAGAAAGGCGCGATCTCCACGTGGACCAGAAGGGTTTCAATGGCGTTGCACACCGCCGGATACTGCGTCTTCCCGTCCACCGCGAGGTCCACCGCCATCTTCACATCCGCCGCCTTGTCCACGTAGAGGTGGCAGACGCCGTCGGCGTGGCCGAGGACGGGGATGTTCGAATTCTCCTTGATGAATCGGACGAACTCGTTGCTCCCCCGGGGGACGAGCAGGTCGATGGCGTCGTCCCGCGAGAGGAGGGCATGGACATCCTCGCGGGCCTCGACGAGCTGGAGGCTGAGCGGGGGGACGCCCTTCCGGGAGAGGGCCCCCGCAAGCATCGCCGCAAGAACGCGGTTGGTTCGAAGCGCCTCCTTCCCTCCCTTCAGGATACAGGCGTTTCCGGCCTTCAGGCAGAGCGAGGCGATCTGGGGGAGGGCGTCGGGGCGCGACTCGAAGACGGCCGCGATCACCCCGATGGGGCAGGTCATCCGCCGGAGGCGAAGGCCCTCGTCGAGGAGCATGTCGTAGCCCACCCGGCCGAGCGGATCGGGAAGGGCAGCCACCGCCCGGACCCCTTCCGCCATCTGGCCCACCTTGCCCTCGTTCAGGATCAGGCGGTCGAGGAGCGGGCGGGCCATATCTCCGCTCTTGACCCGCTTCTCCCCTTCGCGGGCGTCCTCGGCGTTCGCGGCGAGAATCTCGCTGGCGCCGGCCTCGAGGGCCGCCGCCATTTCATCGAGGGCGCCGTTCCGCCCCTCCTCCGGGAGGGGGACCAGGGAGAGAGCGGCCTCGCGGGCCGCCGCGCAAAGACGGTAGATATCTTTCATGGAAGTTTTTCTCCAAGGGCCCGGCAGCGGAAGATTATAGAAACGGCGGGTGCGGGCCGCAAACCAAACCGCGGGCTGGCGGCGGGGCCTAGGGGGCCTCCTTCCCGCCCACGCGAACCTCCAAATAGCCCACGATGCGCGAGGCGACATCGAGGCCCGTCGCCCGCTCGATCCCCTTAAAACCCGGGGCGGCGTTCACTTCAAGCACGCGAAGACCCCTTTTTGTCTCCAGAAAATCCACTCCGGCGACCTCCAGGCCGCACAGGGCGGCGCTCCGAAGGGCCAGCGCGGCGGCCTCCTTCGTGACCCGGGCGCGCCGGACCGATCCCCCTTGGTGCAAGTTGGAGCGGAAGGCGCCCCGGGGGGCGCGGCGCCGAACCGCCGCCACCACCTCACCCCCCACCAGGAAGAGCCGGAGGTCGCGCCCGGCCGCCTCTCGGACGTACTCTTGGAGGAGCACGTCCCCCTCAAGCGCCCACATAGCGTCCGCGATGCCCTGGGCGGCGTCCGCGCTCCCGGCCAGCATGACACCCTTTCCCTGCATCCCGGAAGTCAGCTTGATGACGGCGGGCGCTCCGCCCACCGCCCGCAGGGCGCGCCGGAGGTAGGCAGGGTTCGGGGCGATCGCGCTTCGAAGAACGGGAATACCATTCGTGGCGAGGAGCTGGTGGGTGCGCAGCTTGTCGCGCGCGACATCGAGTGCTTCGGGCCGGTTCACGACCATGTTCCCCGCCGCGGCCAGGTGGCGGACGAGGGAGAGCGAGTGCGCCGATATGCCCGCCCCGAGGCGAGGAAGACAGGCGTCCGCGCCCGCGAAGGGCTTCCCCTCGAATTCGAGGGCGAGCGATTTCTCGCTGATTTTCAGTAAAAAACGATAGGGATCCATGACCGAAACATCGTGTCGCCGCTGACGCGCAGCCTCGGTGATGCGCCGCACCCCGTGGAGGGTATCGTCGCGGCAAAGGATGACGATGCGCATCGGCCCCTCCCGGAAACCGGCCTTCTGCCGCCGCTGGGAAAGGGGGATGGTAGCACAACCGCAAAGGGGGCCACGGGCTCGATCTGAACCGGAGTAAGGGGGGATTCCCTCCCCGCTGTCCCAGTGCCGGTCGGCGGGGACAACGGGGAGAGTTTGGAGGGGTATCGCAGCCACGACCGGGCCGCGGTAGGTATAAAAGAAAATTTTCTGGCGGCGGTCCGGGCCATCTCGGATTTCTCTCCAGCCTGGCCATTCTTCTCCTCGATGCGGCCTCCTTTGCGCCGAAGAGTGTAAGTGCAGCTTCCAACGGGTGCTGGCAATCGGAAAATAAATATCGATATATCTATTCAAGAATGCAATAAATGTGCCGAAATTGGCCAATTAAATTAGCCGCTGAAATTCAGATAGATATAAAGATTATCCGTCAAAAGGGGGAGAAACCATGAGAGGATTAGATTATGAAATATCGTTATTCATCGATATTTTGGTATACGAATTAACAGGAAAGGGCACCCTGGAAGCCTCCGGCTTGGGCTTCCCATCGGTCCCTGCCCGCAAAATCGTGTGGCAAGGGCGGGTAATATTGTCGGAAGGAAAGTGACCGCGAGGCATTGCGGATCTTCGACCTCGTCCCGCCGGCGGGACGAGCAGAGTCAATTTTCGGGATATTGAACCGGCCCTCTGTATCCGCCGCGCGTGCCAGGGTTCATTGCCGG
>CAZUHN010000029.1:0-12113 GCA_964620535.1 uncultured Nitrospinaceae bacterium | reverse complement strand
ACTTCGAGTGCCTCCACGAGGTGAAGCTGATCACCGACCTCATCTACCAGGGCGGCATCACCATGATGCGCTACTCGATCTCCGACACCGCCGAGTACGGGGACATCACCCGGGGGAAGGTTGTGATCGACAAGGGAACTCGCAAGCGCATGCGGGGCATTCTTAAGGACATCCAGTCGGGCAAGTTCGCCTCCGAGTGGATCAACGAGAACATGGTGGGCCGGCCCACCTTCAACACCACTGTGCGCAAGGATAAGGAGCACATCATCGAGATCGTGGGCGAGCGTCTCCGCAGCATGATGCCCTGGATTCAGGAGCGGGAGGTCAATTAAGGTGCACCCCTCGGCCCGGCTCGAGGAATCCCCCGGTGCGCGGCGCGCGCCGGGTTTTTTTTGTCGTCGCGGCCACCTCCCCCCTGAGCAGGGGGGCCTCTCCCCCGGCCAGGGGAAAAGATGGAATTTTCAATCCATATCGGGGTTTATGGGTTGAAAGGAGGAGGGATCAATCGTATCTTGCATATCGGGTGCGGGTTATCCTTTTTTGGTTCGCTGCGCCGCCTGAGATGGGGTTTTTCTCTCCAGGGATAATAAATGAGCACAAAGAAATTGAAATTCCTCATTGCCGGCTTCATAATCGTTGGATCATTCTTTTATCTAGGAATTTCAGCCTTCAAGAGCAATAACTTCGTGTACTCTCACACGGTGGATGAGGTCACCGCCAAGGGCCCCGGCCTCCAAAACCGGGGCATTAAAGTGGAGGGAAAGCTCGTTCCCAAGACCCTGGTCCGCGAGCCGAAGGCGATGAAAATCTCTTTTCGCCTCCAGGGCGAGACTCGTTCCCTTTCCGTGCGGTTCAAAGGCGTCCCGCCCGACCTTCTCGAAAACGGAATGCCGATCATCGCCGTGGGAAAGCTCGACGATAAAGGCGTTCTGGCGGCAACAAAACTTATGGTCCGCTGTCCCTCCAAGTTCGAGGAGCAGAAAAAGGCAGGAAAGAGCATCCCCGAGAACCACAAGGTTCTCGTGAATGAGTCGCTGGCGCAGAAGACAAAGACAGCGGCCCCGTAACCGAACCTTTCCCGGCACGGCAGGTCCGGCGTGCTTTGACCGTTCGCGATTTGCACTCCTGGGAGACTCTCCGAGATGCTGATCGAGGTAGGCCACTACGGTCTGATGGCCGCCTATGCCCTTTGTCTTTACAGCGTCGTTGCCTCCGTGTGGGGGGCCGTCCAAGGAAGGAGGGACTTGGTCCGGTCCGGGCGGAACGCGACGCTCTCGGTGGCCGCCCTGGTCGTCCTCGCGAGCCTCTCCCTCATCTACCTCCTGATGGTGCGCGATTACCGTGTCGAGTACGTCGCCGGGCACGTGAACAATTCCCTGAACGGTTTCTACCGGTTCAGCGCGTTCTGGGGCGGGCAGGAGGGGAGCCTTCTTCTCTGGGTGCTCATGTTGTGCCTCTTTTCCGCCACGGTCATCTACCAACACCGGAACCGGAACGAAGCCCTGATGCCCTACGCCACCGCCACCCTGATGGTGACGGCGGGCTTTTTCCTGACCATTTTGAATTTCATCACCCCGCCCTTCGATACCCTTGCAGTTCCCCCGCCCGACGGGCAGGGCCTGAATCCGCTGCTCCAGGATTGGGGGATGGTCATCCATCCGCCCAACCTGTACCTGGGCTATGTGGGGTTTGCCGTCCCCTTCGCCTTCTGCATCGGCGCCCTCGCCTCGAATGAACTCGACTCGGGGTGGATCTCCGCCTCCCGTCGCTGGACCCTCTTTGCCTGGTTCTTCAATGGGATTGGGATTCTGCTCGGCGGCGCCTGGGCCTACAAGGAGCTTGGCTGGGGAGGGTACTGGGCCTGGGATCCGGTCGAGAACGCGAGCCTCATGCCCTGGCTCACGGGCACGGCGTTCCTCCACTCGGTCATGATCCAGGAGCGCCGCGGGATGCTGAAGGTCTGGAACGTCTCACTCATCATCATCACCTATTCGCTCACTATCTTCGGAACCTTCCTCACCCGGAGTGGAATCGTTTCGAGCGTCCACGCCTTCGCGGACAGTACCTTCGGTTGGGCGTTCCTCGCCTACCTGGCGGCCGCTCTTGCCGTCTCGTTCGGGTTGATGATCTGGCGACTGCCCTCCCTCAAGAGCGAGCATGAGATGGAAAGCTTCTTCTCGCGCGAGGCGAGCTTTTTACTCAACAACGTCATTCTCGTCGCGATGACCTTCGCTGTATTTTGGGGAACCATATTCCCCATCGTCTCGGAAGCGGCGACGGGGGTGAAGGTCACGGTGGGGCCTCCCTTCTTCAACCAAGTGAACGTTCCCATCGCCCTTCTTCTCATCCTCCTCATGGGGATCGGGCCTCTGATCGCCTGGCGGAAGTCTTCGCTCTTTCAGTTGCGGAAGAGTTTTGTGTACCCGGGCGCGGTCGGAGTCGGCTCCCTCGCCGTCTTGTTCGCCTTCGGCGGCCGTCATCTTTTCACGACCCTCGCCTTCGCCCTTTGCCTTTTCGTGGCAGCGACCGTCTGGCTGGAGTACTACCGCGGAATCCGCTCGCGCAAGCGCAACCTCGGCGAGGGGATTCTCGCCTGCGCCTGGAACCTCACCATGCGGAACAAGCGCCGCTTCGGGGGTTACATCGTCCATCTGGGGATGGCCCTCATTTTTGTCGGGGTGGCCGCCTCGACCACTTTCAAGCAAGTCGGCGAGGTCCGCCTTCGGCTCGGCGAGAGTTTCGCGCTCAACGGGGTGCGGCTCCGCTTCGAGAGCCTCGAGGAAGGCCACGCACCCGAATACCGCTCGGTCTTCGCCCGCCTGGGGGTCTACAAGGAAGGGTACCGCCTCGGCGAGGTCTTGCCCGAAAGACGCCTTTATTTCACCCCCCCGCAGCCGACCACCGAGGCAGGGATCCGACGGAGTTTCCGGGATGACATTTACGCGGTCTTCGCCGAGGTGGACCAGGACGGGTCGGCCTCCTTCCTGTTCTTCATCAATCCGCTCATCAGTTGGATCTGGTATGGCGGCGGGGTTTTCACCCTCGGCGCCATCGTGTGTTTTCTCCCCCAGAGATGGGGGCGGCTGAAAAAGGGCGCTTCCAAAGAGGCGGCGGCCTGAGATGGTGGACCTTTCCGGGGTTATACTGATCGTCGTGCTCATAGCCGCCGCTCTCGGCTATACGATTTGGCCTCTGGTGTGGCCCTCCCCCAGGGCGGGCGCGCCGGAGGGCGGAGAAGTCGGTGCGGTTTCCGCCATCGCGCATGATATCGCCCGCCTCCTCACCGAGCGAGAAAAGGTTTATCAATATATCCGGGACATCGAGTTCGACCGAGAGATGGGGAAGCTTTCGGACGAGAATTATAGACAAATGATCGGCCCGGCGCGGGAAGGGGCGATGGCGGTGCTTCGTCGCCTGGACGCCCGGGGGGTGAAAGAGGGCATGGTCTCCCTGAATCTTACCGAAAAGGAGGCCGCCGTTGCGGCGGGCAAACTGGAAGCCGCCGCTCCCGTCCGGGAGGCAGAAGGTTCGGCGGAGGCGGCGGGCGAAGGGGCGGGCACCCACTCGGAGGATCTTGACGCGCTGCTCGAGGCGGAAATTTCGGGCCACAGAAAGGTGTTCCCGCCCGGGGAGAGACGGGAAACGGCCGCCCCGCCCGTCGGCGATGACGGCTGGGATAAAGAGCGGACGAGGGTCAATTTCTGCCCCTCCTGCGGCACCCGGACCGAGGGAAACCATAGATTCTGCCCATCCTGCGGATCTCGGCTGAAGTGAATCCATTTCGCTTCATCATTCTCCCGGCGGGTCTTGCCCTTATCCTGGGAACGAGTCCGTTGGCCGGCGCGCAGGCGCCCTCCGGTGGAGCCGCCCAACGGCCGGCGGGCAAAGCGGAACTCCGCCTCATCCAGAATTTCATGACCATCTACCTCGAAAAGGGGAGATACCAGGTGATGGAGCATCTCGATTTCGAGAATCCCGGGAAGACGCCCATCGTCTCGAAGGACGGCTCCCCCACCATCCGAATCGCGCTCCCGGCTAGCAGCAACGTTCGGAATCCGGAGGTGGAGATCTTCTCTGTCCCCCATGGGCTCGACCGCAAATCACTCCAGTTTATCGGAAAGGAGATCATCTCGACGGAGACGATCCCCCCGGGGCGGAAGCTGGTCGTGCTCCGTTACCGAATGGCGGACGAGTTCGGCGGAATTACGGTGGAAAAACCCATCCTCTACGGGACGGACAACTTCGCCATTTTCCCCGAGAAAGGGGGGGTCCAGCTCAGCACGGACTCCTTGAATCGGCTGGAGCCGGTCAAAATGCAGGATCGCGAGTTCGACCGCTTCGCGGGCGTGACGCGGCCGGGGGCGAAGGTGCGCTTTCACATCCAGGCGCCCGACTCGAAGGCGAATCCTACCCAATTCTTCACGACGCTCGGGGGCCTGTTCTTGGCCGGATCGGCTGTGGCCCTTTGGGTCCGCGGGAGGCGGAGGCGAAAAGTCACCCATGGAATCGAGCGGGAAGATCTGGTCGCGGCCATCGCCGCGCTGGACGACCGGCTGGCGCTGGGGGAGATTACGCCGGAGGACCACCGCGCCGAGCGCGACGGCCGCCTCGCCCGCCTGCGTGAGTTGTCCGGGTAGCGTCGGATGCTGGAGGCGAGGGGAATCACCCGGCGGTACGGCAGGAGGTGGGCGCTCGCTGGCGTGAGCCTCAGCGTGGCGCGGGGGCAGCGGCTCGCCCTGCTGGGAGAGAACGGTTCGGGGAAGACGACCCTGCTCAAAATCCTCGCACGGCTCGTGCGGCCGACAGGCGGAGAGATTTTCCTGGACGGGAAGCCCCTCGCCCAGGTCCGGCGGGATCGGTTGGGGTTTCTGGCCCACGCTCCCTACCTGTATCCGGCCCTCACCCTCCGCGAAAACTTGATTTTTTTTGCAAAACTGTTCGGCATGGCGCCGGGGCCCGCCCGGGAGCGCGTCGAGGCTCTCGCCGGGGGACTAGGTCTGGCCGATTGGCTGGATGATCCGGTCCGGACCCTGAGCCAGGGGCTTCGCCAGCGGGGGGCGCTGGCCCGGACCCTGCTCCACGGGCCCGAGATGATCCTCCTAGATGAGCCTTTCACCGGCTTGGACCCCGCCGCGGCGGAGCGCCTCGAGGGAATCATGGGCGGTCTGGATGTGGAGGGAGAGGAGAGAATACTGATTTTTTCCACCCACGATCCCGAAAGGGCGCTATCGCTCTCCGACGAGGTGGCCGTCCTCACGGAGGGAAGGGTGAAACTCGCGGGCGCGTCCGTTGGATTTACTCCCGGCGGCCTCGCGCGATCCGTAAGCGAATGAACGCTTGGTGCGTATCGGTATTATTGTCATGAGGGGCAGGCACCGGAGATGAGGACGTTCTTCAGGGCGGCATGGGCCGTGATGGAAAAGGATCTGCGGGTGGAACTGCGCGCGCGGGAAAGTTTTTTCGTCATGGTGGTTTTCTCGATCCTTGTCCTGACCCTTTTCAGTTTCGCCTTCGGACCCGGCGAGGGACGGGGTGGAGAAGAGGCCGCGTCGCTCCAGGCGGGAATACTCTGGGCGGCTTTCTTGTTTTCCTCGGTGCTTGGCTTGTCCCGCTCGATGGAGATCGAGCGCGAGACCGAGGGGCTCGCGGCCATGCGCCTGAGCCTGGCGGATCCTTCCGCGATTTTTTTGGGAAAGATGCTCTCGATTTTCGTTCTCATCGCCCTCATGGAGGGGGCCGGGTTCGCCGCGCTGGCGGTCTTCTACCGGGCGTCGGTGGAGAAGGCGGCGGGGAGCCTGGCGCTGGTCGCGGGGGCGGCCACCCTGGGGATCGCAGCCGTCGGGACGCTTTTCGCCGCCATGAGCGTTCAGACGAGGACCCGGGAGGTGCTTCTTCCCATTCTCATGTTCCCGCTGCTCGTCCCGGTTCTCATTGCGGCGGTGAAGGCGACCGCCGCCCTCCTGGGGGAGGGGGGCTGGCCCGCCGCCGCCGATTGGTTCAAAATGCTCCTCGCCTTCGACGTGATCTTCGTAGCCGTGTGCGGGCTGACGTTTGAATATTTGCTTGAGGAGTAACAATAAGTATTTACATGAGATTTCCTAAAGTGATCCAAGAGATTCCTCCGGCCCCCCTTTGAGGAGTAATATGAAATATTTATGGGGGATGTCTTGAGATGACCCAAGATATTCTTCCGGCCCCTTCTCGCACCATGCTCCTCGGTCTCCGGCTTCGGGAATTTTCCGCGAAAGGAAACTGATTTGAAGGACAAGTGGCTGGCCGCCGCCGCGGGCGCCGCGATAGTATTCGCGCTCTACGCGGACTTTTTCATCGCAAGTACGGACTCGCTGCAAGGCCCTCCTCAGCGGATTTTCTACGTCCACGTACCATCGGCCTGGCTAGCCTTCCTTGCCTTCTTTCTCGTATTTATGTTCTCGATCCGCTACCTCATCTGGCGCGGAGAGGATGACGATGTCCGCGCGTACGCTTGCGCCGAGGTGGGGGTGACTTTCGCCACTCTGGTCCTCATCACGGGCCCAATCTGGGCGCGCCCGGTGTGGGGAGTGTGGTGGGTTTGGGACGCCCGGCTGACCACTTCCCTTATCTTGTGGATGATATACGTGGCGTACCTGATGCTCCGCGCCTACCTGGCCGATCCTGATCAGCGGGCGAGGTTTTCCGCCGTGTTGGGAATCGTAGGATTCATCGACGTTCCCATCGTCCACATGTCGGTGGTTTGGTGGCGGACGCTGCATCCGGGCCCTGTTGTGATGCGCTCGGGCGGGATGCGGGAACTTCCCGAATCTATGCACATTGCCCTCTGGTGCTCGCTCCTTGCGTTTACGCTGGTTTTCACCTATTTGGTCCGCCGCCGGACGGAATTGGAGAGGCTGCGCCTGCGGGCGGAGGATCTTCGCGCCGGCTTGGAGGGATGAGGTTGAGGCACGTTGTTGCGGCCTACATCACAGTTATCGGGGCCATAGTGATTTATGCATGGTCGGTGTTGTCCCGTTGCGCCGAGGCGCGGCGGGAGTTGCGCGCTCTCGAAGGAGAGAGATCCCTCCCAGCGGGGAAGTCCTCCAGCGGTGCCGGGGGGGGGCCGGATGAGAGCAATGGGGAGGCGGGGATGAAAGTCCGGGGGAATCTTTTGACAGCGGTTTTGGTGTTCGCGCTCGCCTCGGTCGCGCACTGCCAGCCCCTGGAGGATTCCTTGGCCTTGAGCCCCAAGACCACCGTGGCGGAAGTGGGGAACGCTATTATGAGTCCCGTTTGTCCAGGCAAGCTCTTGGTCAATTGCCCGAGCGGGGAGGGCGCCCAACTCCGCGAGTTGGTGCGCCGCAAGATCAATGCTGGGGAGACGAAGGAACAAATCGTCCGCTACTTTGTTGACGTCTACGGGATTGAAGTTTTGCCCACTCCCCCGGCCCAGGGATTTTTTCTCACGGCTTGGCTGCTCCCTTTTGCCGGTCTCCTGGGGGGTTTTGGCGTTTTCTTCGTCCTTGTTCGGTCCTGGTTGAGGCAGTCTGGGGAGGCTGAAGAAAGGGGCGGCGGAAGCAGGAACATGGAAGAAAGGCCGGAGGTCGACTCAAAAGATTTGGAGGATAGACTTCAACGCGAGCTTGGAGAATATTAACGGCGGAGCCTCCCGGGCGGAGAGGAACAAACCCGGGAGGGAGTTTGCTTACCGAACCTATGGGACATCCGGAAGGATGATTTTCAAGTGGTTTTTAATCCAAACGAATTTCAGGATGAAGATGTAACGAACCTCTCGGCGTCGGGGGATCGCTGGTGCATCCGGTACTGGGTGGGGGTCTTGGTGGTCCTAATTTTGCTCATCGGCTATTTCGCTTGGCAGGGAAGTGTGTTTGAGCGTGAAGGCTCCCTGGCCAGCGGCCCCATCGGAGTAGAATACACTCCTGCTGATCAAGAGGTTTTCCGGAAAATGAGCTTCCTCGCCCAGGCCGTCCGGGCGGGGGCGCCGGAGTTTTCCCTGGAGGCGATCGGGGGGGGGAATCGCACCCTCCAGGACTACAAGGGGAAAGTGGTTCTCCTTAATTTTTGGGCCACTTGGTGCCCGCCCTGTCTGCGTGAAATGCCCGCCCTGCAAAAGCTGTATAACCGGTACCGGGCGAAGGGATTCGACTTGGTCGCCATTTCGGTGGACCAGGGGCGCAAGGATGAGGTGCAGAAATTCATCAATGAGAACAAGCTGACATTTCCTGTTATTCTGGATCCGATCCATACAGCGAAAGGTTCCTACAAGGTTCGGGCCTTGCCGACAAACTATTTGCTCGACCGGCAGGGTAGGGTTATCGCCTGGGGGATGGGATCGCGGGAGTGGGACAGCGAATCGGCTTTCGGACTGATTGAGCAATTGCTGGTGGAAAAAGGATAGCGTGCCACCATTTGTTATAATGATCTGCTGCGGATGTTTCGCTTGCGGCGGAAAGGCGCGCGCGGCGGGGATGAGACCGTATTTTCCGCACTCGTGAAAGGATCCAGTATGGTGTCTCTGGAAGCGGTCGATTCCAGCGAGGCGGCCGTTGTGGACGGTGGCCATCGAGCCCGAAACTTTGCAATCGGGTTCATCCTTACCCCCATTCTCCTTACCCTGATCTGGGGCTTGGGCACCCGCCTAACTCGGCAGCCAGTCCGCGAGACGAGCCTGCCTCCGCTCGCGATAGGGCTTCCGGCCCCGTCGTTTACCTTTCCGCTGCTGGGCGGGGGAACCGCCTCTTTGACCGATTACAAAGGGAAGGTGATTTTGGTGAACGTCTGGGCCACTTGGTGCCCGCCCTGCATCGATGAGATACCCTCTTTCCAGCGCCTGCATGATCGGATGCGGTCCGAGGGCGAACCCTTCGTAATTCTGGCGGTCAGCATCGATGCACTGGGCGAGGAGCCCGTCCTGAAATGGGTCGACCGGTTCAACGTCACGTTCCCCATCCTTCTCGATCCGCGGGGAAGCATTAAAAAGCTCTACCGGACGAAGGGGGTTCCGGAGACCTTCATCATCGGCCCAAACGGACAGCTTGTTCAAAAAATCATCGGCCCCCGCGAGTGGGACAGCCCCCAGTCGATCTCCTTCTTCAAGCAGATTCAAAGACTAAAAGCAGCGGAGAAGAACCGCTCCTGATCCTCTCAGACTTTCTTCTCTGATAAGTATTATTTGCCGTTCAAAGTTCAAAGCCCAAGGCGTGTTGTTCGTTCAGGCGGCGGAGCTGGTCGAGTACGGGCGGGGTGATGGGAATGCCGAGGCGACGGTTTTCCTCTTCGGCGAAGGCCTCGGGTTCGCCGTGGATATAGATGCGCTCGTGGCCGGAGGCCTTTTCCGAGGCGCGGATGATTTCGAAGGTCCTCGCCATATGGTCAAAGACGCGGGCCGGTTCACGGAATCCGGCAACCTTCAACGCACCCATGAAATGGCCGGTGGCGGCGGGAGACTCGCCCGCGGCACTCGCCATCCGATCCTCGAGTTCAGAGCCCGATAGGAGGCTACAGAAGAGTTCCACCATCAGGGAGATACCGTATCCTTTGTGGCCTCCGGTTTCGTCTCCCTCCCCGCCGAGGGGAAGCATGGCCACCCCGGCGGAGAGATTGCCGAACGGATTCAGGCGGGGCGGCCCGTGGGCGCTGGAGGTCCACCCCTCAGGGATCTCCCTCCCCTCCCGCAGGGCGGTGGCGATCTTTCCCGCGGCCACCGCGGAAGTGGCCATGTCGAGGTGAAAGCCTTGCTCGCCCGGCCCGCCGGGAATGGCCACGCTCATCGGGTTCGTCCCGAAGAGCGGTGCGATTCCGAAGGTGGGGACCACGTAGCCGCCGCCGTTCGACATGCAGATCCCGATGTAGCCCTGCTCCGTGGCTTTTCGGGCCCAGTAGCCGGCGTAGCCGAAGTGGTTGCTATTCTGCACCGCGATGAAGCCCGAGCCATGGTTCTCGGCGCGAGCCAGAGCCTCCTCCATCGCTTTGTCTGCGGCCACGGTCCCGAGCCCGTTGTCGGCATCCAGCACGGATGTGGTATCGCTTCCAGCACGGAGGGTCATTCGGGGATTCTTGTTGATGTGCCCCCTTCCAATGCGGTCCATGAAAAAGGGGAGGCGCACCGCTCCGTGACTCCGGATTCCCCTCAGGTCGGCGCTCACCAGAACCGCCGCCGTGAGGTGCGCGTGTGGGCCGGGGATCCCGGCTGCGAGAATGGCGGCGTCGAGGAATTCGCGAATCACCTCGGGAGGAAATCGGACGGTCCCTTCGGGAAGGGGGGCAAATTCCACCGCGTACCTCTCCTCGATTCGGCGATGCCGCCCCGTCGACGGGGCGGCACGGGGTTAATGTCGAGGGATTTATCACATTCCGGGATCTTCCGGCAATGAATCTCGAAGCTGTCTTCTTCTTGCCTACTCTTTGCCAGTCTGCGAAAATCACCCTTCTGGTCGTGTGCGGAAGTTTATAGGTTCTCTGGTTGGAGATCCCGCATGGTGCGAATCGCGGTGGTGCGCGGGGACGGAATCGGACACGAGGTGATGCCCGAGGCTGAGAAGACCCTTCTCTCTGCGGCCGAGGGGTCCGGTTTCCCTATCGATATCACCCTTCTGGATTGGGGGAGCGATCGCTACCTCCGGGAAGGGCGGGGAATGCCCGAGGATGGCTGCCGCCACCTTCAGGAGAATTTTGACGCCGTCTTCCTTGGGGCCATTGGTGATCCCCGCGTCGGGGGCTCTATCGTCCAGGAGCAAGTCCTCATCGGAATCCGGTCCGGCCTGGACCTTTACGCCAACATCCGGCCCTGTCGCCTTTATCATGAAGGTCTCTCTCCTCTGAAGGGGGTGCGGGAAGGAGAGGTGGACCTCGTTGTTTTCCGGGAGAATACCGAAGGGCTTTTCGTGAACGTGGGAGGATTCTTCAAGCAGGGGACGAAGGACGAGGTCGCCCTCCAAGAGGAAGTTCACACCTATAAGGGGGTCGAGCGTGTCCTCCGGGCGGCCTTCGCCTTCGCCGAGCGCCACGGCCGCCGGAAGGTCACCATGGCCGACAAGGCAAGTGGCCTGCGGTACGCGGGCGGGATCTGGCGGCGCGTTTTTGATGAGGTCTGCGCCGACTTTCCCGGCGTCGAGGCCGAGGCAAAGCACATCGACGCCGTTGCCATGGAACTCATCCAGCATCCCCGCGAATTCGACGTTATCGTGACCAACAACATGTTCGGCGACATTTTGAGCGACGTGACCTCCGCCCTCACGGGAGGTATCGGTCTCGCCCCATCGGTCAACCTGAACCCTGAGGGAATCTCTATGTTCGAGCCCGTTCACGGAACAGCCCCCGACATCACGGGCAGTGGGATCGCAAATCCCATCGCTGCAATTCTGACCGGGGCCCTCCTCCTCGACCATCTGGGTTGCTCGGCGGCGGGCGACGCCATCTTGCGGGCAATTGAGGAGACTATTGTGGCCGGCGAGGGGACGCGCGATATCGGCGGGACCTTATCCACGATGGCGTGCGGGGAGGCGGTGCGGAATCGCCTGCGGTGAAGGCCGTGCACCTTCGAAATAGTTTGGTGATTCGCAGACCACAATAACGCTCGACAAACTGAGGAGAGAAGCATGCCCCAGAAGCAATTGTTTCTTTGGCAGGAAATTCCCTTCGAGGCCGCCGGCTGGGGGCGGACCAAGCATGTTATCGGCCCGGGTGCAAACGGCGCCGAGCACATCAAGATCGCGGTCACCGAGTACGACCTCAACACCCCGCATGAATCCCATAGTCACCCGGGCCAAGAGGAGGCCATCTGGATTCTATCCGGCCGGGGTTACTCCGAAACAGAGGAGAAACGGATGGCTCTTTATCCCGGGGCGGTTGCTTACATTCCCTCCGGGATGGAACATAAAACCGCGGCAGTGGGCGGCCCCATGACCGCCATCATCATCAAAGGGCCGGTGGAGGAGGCGAGTATTTCCTAGGCTTTGAAGGCGGTTTTTCAGAAAACTGCTCTGAAACGCACTGGCCGAAACCGGCTGTCCGTCAGGATTGTTTCTCAAGAAACCATTTGGTGAACGCTTGGATGCCCGCTTCGAGACTGAAGCGGGATTTCCACCCCGTTGCGGCTTTAATGCGGCGGGGGTCGAGGC
>CAZUHN010000028.1:0-4872 GCA_964620535.1 uncultured Nitrospinaceae bacterium | reverse complement strand
GAAGCCACGAGAGGAGGGCGGCGAAATCGAGGGCAGGCCCCTGGGCGAGGGGCCAGGCCGTGATCGATCTCCGGCGGAAGGGACTGGGCACGTAAAGGGCTCCAAAATGAGACGGAAACAGAGGGGAAAGTATCACAGGGGAAAGAGAGGGAGGCAAGAGGACGCCTGGCGGCGGATGCTATTTGAGCCCTTAGATATTGAACGTGGGGACGGGAGAAGCCCTTCAGGTCGATGTCTCCCAACGGCTCGGCCGCTACGGCCTCGTCGATATTGCTCACGCTGAAATGGGTGCCGCCGGCCAGGTTGCTGGCTCCCTCGCCGGTGACTTGATTGAGGCGGCCGGCGCTGATGCTGGAGAAACCGCCGCCGGCCTGGTTGCCTGCGCTCTCGCTGACGCTGGACTTTTCGCTCCTTGCAAAGTTGTTCGCGCCGCCGCTCACGCTGACCCCCTCGCCGCTGGCCGTGTTGAAGGCGCCCCCGATGACGCTGGAGTGGGGCCCGCCCGCCGTGTTTCCCAGCTTCGCCACGAACCCCCCGAAAGCGGGATATCGGTGTTCGTTTCCCACGACCAGATTGTGCGAGCCGCCCCGATCGGCGGGCGAAAGTCCAGCGGTCTCTTCGTTATACCCGACGATCAGATTGCCGAGCGCGTTGACGCTCCCCGCTGTGGCGCCGGTGAAAAGGAGGTGAGGGCCCGCGAGGCCGCTCATCGTGGCCGTGCTGAAACAAAGATGGGTGGTCAGCGGAACCGCCAGGGGTTTCAGGGCGGACAGGCCCCGCAAGGTCGTGTCATTTCCGCTGACCCTTTTCGCCATGCCCGCGTTGTTCTCTTGCGCCGCGCGAAGGCCGCTCTGGAGTGAGGACACATCCGTTTGAAGCGTGCCGCGCCGGCCTGAAGGTTCGAGATGTCTCTCCGGGCTGCCGCGACCTCTGCTTGTGCTGCGCCGGTTGCGCCTCCTTCCCGCGCCTCTTAGAAGAGAGGCCCGCCTCACGGATTATTAATAATTTCCCTCTTGCCCGAGGATACGGGTGAGGAGGAGAGGGATGGAGGCCTTGCGGGGAACGGGGTGCTACAGGGCGGCGGTCTTTTGGGGAGAGAAGTCTCGCCAATGGCGGCAGGCATCCTGGAGGGGGCAGCCTGCGCAGAGGCGGAGGTCGCGCCGGGAGGGGCAGCGGCCCAGAATTCCCATGCGGCTGATGGCGAAATCGTAGCGAACCGGATCCGCCGGGTCCAGGAGCCGGAGGGAGTCGGTGATCTCTTCGGCCATGCGGCGGTCCGGGGTGCGCCGGTCCGTCAGGCCGATGAGGAGGCCGATCCGGGCGATGTGGGTGTCCAGGGGAATGGTGAGTTGGCTGGTGCGGGGGCCGCGCCAGAGGCCGAGGTCGACGCCGTCCTGCGGGCGGATCATCCAGCGCAGGAACAGGTGAAGTCTTTTGCAGGCGGCGTTCCCGTCGGGGTCGGGGACGAGGTAGTCCAATCCTTTTCGCTTGGCTTTTCCCGCAAAGGGGGAAAAGAGGCGCCGCCGAAAGTCTGCGAGGGCCTCTTGCAGAGTGGGCGCGCCGGGGCGGTAGTCCCGCATGAAAAACGCCTCGAGGGAGCCGCTCTCCCGGAGGGCGTTCCCCAAAAGGCCGGCGAGGCCGGCGAGGGCGGTCGGACTCGCCCACCTGTGGACGAGTCCCCGGAAGAGAGATTTTTCCTTTCTGGACTCGAAGCGGAGGAGCCTGTCGCGGGGGCTTTCTCCCAGGCGCTCGAAGATGCGGGAAAGAGACGCCCGGATAGACGCCACTCTCCCGAAGGCGAGGGCGGCGGCGAAAAATGCGGCCACCTCCCGGTCCTCCCGTTTTTCGAAGGCGTGGACCATTCCAATAGGGTCGGTGTCGATGTATGCCGGCCCGTAGAGTTCCAGGAGGCCGTCTAGGCGGCGCTTGAGGAGGGGGGCGTCCTGGCGGGCGAGGCCCATCAATAATCCCCCTTGGTATCGAGAAGCAAGGTGACGGGGCCGTTATTCGTGAGCTCGACGTCCATTATGGTGCCGAATCGTCCCGCCGCCGTGGGAATTCCGTGGCGGCCTACTTCTTCGACGAGAAGATCGTAGAGGCGCTCGGCCTTATCGGGGAGGGCGGAGCGCGTATAGGAGGGCCGCCTCCCCTTCCGGCAGTCACCGTAGAGGGTGAACTGGCTGACGATGAGCATAGCTCCTCCGGTTTCCAGGAGGGAGAGGTTCATCTTGCCGGAGGTATCCGGAAAGATCCGCAAGTTCGCCAGTTTGTTCGCCAAGAGACGAGCGTCTTCTTCCTCGTCCTCTCCTCCCACCCCGAGGAGGGTTAATAGGCCGGGGCCGATCTCCCCTAAAATTTTTCCCGCGGCGCAGACGCGGCTTTTCCGGACCCGCTGGACGACGGCTCGCATTCGGGAGGCATCCTCAAAGGAGTGGGAGAAAGGAGTGGGAGGCGGCCGGAAAATTCCGGCCACCTTTTATTTTGGAAGGTTTATCAGAATCCGTAATTACGGGCCAGGAAGCAGGAGTTGCACCTGCAGCGTCGCGGGTCGCCTTGGATACGGGTTGTTTCCCTCCCCCTCTCTGCCGGTGAGGATGGGGAAGGCCGCCGCGGCTCGAACCATTTGAAATTTTGAAGTAAGGCGGGGATGTCCACTCCCCCTCTCTTCTCGCTCCGAGTTTCGGGTGCCAGCTTTCCCGTTTGCCAATGTATTGTGACAAACCGGGGAGGGGAAAGTTGTCCGGATAGTTTAGATTCATAAGTTCCGAGAGGATTTTATTAATTCATGCAATATAATAAAATTTACATACAACCGGGCTGAAGTGGGGTGTTATGGCTCCGAGTGGGATTTGTAATACATATTTAATCAATTATTTGCATGTAAATTCCCTTTCTTGTTTGATACTTGTTGCGATGGAATTACAGAATCTATATAATTTATATGTAGGTGGGTTGTCCGCCCTCATAATTACATGGATACATCTCCTTTCTGTCCAAGGTACGGAGAAACACTTTGACTCTTCAAGAGAAAATTTCAAGCAAGAAAGCTTTCACGACTTTTGAGGTGGCGGAAGTTTGCGACGTAACCCCTGTGACGATCCAGAACTGGATCGATAAGGGATGGCTTCGGGCATACCGGACCCCGGGCGGTCACCGGCGCGTGCGGCGCGAGGAACTCCTCTCGTTTCTCGAATCCAGAAATATGCCCCACTTTTTGAGGGAAAATGTTGGACCGCCGAAGATCCTGATCGTCGATGATGAAAAGGACATCACCGATCTCATCGGCGAGGTCCTGACTTCCGATAACCCGGAATACGATATCGAGGTGGCACACGACGGCTTCCGCGCGGGCGTACTTTATGCCAACTCGAATCCCGATGTGGTGGTTTTGGATCTTATGCTGCCGGGCCTAGATGGGTTTGACGTTTGCCGACAGATCAAGCGAAGCAGCACCGGGGCGGGAACGGTTGTCATCGCCATCACGGGCCTTGACAATCCGAAGCACAAGGAGCGGATTCTCCAATTGGGAGCTTCCCATTTCCTGCCCAAACCAATCGATATAACCGGCTTGAAAGACTTGGTACGGGACGAAGTGCGAAAGAGGGTTGGCGCTGCCTCGAATATGTAGCGAACTCCCACCCCGATCGTTTCTTTTTGCTTTAATCTTTGAGTATTAAATTAAGAGTTACAAGAAAACACGAAGACGCCTCCGCCCTGACCGGCACCCCCGCAGAATTCTCCAACGGAAACGGGCACTGCTCCATCTTCGTCGTTGACGACGAACCCAACGTCCGCAACCTGATGAGGGAATTGCTGGGGGCCGAGGGGTACCAAGTCACAGAAGCCTCCAATGGCTCCGAGGCGGCGGCGAGCCTTTTTGCGTCGCCTCCGCATCTCATTGTAGCATTTGTGCGGTGTAATGCAGGGTTTTCCATCGCTGACCTAACCTTCAACTTCACCATCACCTATCGTTCCCCTGCCCTCACCGGCAATCACTATTCTGAATACCAGTTATTCCTATATCAGACCATCTCAGAGCATCGAGAGGGAGGGATGACCTTTGATGCCATTGCTGAGTGGTTAAAAACAAGGAGGGACACTTGACCGTGCGTGGCAAACGGTTTAGAGGTGCTCACGTCCATTCAATCTTGAAGAAACGACACGCAAAGGAAGAATTGTTGAAACGAGAGTATCCAGAGGTGTGGTCAGACTTCAGTTTGGACGTGGTTGATAAGACCATTTTGATGAGTGATTTTGGGTTTTCCAAGTAAGAAATGGGTCTAACTTACTCAACACCCACACCCCATTCTCTCGACCCATTCCGAATATTCTCTGTCAGACTTTCCGTCTGAGAAACCCGACCACTACACTCTGCCTGACGATTGCCGTTCTTTTTGAGGAATAACTGTTAAATGAGACGCTTTAAATTCATCTCACTAATACTTATCCCACTGACTTTGATCGGGTGTGCCGGGCCACAGGTCGTCTCTACCGATAACGGTAAACTCATTGTTAAAGGTCCGCGAGTAGCATGGGGACCGGGGCATAAGACTTATACCCCTGAGGCGCAAAAGACGGCAGACCAGCGTTGCGCTGAATTAGGCAGAGATAGAGCGACTTATATCGGGGGGCAGGTTAAACTGTTCGATGGAGACTATAATCATTTTTCTTGTACCGTACGGACAGAGAAAATTTTAGTGATACCAAAAATCCAATCTTCATTGGATCAAATTGGAAAATGTATCCGATCTAGCATTCCTGAGCTCGATGATCTCAACAGTGACGCTAAAACTGTGGCGGATGCTGTCGCAACGGTATGCTCGCCATCCATCAATAAATTCTTGACCTTATTTTTGAAGGAAAAACAAGGAA
>CAZUHN010000027.1:0-12957 GCA_964620535.1 uncultured Nitrospinaceae bacterium | reverse complement strand
AGGTATCCGGATGGCCGACGAAAACCGGCATTCCGACGAAAATGTCCTGCGTGAGGTCGATGATCTGATGGTTCTTGTACGCCATGTCGCCCCCCCTCGAGCCGCTCCGGCCTGCGCCGGGCTCCTTGCGCCAAAAGATTTCGCACGACAAACTTCTGATACAAAAACCGCCGTCGGCCCCCGCCCGGCGGAGTCCGCGCGTCCTCTTTCCCTCTCCCTCTCGGGTCGCGCCTGTAGCGCCGCGCCGGCGCCGAAAAATTTCTTGAAATTTCGGAGATATCCCCCGGCTGACCCCCTGATATTAGGAACGGCGGGGAGGCTTGTCAACGGAACGGGGGCGGCCCCCGCCCCGGACGCCCGGCGTTTCCCTCCCCCTCCCCGCCGTGGCATCCTGTCCCGCGGCCCTTCCAACGGATGAGGCGAGGCCATGCCGAAAAGCCTGAAAATCTCCGCCGTCCTGCTCGCCGCCGGCGCCTCGCGCCGCCTCGGGCGAAACAAGCTCCTCCTCGAGGTGGGGGGGCGTCCCGTAGTCCGCCGGGTGGCCGAGGCCCTTCTGGGTGCGGAGGTCTCCGAGGTGATCGTGGTGACGGGTCACGAGGCCGAAGCGGTCCGACGCGCCCTCGGCGGGCTGGAGGTCCGCCTCGTCCACAACCCCCGCTTCGCCGAGGGCCAGGTCACCAGCCTCGCCGCGGGCCTCGCCCGGGCGGACGCCGGGGCCGAGGGGATCCTCTTCGCCCAAGGCGACCAGCCCTTTCTCACCGAAGCGCTCGTGAACGCCCTCGTCCGCGCCTTCGCCGGGGCCGCGCCGCCCCCCCTAGCGGCCGCCCCCTTCTTCGGCGATCGCAGGGGGACGCCCACCCTGTTCTCGGCCGAACTGCGGGGCGATCTCGCCCGCCTCCAAGGGGACGAGGGGGGAAGATCGATCCTCGCCCGGGTGCAAGAGGAGTCGCCCGAGCAGTTCCTGGCCGTTCCCTGGGAGGAGGAGCGGGCTTTCCTCGACCTCGACACCGAGGAGGCGTACGAAAATCTCCTCGCCGAAACGGAAGGACGAGCGCCGGATTGAGAAACCGGCCCTCCGCCGCGGGAGGGGAGACATGACCACGGAATAAAAGCCGGACCTGGGACTGCTGCGGTGGCTGCCGGTCCCGGTCCTGGCGATCAACCTCGGGCGCTGGCGTGAACTTCAGGATTCCCCCTTGCATCCCCTCCTCCTCTGATACGATCTTTCCCGTAGGCGCGGCGGGCGAGAGGAGATCCGCCATGGAGAAATCGGAGAAAGGCTACCGTCACCGCGCCATCGGGGACCACCCGTTCCACCCCGAGTCGATGATGATGGGCTACGGCTACGACCCGCACCTCTCCGAGGGGGCGGTACCGCCTGCCTCCGCCTCCTGGTCATCCTCACCGATGCGGAACTGGGAAAAAACCACCGGCCGCCCTCCTCATGGAATCCCTCTATTCAGACCTCACCGGCTGGGAGGAGCGCCGCTACCGTAGCCGCCTCGCATCGGAAGACCTCGCCGACCCGTACCTCATCGAAGAAGTCCACGCCGCCCTGGACGAGCTGACCGGGATCCTGGAGCTGGAGGCTTTCTACCCGTTTCAGGTGATCAACGTGTGATCCCCCGGAGGCGCGCCTTCCCTTGGCCCCGCATCGCGCCCGGCGTATTATGTGGCCAAACGGATCCCAGAAACCCTTTCAGGACCATCTCATGACCCTTCCCAATCCCGTCACGGTCATCGAGGTCGGAGGGCGGGACGGCCTCCAGAGCGTGAAGGCGTTCGTCCCGACCGAAGAGAAGGTGCACCTGCTGGACCTTCTGATCGATGCGGGCTTCCGGCGGATCGAGGCGACGAGCTTCGTGAGCCCGAAGCACGTGCCCCAGATGGCGGACGCCGAGGAGGTACTGGGCCGGGTGAAGCGCCCCGCCGGGGTCGCGTTCGAGGCCCTCGTCCCGAACGTGCGGGGGCTGGAGCGGGCGCTGCGGTGCGGGCTGGACCGGGTCTCCCTCTTCGTCTCGGCGAGCGAGACCTTCAACCGAAAGAACCTGCGGGCGGGGCGGGAAGCGTCCCGGGCGGCCGCGGCGGAGACGGCGAAGTCGGCCCGGGCGGCGGGGCTGAAGGTGCGCGGGGCGGTGGTGACGGGCTTCGGCTGCCCCTACGAGGGGCGCGTCCCCCAGGAGGAGGTGGAAAGGCTGACCGGGGTTTATGCGGAGATGGGCTGCGACGAGGTGGCAGTCGCCGACACCACCGGGATGGCGAACCCGGCGGGGGTGAAGCGGCGGATGGAATCTCTCCTGGAGAATTTTCCTGAAATCCGGTTCGCCCTCCACTTCCACAACACACGGGGGGCGGGCCTCGCGAACCTCCTCGCGGGCCTAGAGGCCGGGATCGACACCTTCGACGCCGCCGTGGGCGGCTTGGGTGGGTGCCCCTTCGCCCCCAAGGCAACGGGGAACATCGCCACCGAGGACGCGGCGAACATGCTCCGTGAGATGGGCCTCGAGACCGGCCTGGACCTCCCCAAGCTCCTCGCGGCGGTGGCCTTCACCGAGTCCCTCTTCGGGCGCCAGCTCCCCGGCCAGCTCCTCCACGCCGGGATCGTGGACTGGGACACCCCGGCCGCCTGAGGGCGGCCCCCCCCTTTCTCCGCGCCAAGGCAATCCCGCCCCTTCGCCATTCGGGTAGATATTTCCGCTCCCCCCGAGCCGATTCCCGCGTTCAAATTTCCGCTTCCCAGGGCGGTGTATTTTGTATACAATACAGAAGTGTTGGTTTAAGAGGCATATATTAGGGGAGCACCGTGACGGATCACATCGAAGAGCTGCGCCGTCGGACCGGGCGGGCGAAGGCGCTCGGCGGGGAGGCGGCCAAGGAGAGACAGCGCAAGGGGGGCAAGCTCACCGCCCGGGAGCGGATCGACCTTCTTTTCGATCCGGAGACCTTCACCGAGATTGACCTTTTCGCCGAGACGCGCTCGCGCGAATTCGGCCTCGGCGAGAAACGCTCGCCCGGGGACGGCATCGTGACCGGGAGCGGGCGGGTAGACGGCCAGATCATTTTCGCCGCCTCCCAGGACTTCGGGGTGATGGGCGGCTCGCTGGGCGAGATGCACGCGGCGAAGATCACCCGGGTGCAGGACCTCGCCTTCAAGGCGGGCGCGCCCCTCGTCCAGATCCTCGACTCGGGCGGCGCCCGCATCCAGGAGGGGGTGCTAGCCCTCCACGGCTACGCCCAGATCTTTCGCCGGAACACCCTCGCCTCTGGCGTCATCCCCCAGGTCTCGGTCATCCTTGGCCCCTGCGCCGGGGGGGCGGTCTACTCCCCCGCCATCACGGACTTCGTCTTCATGGTCGAGGGCCTGAGCAAGATGTTCATCACGGGCCCGGACGTCATCAAGGCCGTTACGGGCGAGGAGGTCACCTTCGAGGCGCTCGGCGGGGCCGCCGTCCACGGCGGGACGAGCGGAAACGCGCACTTCGTCGCGCGCGACGAGCGCGCGTGCTTCGCCACGGTCAAGAAGCTCCTCTCTTTTCTCCCGGCGAACAACCTGGACGACCCCCCCCGTGCCGAGGCCCCCGGCGGCAGCCCCCCCGATGAGAACCCGGAGCTAGACGGCATCGTCCCCGCCGAGCAGGGGCGCTCCTACGATATGCGGGACATCATCGGGGGCGTCTTCGACCACGGGGACTTCCTGGAGGTGCAACCCGACTTCGCGAAGAACATCGTAGTTGGCTTCGCCCGGCTGGCGGGTCGGCCAGTCGGGGTGGTCGGTAACCAGCCCATGGCCCTCGCCGGGGTGCTCGACATCGACAGCTCGGACAAGCTGGCGCGCTTTGTGCGCTTCTGCGACGCCTTCAACCTTCCGATCATCAACTTCGTGGACGTGCCTGGGTACCTGCCCGGGGTCCAGCAGGAGTACGGGGGGCTCATCCGGCACGGGGCCAAGGTCCTCTTCGCCTACAGCGAGGCCAGCGTGCCCAAGATCGCGGTCATTGTCCGGAAGAGCTACGGCGGAGCCTACATCGCCATGAGCGGGTTCGGCCTCGGCTACGACCGGGTGCTGGCCTACCCGACGGCGGAGATCGCGGTGATGGGCCCCGACGGGGCGGCTAACATCATCTTCCGGAACGAGATCGCCGCGGCCGAAAACCCCGAGGCCAAGCGGGAGGAGAAGATCGCCGAGTTCCGGGCGCTCTACGCGAACCCCTACACCGCCGCTAGCCAGGGGCTCGTGGACACCGTGATCGAACCCCGGTTCACCCGGCGCGAGCTGCTGCGCGCGATCGAGATGACGACGCATAAGCGGGAGCACCATCCGGAGAAAAAGCACGGGAACATCCCCCTCTAGGGGATGCAGGGAGAGCCCATGGCCCATATCGGAGAGGCACTCACCATCACGGTCATCGGGATGGGGGTAGTTTTCCTCGCCCTCATCACCCTGATGTACATGGTGAAGATTCTGAATTGGGCCGCGGCCACGCCCCCGGCAGCGGGCGTGGCCGCACCGGACGGCGAGAAAGAAGCGGGGGAGGAAACCGCCCTGCTGCTCGCTGCCGCAGCGGGGCACTTTTTGGAAAGCGAAACCGAGGCACTCTTCTCCGTCCCCGTGAAGCGGTCCCGCGCCTCCGCCTGGGCCGGGCGTGCGCGGATCGGGGCCGCCCGCCCTCGGAGGAACCGTTGAAAAGCTTTCATCTCACCCTGGGAGGGAAGCGCCACGCCGTCAGCGTCGAGCGGGAGGCCGAGCCCGACCGGCTCAAGATCACCATCGACGGCGAGACACACATCGTCGAGGTGGAAGAGGACGGGCCCAGCACCCCGGCGCCCGGCGCCCGCGCGGCCCCCCCTCCCCGGCCCGCCGGAGCGCGGCCGTCGGGCTCGGGCGGCGGCAGGGTGCTCGCACCGCTGCCGGGATCGGTCCTCTCGGTTGCCGCCGCGGCGGGGGACGCCGTGGCGGCGGGAGACAAACTCCTCGTGCTCGAGGCGATGAAGATGGAAAACGTCATCACCGCCGAGATGGACGGCACCGTCAGCGCCGTCCGGGTCGGGCAGGGGGACAAGGTGGAAGCCGGCCAAGAGCTGATGGTGATCGAATGACCAGCCTCGCGGACGGAATCACTCTCTTTCTCCGCCTGACGGGCTTCGCCTCCATGACCCCGGGCCACACCCTCATGCTGGCGATCGCCTGCCTTTTGCTCTTCCTCGCCATCCAGAAAGGCTTCGAGCCGCTCCTCCTGGTGCCCATCGGGTTCGGCCTCCTTCTCTCCAACCTCCCGGCGACGGACATCTTCGACGCGGGAGGGCTCATCAACTACTTCTACTTCGGAGTGAAGCAGGGGATCTTTCCTCCCATCATTTTCTTGGGGATCGGCGCCCTGACCGATTTCGGCCCGCTGCTGGCCAACCCGAAGACCATCCTCCTGGGGGCGGCGGCGCAGTTCGGCATTTTCGCCACCCTCATCGGGAGCATATTTTTTGGCTTTGAGATTTCCCAGGCCGGGGCGATCGGGATCATCGGGGGGGCGGACGGCCCCACGGCCATCTACACGGCCGCGAAACTCGCCCCCGATCTACTCGGCCCCATCGCGGTCGCCGCCTACAGCTACATGGCCCTCGTTCCCATCATCCAGCCCCCCATCATGAAGCTCCTCACAACGGCGGGGGAGCGGAGTAGGGCCATGACGCAGCTCCGGCCCATCGAGAAACCGGTCCGGATCCTGTTTCCGATCGCGACCACCCTCCTCTGCGGCCTCCTGCTCCCCGCGGCGGTCCCCCTCATCGGAATGCTCATGCTGGGAAACCTCTTCCGCGAGTGCGGGGTGGTAGACCGTCTCCTCCGGACCTCGGAGGAGACGCTTCTCAACATCGTGACGATCCTGCTAGGCCTTTCGGTGGGGGCCTCCATGACGGCGGAGACTTTCCTGCGGCTGGACACGGTGGGGATCCTCGTCCTGGGGCTCGTCGCCTTCGGCATTGGGACGGCGACCGGAGTGCTCTTCGGGAAGGTGATGGCGGCCTTCAGCCGGGTGCCGATCAACCCACTTATTGGGGCGGCAGGGGTGAGCGCCGTCCCCATGGCGGCGCGGGTGGTGCAGAAAGTGGGCGCGGAGGAGAACCCGCAGAATTTTCTCCTCATGCACGCGATGGGACCCAACGTGGCGGGCGTCATCGGCTCGGCCATCGCCGCCGGTGTCCTCATATCCTTGATCCAACCCTGAGGGAGGCGAAAAATTGGCCGGACCACTCGAAGGCATCCGCGTCACAGACCTGACCCGCATCCTGGCCGGACCCTATTGCACCATGATGCTGGCCGACATGGGGGCTGACGTCATCAAGATCGAAAATCCCGTCGGGGGGGACGACACCCGGGCGTGGGGACCCCCCTTCCTGAACGGGGTGAGCACCTACTACCTCTCCATCAACCGGAACAAGCGGAGCCTCACCCTCAACCTCAAGCACGCGCGGGGCAAGGAGATCCTCGCCGGGATCATCCGCCGGTCCGACGTCGTGGTGGAGAACTTCCGCCCCGGCACCCTGGAGAAGCTCGGCTTTCCCTGGGAGGAGATCCACCGGATCAACCCGCGCACCGTGTTCACTTCCGTCTCGGGCTTCGGCCAGACCGGACCCAGGGCGGCCGAGCCGGGCTTCGACATCGTGGCCCAGGGCGAGGGCGGGCTGATGAGCATCACCGGCGAGCCGGACGGCCCCCCCACCAAGGTGGGAGCCTCGATCGCCGACATCGTCGCGGGGATGCTCGCTGCCCAGGGAACCGTCCTCGCCCTCCTCGCCCGCGAGAAGTCCGGGGTCGGCCAGCGGGTGGACGTCGCGCTGCTGGACGGCCAGGTCGCCCTGCTCGCCTACCATGCGAACAACTACTTCGCGACCGGCAAGACCTCCCCCCGCCGAGGAAACCGGCACCCCTCCATCACCCCTTATGAGACCTACCGCTGCAAGGACGGATACTTCAACCTCGGTGTCGCGACGGACGCGCTCTGGCGGTGCTTCTGCGACACGATGGGCCTGGGAGACATCGCGGCGGATCTCCGGTTCGCGGCCAACGCCGACCGGGTGCGGAACCGCGAGGCGCTCGAGGAGATCCTGAATCCCTTCTTCGCCGCCCGCGAGGTGGTGCCCACCATCGAGGCGATTCAAAAGGCGGGCATCCCCTGCGGGCCCA
This sequence comes from uncultured Nitrospinaceae bacterium, assembly GCA_964620535.1. Taxonomy (GTDB): domain Bacteria; phylum UBA8248; class UBA8248; order UBA8248; family UBA8248; genus CAZUHN01. The sequence continues at coordinate 5,780 of CAZUHN010000027.1, read as the reverse complement.
TCAATGATGTCGCCCAGGTGTTTTCGGATCCCCAGGTGCTGGCGCGGGAGATGGCGGTGGAGGTGGACCCCCCCCTCGCCGGCCCCACCAAAGTGACCGGGGTGCCGATCAAGATGTCCGCCAACCCGGGCGATATCCGGCTTCCGCCGCCCTCGCTCGGTCAGCACACCGACGAAATCCTGGGAAATCTCCTCGGTCTCTCGGCCGCCGAGCGCAAGGAGGTTCGGGAGCAGGGCGCTGTCTAAGGCAGGAGGACCATGATGGCCCAAGTGCAGATCGAAAAGCCGAAATCGCTCAGCCAGGTCGTTGCCGAAGAGATCAAGGAGGCTATCCTCCGTGGGGACTTCCGACCGGGAGACAAGTTGGCCGAAATAAACCTCACACACTCCTTCGGGGTGAGCCGTACCCCGCTCCGTGAGGCGTTCCGCCAACTCTCCGCCGAGGGCTACATCACCGTGGTCCCCTACAAGGGTGCCTTCGTCAGCCGGCTGAGCGAGCAGGAAGTGCTGGACATTTACGCTATCACGAGTGTTCTCGAGGGGCTGGCGACGTACCTCTCCACCTCCCGCATCCGGACAGGGCAGGAGCGCGAAGATCTGCTCGCGCTTTTCGCGGAAGTGAAGCGCCGCCACGAGCAGGGCGAAGTGGACGCCTACTGGGACGCGAACAGCAACTTCCACCAGTTCATCGCGGACAACTCGGGAAACGAGAGGCTCCAGCAGCTCATCCACAACCTGCGCCGGCAGATTCTCAAGACGCGCGTGCTGGTTCTCTCCTATCCGGGCCGTATCAACGAATCAATGGCCGAGCACGAGGAAATCCTCGCGGCCATCCTCGCAGGCGAGGCCAAGAAGGCGGAGAGCCTCGTGATCGCTCACCTGGAAAAGCAGGGGCGCTTTCTCATCGAAATGATCGGCCCCGTCACACCTTCCGAAAAAAGGAATGAGGGGTAGGCCTCCACTCCGATCGGGCGAACCCCTCCCGCGCCGGGCGCTCCCGGAGCGCGCACGACGTTCATTCGAACAAAACCCGGAAACAATCCGAAAAGAGCGCGGGAAGGGCTTCCCGCAGGCGATCTTCATTCAGAAGACCTGCTCGGGCGGGGTGTACTTCGCACCAATCGCCTCCGCTACGGCGGAGTTGGTCACTCGGCCCTCGGCCACATTAAGTCCCCCGGCCAGCTCGGACATCGAGCGAACGGCATCCGCCACCCCCCGGTTCGCCAGCTCGAGGGCGTAGGAATGAATCACGTTCGAGAGGGCGAAGGTGCTCGTCCGGGGAACAGCGCCAGGCATGTTGGCGACGCCGTAGTGGACCACGCCGTCCACCATGTAGGTGGGCTTGGAGTGGTGGGTCGGGCGGATAGTCTCGACGCAGCCGCCCTGGTCCACCGCCACGTCCACGATGACCGCGCCGGGCAGCATCTCCCGGACCAGGCTGCGCGAAACGAGGACGGGCGCCTGTGCGCCTGGGTTCAGGACGGCGCCGATCAGCAGGTCCGCCTCCTTCACCAGCTGCCGGATGGTCTCGGGGGTGGAGGTGAAGGTCCGCACCCTCCCGTCGAAAACGTCCTCCAGGTACTCGAGCCGGGAGCGGTTGACGTCGAGAACGAGGGTGTTCGCGTGAAGCCCGTTGGCGATCCGCGCCGCGTTCTTTCCCACGGTCCCCCCACCGAGGATGACCACGGTCCCCCGCCGCACCCCGGGCACGCCGGAGAGAAGAATCCCCCGCCCGCCGCGGGTCCGCTCCAGGTACTTGGCCCCCTCCTGGACGGACATCCGGCCCGCGATCTCGCTCATGGGCTTGAGGAGGGGGAGGTCGCCATCCGCCAAGCGGACGGTCTCGAAGGCGACGGCCCGCACGCGCTTGCGGATCAGGGCCCGGGCGAGCGTCTTGGCGGCCGCCAGGTGCAGGTAGGCGAAGATCACCTGGCCCTCGCGCATCCTCGCGATCTCGGGGCGAAGCGGCTCCTTCACCTTGACGATCATCTCGCTGCGCCGCCACACCTCATCGGCACCCCGGCACATCACCGCTCCGGCGTTTTCGTACTCCCGGTCCGGGAGGCCGGCCCCAAGGCCGGCTCCCTTTTCCATGAAAACCTTGTGGCCAGCGGAGGCAATCGTCTCAACGGCGCCGGGGACCAGGGCCACCCGGTACTCGTCCGTCTTGATTTCCTTGGGAAGCCCGATGTTCATGGCGCTTCCTCCTGGCCCGATTCAGAGACAACGTAGGTTCCCTCGGCCTCGGTCATCAGACAACCGTCCTCCCGGCGGAGGGCCTGGCTCTCCAGGACGGCGAGGCGCCCCTTCCACATGCGCATACGGCTTTCCAAGCGGAGGGGGGTGCCCGTCGGAACGGGCTCAAGATAGCGCACCTGGCACTTCGCCGTAACCGCGCGGCCGCCACGCAGGAAAAACCAGTTCGCCATCACATCGTCGAGTGCGCTGTAGAGAATTCCTCCGTGGGTGATCCCGTCGAACCCCTGGTGATCCCCGGCCGGTGTGAACTCGGCCCGGCAGACCTCACCCTCGAGGCGGAACGCGATCCGCAAGCCGATGGGATTCTCCGTGCCGCAAACGAAACAGAAATCGGCATCTAGACGGCCTCTGAATTTTTCCGACATGGGATTTTCCGGATAAAAAAAAGGAGGGCGGCCCCTCCCTTTACCCCGCCTTCATCGCAATTCCGCTAGCCGCCGGACTCGCCCTGGGCCAGCCGCTTCGCCCGGCGCCGCTCCAGGCGGGCCTCCTCCCGGGAGGTGTCCCGTTCGACGAGCTCGAGGAAAGCCATGGGCGCCGCGTCCCCCGTCCGCGGCGCGAGGCGCAGAATCCGCGTGTAGCCACCGGGCCGGTCGGCGTAGCGAGGCGCGATGGTGTCCATCAACTTCTGCACGGTCGCGGGCGTCCGCAGGAAGGCCGCCACCTGGCGGCGCGAATGGAGCGACCCGCGCTTTCCGATCGTAATGATCCGCTCGGCGTGGCGGCGCACCTCCTTCGCCTTCGCGAGGGTGGTGCGGATGCGCTCTTCATCGATGAGAGCGGTCACCATGTTCCGGGTCATCGCCCGGCGGTGCTTGCTGGTGCGGCCGAGTTTTCGGCCGCTCAAACGGTGTCGCACGGTTCACCCCGATTCCATCTTTTCGCCCACCCGCAACTGCTCCGGACTCACCTTCAACTGGATCAGGTCCATTCCAAGCGAGAGCCCCATCTGGGCGAGAACCACCCGGATCTCGTTCAAGCTCTTGCGGCCGAAGTTGCGCGTTTTGAGCATCTCGCCCTCGGTCTTTTGGACGAGCTCGTGGAGCGATCCTATCTTCGCGTTTTTTATGCAATTATAGCTCCGGACCGACAGCTCGAGCTCCTCCACGCTCCGGCTCAGGTTCTCGATGAGCGCCTGGTGGTGCACGTCCACCTCCGGGACGGAAAGAATTTCTTCCTCCTCCTCTTCGAAGTGGATGAAGATCTGCAGGTTGTCCTTGAGGATTTTCGCCGCGTAGGAGACCGCGTCCACCGGGGCGACAGTGCCGTCGGTCGTCACTTCGATCACCAGTTTGTCGTAATCCGTCAGGTCGCCGACGCGGGTCTTTTCCACATGGTAGGTGCATTTCCGGATGGGGGAGAACACTGCGTCCATGGGAATGAACTGCGTCCCCAATTCCAGTTCGGCATTCCGGACGGCCGGAACGTAACCCCTCCCGACCTTAGCGATGAGCTCCATTTCCAGGTTGGCTTCCTCGTTCAGGGTGGCGATGTGCAGGTCGGGATTCAGGGTCTCGACGCCGGGAGGACATTGAATATCGCCCGCCTTGAACTCGCCTTTCCCGCCCGAGGAACGAAAAGAAAGGCGGGCAGGATTATCATCCTCCATCTTCAGAATCACATCCTTCAGGTTCAGGATAATGTCGGTTACGTCATCGATGACGCCCGGAATCGTGGAAAATTCATGGAAAACTCCCTCGATTCGCACCGCCGTAAAGGCGGCCCCCCGGAGCGATGCCAAGATCACGCGGCGAAGCGAAGTCCCGAGCGTCATGCCGTACCCGCGCTCCAGGGGTTCGACGATAAAACGCCCGAACGTATCACTCAGGCTTTCCTTCTCTGTCTCCAGAGCAGACGGTCTCACCAGATCGTCAATCAATGTCATGAAACCTTGCCCTCCGTGAGGGAAAAGTACGGAAATAATCCCATAGGCGGATTGATGGAGGGGTAACCTCCAATACTTATTTTGAATAGAACTCGACGATTTGCTGCACCTCGATCGGCAGTTGGATATCAGCGGCCGTCGGCATTTCGACCACCCGCGCCTGTGAATCCTTCAGGTCAACATCCAACCAGGGCGGAATTCCCCGGACCTGCCCTTTCTCTCCGCTCTGTTTGACCAATTCCAGCTTCTTGCTTTTTTCCTTGATCTCGATGACGTCGCCCTTTCGAATCGAATAAGAAGCCCGGTTCACCTTCCGGCCGTTCACGCGGACGTGGTTGTGAAGGACGAGCTGCCGGGCCTGGGCGCGCGAGTCGGCAAAGCTGGACCGGAATACGACGTTGTCCAGGCGCTTCTCGAGAAGGTGGAGGAGATTGTCCCCCGTCACGCCTTTTTTCTTCGCCGCCAGGGCGTAATATTGCCGGAACTGTTTCTCGAAAATGCCGTACACCCGACGGGCTTTCTGTTTTTCCCGAAGCTGGACACCGTACTCGCTGACTTTCCCGCGCGTTCTCGCCTGGCCGTGCAGCCCCGGAGGGTAGCTCCGCTTATCGAACGAGCACTTGTCCCCGATACACCGATCCCCTTTCAGGAAAAGCTTCATGCCTTCGCGGCGGCAAAGGCGGCAGACCGAATCGCAGTAACGAGCCAAACCGAATTACCTCCTTGAAAGAACCAATGCCCTAGACGCGGCGGCGCTTCCGTGGCCGGCAGCCATTGTGCGGGATCGGCGTTACGTCTCGAATCAAGCTCACCTCCAGTCCCGCCGCGGCCATCGACCGGATGGCCGCCTCTCTCCCCGAACCCGGGCCGCTCAGGAAAACCTCGACCGAGGTAACACCCATGTCCATGGCCTTCTTCGCGGCGTTTGCGGCGGCGGTCTGCGCGGCAAAGGGCGTGCTCTTGCGGGATCCCTTGAAGCCCTGCTCGCCGGCGGAGGACCAGCAAACCACGTTCCCCGCCGCGTCAGAAATGGTAATCATCGTGTTATTGAAGGTCGCCAGGATGTGCGCCTGCCCCTTTCCGATGGCGCGGCGCTCTTTGCGCTTCCTTCCGGGTCGCTTCCCTTTTCCCGCCTGTGCCAAATTCATTCTCCTTTATCTGCCCGAAGGCGGCGAAAATCCCTAACTCTTCTTTTTTGCACCCACGGCTTTGCGGGGACCCTTCCTCGTGCGGGCGTTGGTATGGGTCCGCTGCCCCCGTACCGGCAGGCCGCGGCGGTGGCGCAAGCCCCGGTAGGATCCCAGGTCCATATGACGCTTTATGTTCATCGTGACCCGGCTCCGCAAGTCACCCTCGACGGCATAGGTGCGCTCGATGATCTCGCGGATGGACTGAATCTCCTGCTCGGTCAGATCTCGAACCTTGGCCGCCGGGCTCACCTTGGCCAGATCAAGAATCTTCTTCGCGGACGTTCTCCCGATCCCGAAAATATAGGTCAGCGAGATCTCGGCCACTTTGTCGTTCGGGATGTCTACTCCTGCGATTCGCGCCATTTACGCCTCCTGCTCCTTCAGCCCTGACGCTGCTTGTGCTTGGGGTTGGCACAGAGCACCCGTACCACCCCTCGGCGCCGGATC
>CAZUHN010000026.1:0-4110 GCA_964620535.1 uncultured Nitrospinaceae bacterium | reverse complement strand
TCGCCGACCCGGAAACGGGCGAGGTCGTCTACGACACCAACACCGAGATCACCGCCGATGTCTTGGCGGAGCTGCATACGAAGAAAATCCTTCAGATTCCCCTCCTATATGTTTCCGGAGTGGGTAGCGACCGCACGATCCGCGACACGCTGACGGGGGACAAGTGCGAGACGGCCGAGGACGCCTTGGTGGAAATTTACAAGCGGCTCCGCCCCGGCGATCCTCCGACGAAGGACACCGCCCGGATGTTGTTTGAAAACCTCCTCTTCAACTCGAAGCGCTACGACCTTTCGAGGATCGGCCGCCTCAAGCTCAATACGAAACTGGGCCTCAATCTGCCGCTCGAGCAGCGTACCCTCACGGTGGACGATGTCATCGCCGTGGTGCGCTACCTGATCGAGCTTCGCCACGGTCAAGGTTCGATAGACGACATCGACCATTTGGGAAACCGGCGGGTCCGATCGGTGGGTGAGCTTCTCGAAAGCCAGTTCCGGGTGGGACTTGTCCGGATGGAGCGGGCCATCCGCGAGCGGCTCAACATCTTGGACCCGGATGAGATCTCTGTCCGCGACCTGGTCAACTCCAAGATGATCACCGCCGCGATCAAGGAGTTCTTCGGCTCGAGCCAGCTGAGCCAGTTCATGGATCAGACGAATCCCCTCGCGGAGATCACCCATAAGCGGCGCCTCTCGGCGCTGGGACCTGGCGGACTCACCCGGGACCGGGCCGGGTTCGAGGTCCGCGACGTCCACCCGACCCACTACGGGCGTATCTGTCCCATCGAGACCCCCGAGGGTCCGAACATCGGCCTCATTGCCAGTCTCTCCACCTATGCGCGGGTGAACGAGTATGGCTTCATCGAAACGCCGTGCCGGAAGGTGGTGAATGGCCGGGCGGTCGACACGGTGGAATGGCTTTCGGCCATTGACGAAGACAAATACAAAATCGCCCAGGCGAACGCCGAGGTGGACGGGAAGGGCAACCTCGTCAACGAGATGGTCTCGGCCCGCACGAGCGGCGAATTTGTGATGGTACCCCGTGAACAGGTGGACTACATGGATGTCTCGCCGAAACAGCTTGTGAGCGTGGCCACGTCGTTGATTCCCTTCCTGGAGAACGACGATGCGAACCGCGCCCTTATGGGCTCGAACATGCAGCGGCAGGCGGTTCCCCTCTTGCGGACGGAGTCCCCCTACGTGGGCACCGGAATGGAGTCCATCGCCGCACGGGATTCGGGCGTGGTCGTGCTCGCGCGGGCGGACGGCGAGGTGGTGAGCGTGGACGCGACACGGATTGTCGTCCGGGCCGACCAGAAAAGCAGCGACCCCCGCGATCCTGGGGTGTATATCCACAACCTCGTCAAGTACCGCCGCTCCAACCAGAACACCTGCATCAACCAGAAGCCGATCGTATCGGTGGGCCAGAAGGTGAAGAGAAACGATGTCATCGCCGACGGCTTTTCGACCGACGTGGGCGAGCTGGCGCTCGGGCGGAATCTGCTCGTGGCCTTCATGCCCTGGAATGGCTATAATTTCGAAGACGCCATCGTTATCTCCGAGAAAGTGGTCAAAGAGGACATCTTCACCTCTATCCATATTGAGGAGTTCGAGATAGAGGCCCGCGATACAAAGCAGGGGCCGGAGGAGATCACCCGGGACATCCCCAACCAGAGCGAAGAGGCGCTGCGCAATCTTGACGATAGCGGGGTGATCCGCATCGGGGCGCGGGTGAACCCCGGCGAAATACTCGTGGGGCGCATTACGCCCAAGGGCGAAACCCAGCTCAGCCCCGAGGAAAAGCTTCTCCGCGCCATTTTCGGCGAGAAGGCGGGCGACGTCAGGGACTCATCCCTTCGGGTTCCGCCGGGGATCGAGGGAACCATCGTCGATGTTCAGGTTTTCTCGCGGCGCGGCACGGCGAAGGACGCCCGCGCCCTCGCCATCGAGGAGTCCGAGATTGTGCGCCTCGAGAAGGATTACGGCGACGAGATTCGGATCCTGCGGGAAGAGTGCGACGCCAGACTGCGGTTTGTGCTCGCGGGTAAGACCGTAACCGCCAAGGCGGCCCATCCGAAGACGGGCGAGGTCCTTGCCGCCAAGGGGAAGGCGCTGGAAGCGGCGGCCCTCGCTACCCTGACCGGTCAGCAATTTCTCCAATTGCCGGTCGGAAAGAAAGTGGCCGCGCAGTTGGGCGAGTTCCACGGCCGAGCAGAGGATCAGATCAAGCTCCTCAAGAGCATTCTGGAGGAGAAGATAAACAAGCTCCAGCGGGGGGATGAGCTTCCGCCCGGCGTTTTGAAGATGGTTAAGGTATTCGTGGCCATGAAGCGGAAGCTTCAAGTGGGCGACAAAATGGCGGGCCGGCACGGGAACAAGGGCGTTGTTTCCATCATCGTTCCCGAGGAGGACATGCCCCACCTCGAGGACGGTACGCCCATCGAAGTCGTTCTCAATCCTCTCGGGGTGCCGTCGCGGATGAACGTCGGCCAAATTCTGGAAACGAATCTCGGGTGGGCCGCGCACGTACTCGGGAAACATTTCGCCACCCCGGTCTTCGACGGCGCCACGGAAGAAAATATCAACTCCCTGATGGAGGAGGCCCAACTTCCGGCCTACGGCAAGGCGCCGCTTTGCGACGGGCGCTCGGGCCAGCCCTTTGAGCAGCGGGTGACCGTGGGAATGATCTACATGATGAAACTTCACCATCTTGTGGACGACAAGATACATGCCCGTTCTACCGGCCCTTACTCCCTGGTCACCCAGCAGCCCCTCGGCGGAAAGGCCCAATTCGGGGGCCAGCGCGTCGGCGAGATGGAGGTCTGGGCGCTGGAGGCGTACGGCGCGGCCCGCACTCTCCAGGAAATACTCACCGTCAAGAGCGACGACGTCGCCGGCCGCACGCGCATGTACGAGTCGATCGTGAAGGGTGAGAATATTCTGGAAGCGAGCCTGCCCGAATCGTTCAACGTATTGATGAAGGAACTGCAGAGCCTCGGCCTCGATGTCGAACTGATCGAGAGCGGCGAGGCCCCGCGTTAGAGCGCCCTGGCGGGACGGCCGCGCAGGAACGCCGCAAGTATCGCCCAGGAATTTCCAACCCAAGTTTCCGTGAGGAGGGATGGCATTGGATAGCATCCTCAACCTGTTCGAGAAGCCGAAAGATCCTGTTTCGTTCGACGCCATTCGAATCCGGATCGCTTCTCCCCATACCATCCGGGCGTGGTCTTCCGGAGAGGTGAAAAAACCCGAGACGATCAACTACCGCACCTTCAAGCCGGAGAGGGACGGGCTGTTTTGCGCGGTCATCTTCGGCCCCGTGAAGGACTACGAATGTCTGTGCGGAAAGTACAAGCGGATGAAGTACCGCGGGATCGTATGCGAAAAGTGCGGGGTAGAGGTCATCTCCTCTAAAGTGCGCAGGGAGCGCCTCGGGCACATCGATCTCGCCAGCCCCGTTTCCCACGTCTGGTTCTTCAAGGGGTTGCCGAGCAGAATCGGAAACCTCCTCGACATGACACTGCGCGAATTGGAGCGGATCCTTTATTTCGAAAATTATGTCGTCGTCGATCCGGGCGTGACCGAGTTGAAGAAGTTCGACCTTCTGACAGAAGAGCAGTACCGGAACCTGCTGGATGAGTTCGACGAGGACGATTTTCGCGTTGGTATCGGCGCGGAGGCGATTCGAGAGCTGCTCTCCGGGCTCGATCTGGAGACGCTCTCCGTCGAGACCAAGGAGGAGATCAAGGGCACGGCCAACGTGCAAAAGCGCCGCAAGCTCATCAAGCGGATAAAGGTGGTGGACGCCTTCCGGAATTCGGGAAACCGTCCCGAGTGGATGATCCTCGAGGCCATTCCGGTGCTCCCGCCGGAGCTGCGGCCGCTCGTGCCGCTCGATGGGGGCCGCTTCGCGACGAGCGACCTGAACGACCTTTATCGGCGCGTGATCAACCGGAACAACCGGCTTATGCGGTTGAAGGATCTCAAGGCGCCCGACATCATCATCCGAAACGAAAAGCGCATGCTCCAGGAGGCTGTTGACGCACTGTTCGACAACGGGCGGCGGGGCCGCCTCTTGCGGGGGCCGAATCGCAGACCACTCAAGAGCCTCTCG
>CAZUHN010000025.1:0-14796 GCA_964620535.1 uncultured Nitrospinaceae bacterium | reverse complement strand
CTCTCGACCTCGTACACGTCGAACCGAGGCTTTTCGTCCTTGGCAGGATCAAACCGAAAGATCCGAACTTTTAACATGAAGCGACGCCTCTCCTGGTTTAAGGAATATTAATTCGACCGGAACGGTGAAAAACTCAGGCTCCTCCCCCTTGGTACGGACAATAATGTTTTTCAGCCACTCGGGATCGGTTTTAGGAAAGTCCGTTCGGTAATGGGCGCCGCGCGACTCCGTCCGCATCAGACAGGAATTGACGACGAGCTCACCCAGCTGAACTATCATCTCGGTTTCAATCGTCCGGGCCAAGGCAAATTTTCCAGACATCCCGGCACCGGACCGCATCCGGGGTATAAGGGCCTTCAACTCTTGAACCTCTTGGGCGGCCTCACGCAGCCCCTCGCCGGTCCGGATGATCCCGGCCTTCTCATAGAGCAACTCCCGGACGCGCCCGAAGATCTCCGAGCTGGGAATCTCGTCCTCTTCACCGCGGGAAACAAAACCCTGGACCTTCTTCTCGGCCTTCCGGATCTGCTCTTCATCGAGGGACCGGAGGGGCCTCCCCTCAAAAGCAGCGTTTTCCCCTGCGATTTCGCCGAACACCATGCACTCGGGAAGGGCGTTACCCGCGAGCCGGTTCGCCCCGTGGATGCCCCCCGTCACCTCCCCTGCGGCATAAAGACCCGGAATGCTAGTCCGCGCCCCTGTGTCGATACGGATCCCACCAAGCGTATAGTGATATGTAGGCGCCACCTCGAAACGGTCGGTATTAATTCCGAATTTTTCCTTCCATATGTAGGTTCGAGGCCGGTCCTTTTTGAATTTGTCGAAATCCGGAATGTCTGTCGTGTCGGCCCACACACCCCCATGCTCGGTTCCCCGTCCTTCGGCGATCTCGAGGAAAATCTTTCGGGAGAGGATGTCCCGGGAGATGTCTTCGCATTCTTCGGGAAAGTCCCGGGCCATAAATCGTTCGCCGCGGTTGTTGTAGAGCTTCATCCCCATCTTCCACAGCTGGCTGCTCGTGACGATGACCCCACGGAGCGAGGAAGGATAGACGAACGCTGTCGGGAAAAATTGATGGAGCTCCATATCGATGAGCTCGGCGCCGACATCGTAGGCCATCGCCAGGCCATCTCCGCAGGCACCAGCCTCCATGTCGGTCACGCTGTAAGCCATCCCCATGCCACCCGTGGCGAGAATGGTGCCGCCGGCTTGGATGACGACGAAACGGTCGCACTTCAGGTCGAATCCCACCGCGCCAGTGACGGCGCCGTCTTCGGTCAGAAGCTGGAAGATGAATAGATCTTCGATGACGCGGATATTTCTACGGGTGAGGCGTTTGATTTCACGAACGAGGGCGTTCTGTACTTTCTTGCCAGTCGTTTCGTTATAATGGACGCCACGGTTGTACCTGAGGCCGGGAGAATTCAGCTGGTAAAATCGGCCGTCCTCCGTCTTGTACCAAGACAATCCGTAGCGTTCGAGATCGTAGACGGTCTTGGGGGCACCCCACGTGAATATCCGGACAAGGTCCTGATCGGAAAGAAAACGGGAATAAATGACGCTGTCCTCGAAGTGGATCTGAGGAGAATCCTTGGGATCCGCGTGTCCCAGCGCAGCGTCGTATACGACGCAGGCAAGATTCGTCGTGCCCGATTTGCCGAACACTCCCTTCGCCACGAGGATGACATCGGCAGAGTGCTCACTCGCCTCGATGGCCGCACGGCAGCCCGCGGCGCCAGTGCCGATGACGAGAACGTCACACGAATAGCGATCTTCTTCCATTTTAGGAATCCCCATTGTCTTGGTTTTTCTTCGCCTGCAAAACGAGCCATATCCTCTCGGGAGAGAGCGGGAGTTCCTTGATTCGCACGCCCGTCGCCCGCGCCAAAGCGTTGGCGATGGCAGGCGAGGCTGCGATGTTCCCGCTCTCGCTCACCCCTTTTGCCCCGTAAGGACCAGGCCCCCCGCCTTGCTCTAAAACGTCTGAACGGAACTCTTTTGGAAGATCCTTGAAGGTCGGAACCCGGTAGTCGATCAGATTCGGGTTAATTAGTTGACCATCCTCGACGACCATCTCCTCGAGCAGAGCCGCTCCGATACCCTGCATGGAGGCTCCCTCGTCCTGTGTCTCGACGAGCTCGCGGTGGATGGCGTGGCCCGCGTCGATCACCGAGACGTAGCGGCAGACCTCAATCACACCCGTGGATTCATCCACCTCCACCTCTGCCGCACCGACGGAAATCTCCCAGAAAGAGCGATCTCCGACCACGCCTCCCTCGTCCACCTTGCGGACCATGCCGTCGCCGCTAATCTCACCCACAGGCATCCCGAAATAAGCCTCAATCACCTCGCCGTAGGTGTGACCCTCCCCGTCCCGAAAAACCTGACCGTCGGCGACGGTGATTTTCTCCAGGGGGATGTCCCACAAATCGCCCGCTGCTTTTGCCAGCGCATTCCGAACATCGTCACACGCGCGCTTGACGGCCAGTCCCATTGAAACCGTCGTCCGGCTCATCGATGTGGCCTGATCATAGGGGCTGACCGCCGTGTCGGGAGGGCTGATCTGAATCTTCTCAAGCGGCAAGCGAAGCTCCTTGGCCGCGATGGCGCGCATGGCCGTGAAGGCTCCCTGGCCCACCTCAACGCTTCCCATGAGGACCGTCGCACATCCGTCAGAGTGGAGGCGGATCGAAGCCTGAGACACCGTTTGGCTTCCGCCGCCATCCTTGAAGCCCATGGCGATCCCGCGGCCGCGACGCTTGCCCGGTGAGGATTTCAGCGGAGCGTCCCAGCCCATCAGATCAAGTGCCCGGTCGAGGAGTTCGTGGACATCGCAGTCGAGGGGACGTTTGCCGGGAACGTAGATATCTCCACGGTTGAGAAGGTTTTTCTTTCGTATCTCCACCGGATCCAGTTCGAGTTGATCGGCAATCATGTCCATCTGGGACTCACATGCCCATCCCACCTGTGGCGCTCCGAAGCCACGATAGGAGCCGGAGGGGATGTTGTTCGTGTAGACGGCGTAGCAATCCACCCAGAGGTGGGGAATCCTGTAAGGGCCCGGTGCCCGGTACCCAGCCTTGTTCGCCACCCGCGGTCCGGTGTCGGCGTAGGCGCCCGTATCGATGATGACCTCAACTTTTTTCGCAACGAGGGTTCCGTCACTCCTTACCCCCACACGACTTTTCACCACAGCGGGATGGCGGGTGATCGACCGGAACATCTCCTCCATCGAGAGCTCGACCTTGACAGGCTTGCCCACTTTCCAGGCCAGGGCCACCGCGAGCGGTTCAGCCTTCGAGTAGGCTTTCGAGCCGAAGCTGCCCCCGATGTAGGGGACGATTACACGAACCGCGTTCACGGGAAGGTCGAAGAGGAGGGCGATATCTTTTTGGACCGGAAACGGATGCTGGGTGGAGGACCAGATGGTTACCTCGCCGGACTGAACCTGGGCGATGGATATGAAGGGCTCAAGAGGGACTGTATGGATGGCGGGGAGGCGGAAGGTGTCCTCCAGAACGAGGTCCGCCTCCTGGAAACCTTTTTCCACGTCTCCTTGGTCATAATGGTAGTGGTGGCAGATGTTGGTCCCAGGCTGGAACCGCAGAGTGTGGATGTCGGAGAAAAGAGCTGAGGGCCGCATGGCATCATGGACGATTGAGGCATCCTCTTTCATCGCCTCTACAGGATCGAGGATGGAGTCTTCCTCTTCATAATCCACATCGATGAGATTCAACGCTGCCTCGGCCACGGCCGGGTCCTTGGCCACGACCGCCGCGACCGGTTCCCCCTCGTGCCGAACCACGTCGATGGCAAGGATGGGCTGATCCTTCATGGCCACGCCAAAGTAAGGATCCATTTCGCGTAGATCGTTCCCGGTCAGAATTCCTACCACACCAGGCAACGAGGCAGCGGCCGACACATCGATGCTGCGGATTTTCGCCCGTGGAAGGGGGCTGCGCAGAATACGGGCGGTGAGCATGTCTGGAATACACAAATCCCCCGTATAGACCGCCTGACCCGTCACCTTTTCTCTGGCGTCTGCGCGGAGCAGGTCGCTCCTATGGGTTTTATCCACCATTCATCTCCACAGCTGCCTTGCGGACTGCTTCGATTACCCGCCGATATCCCGTGCATCGGCATATATTTCCATTGAGTTGCTGGCGTATCGTCACTTCATCTGGATTGTTCGTTTCCCGGAGCAAGGCCAGCGCGGCCATGATGAGCCCGGAGGTGCAAAATCCGCACTGAAGCGCGAAACAATCCACGAAGGCCTCCTGAAGGGGGTGGAGCTTGCCATTCTCGGCCAGCCCCTCGATGGTTTCCACCTTCTTACCCTCGACGTCGGCCGCCAGCATGGTGCAGGCACTCACCGCCATACCGTCCACGAGGACCGTGCACGTTCCGCACACCTCCATGTCGCAAGACCGCTTGGCTCCCCTGAGTCCAAGCTCGTCTCGAAGAAAATCCAAGAGGAGGGTCTCGGGAAGAACCATCCCTTCGTAGGTTTTTTCGTTGACAATCGTCCGGAGAGGGATTTCCCTGGTGGATGGACCGCCGTTGGGGCTCATTGTTGTTCCTCTACAATCCCATTCAGCGCACGCCGCACCGATCGGGCTGTAAACTCCGCCACCAGGCCTCTTTTGTACTCGACCGAACCGTGGAGGTCGCTGATCGGATCCATGCCATTCGCAGCCAGAGCACCGACATCGCTGAGGTTGTCGTCAAGATCGGAATCGCTTCCACCGCAGAGAGCCTCCTCCACCTCTCCCAACCGCCGGACGGAGGGCTCGATGCAACCGACCGCCACACGGGCTTCTTCGATTTGGCCCGACCCATTACGCCGGAGAAAAACCGAGACACCGAGGCTCGGCCGTTCATGTATTCCAAATTTCGAATAGGCACCGCTCCATCCATCGGATAGTCGCGGTATCTCGATTGATTCGATAACCTCCCCGGGCTCGATGACCGTATCAAACGCTCCCACCCAGAATTCCTCCGCTGGGACTTCGCGGCTCCCTTTGGCGCCACGGATTCGGAGCTTCGCTCCCCAAGCGATCAACAAGGTGGCCGGATCCGAGTGGGGCTCCGCAAACGCCAGATTTCCCGCCAGCGTACCTGTGTTTCTCACCCTCACATTCGCCACATTGCCTTCCACTTCTGCGAGCAGGGAAAATTTCTCCCGGACCAGAGAGGAGTGCTCCAACTGACGGTGAGTAACGCCGGCGCCGATCGCCAGAGCCCCGTCCTCCCCGCGGATTTCCAGACCATTCAAAGATTTGACGCGCTTCAGATCGACCAGATGCTCATATGATGCGAAACCCTGCTTCATCAAAAGCATGATCTCGGTGCCACCCGAAAACACCCGTGCGCTCTCGCCCTGCTGCTCCAGGAGTTGGAGCGCCTCCTCTAGGGTGTCAGGGCGATGGAGCGCAAAAGGTTGCATGTGGGCTACGACTCACTTTCGATCATTTGCGCGAATGATGATGTAAATTTCTCGAGGCCCTCATGCACCTTGCGCTTCACCAGCCCCTCCCCGAGGGAGGCGATTTTCCCCCGAACTTCGGTGTGGAGGCGGATATCGATAGCCGTCTGGTTATCTCCTTCCGGCTCGATACCAACATCCGCACGCCAGCGTACCCGGGTTCCCAGCTTGCCGTCCGTTCCCCTGGCCTCGACGGCGAGACGGAGATTTTCCTCGCTTTCGACGACATCGATCTCCATCTTCATGCTCACCAAAAATGGCCCCACACGTTCCACTACCGTGGCTCCGTAGCGCTTATTTGATTCAATGACTTCAACCTCCTTGCATCCCTCGATGCATCCCGCCACTCCCTCGATGTTCCACAAACCTTTCCAGACGGTTTCGGGGTCCCGATGAATCACTACCTTCTTACTAAGATCCATTTCGTCTACACCCGAGATTAAGAAGCAACGCCCGCCGTTTCCAGAATGAAGGTCGCGTAGATCCGGCTGGCCGCCACGAGCTGGTCGATTTCCAGAAACTCGTTTTCTTTGTGCGCATTTCCGCGCTCCAAATCGCCCGGGCCGAATCCGACCCCCTTTTTCCCAAGAGCGAACCAAGGTCCCAGATCCCCCGCAGCGATCGTTCCACCCACACTTGGTTCTTTCTGCATTACCTCTGCAGCTACCCGTTTGATTATGTCGAGCGTCGGATTGTCTTCGGCCATTTCAAAGGCCTCGTCGCCGTCGAACCGTTCCAGAACGATATCCATGGAAGGGTCTTGTTCCTTTAATCCGTCGGCGATCGCAGTCAGCGCCTTTACAAGACTCTCGGAAGACTGTCCGGGAAGCATCCGGATGTCGATTCCCATCTCGCACAGATCTGCCACGAGGTTGTATTTTTGCTCGGGGCCAGCTTGGATCCACCCGTAGCTGATGGTCATGTCCCCCAGCACCGGATGCCTTTCGTAGGGGAGTCCATTTTTCTCGAGTTCCATCAAAAACCGGGCGGCCCGGGTGATTGCATTGATCCCGCGCTGGGGCATGCTCCCGTGAGCCGTCTGCCCTTTTGAAGTGAGCTTGACCCACAGAATCCCTTTGAAATAGGCCTTGACCTCCATGTCCGAGTGAACACAGTAGAGACAAAGGTCGGGGTCGATGACCCGGCTCTTTGCGAGGTACTTCGCCCCGGCCGGGCCGAGCACCTCCTCGTCCACAGTGCCTACGATGTGAACGTCTCCCTTGAGGCGAATCCCTTCGTCAATAATGGCCTTGAGTGCAATGATCGAGGAGGCGATCCCACCTCCTTTGCTGTCCATGGAGCCGCGACCGTAGATTTTCCCGTCGATGACTTCGCCGCCGTATGGGTCGGTGATCCATTTTTTCGGATCACCGATGGGAACCGTGTCCAGATGACCTGACAGCATGACTTTGGGGGTCCCCGTTTCTCCTTTCAGAGTACCCACCGCATTTGGACGGCCAGGCTCCCCTTCGACGCCCTTCCCTGCCATCCCGATGTCGTTCATGACGGAGACGATGTAATCGCTGACCTCCTTCTCCTGGCCCGTGACGCTCGGGCGCCTGACCAGCTCCCGCGACAAATCGACGAGGTCGGACTCTCGAATCCGATCCCAGACACGCTGCTTCAGGGCCCCAAGTTCGTTCATTTCCGATCCTCTTGCTTGCCGGAAGCCGCTTTACCGCGAATCTCTTCCGAGTTCCCGTTGGTATCGGACTCGCCTGCATCAACAGCGCCCAGCAACCTCGATATTTCTTTCGCGCCGCGACGCACGGCATCCTCGAGCACAGGCAATTCCGTCTCGGTGAACCGTTCCGAGGGCCCGGAAATCCCGACGGCCGCTACCACTTTTCCGCGATGGTCTATCACTGGAGCCGACACACCGGACACCTCCCGGCGCCGTTCCCCCCGGCTCACCGCGAAGCCTTCCGATCGAATATGATTCAACTCCTCGCGCAGCCCTTTTGCCGAGGGAATGGTCATTTCGTTGAAGCGGTGAAAGCCGTTCTTGATGACTTCCTGGACCTTTTCGGCGTCGGAGAAAGCCAAGATGGCCTTGCCCGATGCGACGCAGTAGGCGGGCGCACGGGCGCCGGTGCGAGAGACGAAGCGAAGCGCTTGCGGACTCTCAAGCGTCTGGACGTAAACAATCTCAACGCCGTCAAGCACGGCGAGGTGGATCGTCTCTTTCGTCTCTTGCCAAAGGGCATGCAACACTTTCTGCCCTACCTCCACGATATCCATCTGCTCCAGGGCCGCCGCCGCCACACGCAGGATCTGTAAACCCAACTTGTAACGACGCGTTAATGGATCCCGAGTGAGATAGCCCCGATCAACGAGGCCCTTGAGGAGG
This sequence comes from uncultured Nitrospinaceae bacterium, assembly GCA_964620535.1. Taxonomy (GTDB): domain Bacteria; phylum UBA8248; class UBA8248; order UBA8248; family UBA8248; genus CAZUHN01. The sequence goes on along the minus strand of CAZUHN010000025.1, from coordinate 6,961 downwards.
CGGTACTGCGAGGCTATCGGTATATGCAGGCGCGAATGCAATTCATTCGCACTGAACTCGGGAGAATCCACAAAGGCCTCTAGGATGTCGAAGGCCTTCGACAATGAGGTCGGGGGGGAGCCCATAGATATTCTCAATATTGATAACTGAATTTCAGATATGAAATACCGTGAATCAATTCTACGGAGGTTGTCAAGGAGTGCGCTCCGCAATAATTAGATCCCTCCGAAATTCAATTATGTTAGTCCTAATTGGGAGAATGAAATATATTCATTAAGATCCGTATTTTCATCTGATTGACAATCAAGTTTTCAATTAGTTTGTAATTTATTGCTGTTGACTTCAATCTATAGATAAATTTCCATTCGAAGTCATCGCCCCAAAGAATCGATTGTGACCCATTCACCAAAACCCCAGATATCAGTTTTAATTACCGACTTAGATAACACCATTTATGATTGGGTAGGGGTGTGGTTTGGTTGGTTTGGTGAGATTTTTGGTTATTTGACCGATAGGTTAGGAATTCCGCCCAATGAGTTGGCAGTTGGATTTAAGGAGATCCATCTTCTGAAAGGGACAGTTGAATTAGCGTATTCTTTTTCAGATATTCCAATATTGTGTGAGAAGCTTGAAGATTCTGAATTGAAACAAGTGAATCAAAAAGTTCAGGATCTGTATCGAGACGCCAATTTATCTACTGAATTCTTATATGCAGATGTTAAGGAATCTCTAAGGAATATAAAAGAAGCTGGAGCCTTAATTGTGGGATATACAGAATCACCAATAAGTTTTGCAGAATTCAGAATTCACTCTCTCGGGTTGGATGGTCTTTATAATTATATTTACGCGCCTGAATCTGATAAAGACAGACTTGGTATTCTTGAGGAGGTCAAGAGTTGGCGACATTCAAGCAGAATAAGAAAAACTGTATTTAACACAAGTCTACATTTTGAGGGAAAGCCTGATCCTTCGAGTTTACTGGCGATCTTAAAAGAAACAAATACCAGGAGGGAAAAAGCAGTTTATCTTGGAGATAGTCTCGTCCGAGATGTCTCTATGGCAAAGGCGGCCAATATCGCCGATGTCTGGGCAAAATATGGTGATTCTCGCAATAGACCGGAATATGAATTGCTTCGTGAAGTAACTCATTGGGATAAAGATAAGGTCGATCAAGAAATGAATACTACTGTTGATGAAGTCATGCCGTCATGGATTTTGGAGTCTAATTTTTCTGAGATTTTTGATGTTTTTCAATTCGAACCTTCTATTTAAATATCAACTTGGGTTCACCTTTTTTTGGTTTCGGGAGAGGCGGTAATTGGAAAGAACCAAGGGAAGCAATAACAAACACAAACCTCAGGAGATCATTAACGAAGTCGACATGACTTCTTTGGTTGGGAGTGTCGCCTGGAATTCAAAGGATAAGAAATCGGTTCTGATACAAAATGATTGCTTTGAAACGATGTCTGCGGTTCCCGACAACAGTATCGATTGTATTTGGACGGACCCTCCTTATCTTCTCTCGAATGATGGAATCACGTGCGTTGCTGGAAAGATGGTAAAGGTCAACAAGGGGGACTGGGATAGAAGCCGTGGGGTCGAATTAGACCATCAGTTTAACCAAGGCTGGATAGCCCACTGCTATCGAATTCTAAAACCCGCAGGTACAATTTGGATTACGGGAACATCGCACGTTTATTTGAGTGTGGGGTCAGCCTTATTGCAACAAGGTTTCAGAATTTTAAATGATATCATTTGGGAAAAACCCAACCCACCACCGAATCTGGGCACCCGGTGCTTTACGCATGCTACCGAAACTGTTTTGTGGGCCACAAAGGCCCAAAAGGGGGGCAAGCACAAATATGTATTCCACTATCAGGAAATGAAACAAGAAAATGGTGGAAAACAAATGAAAAACGTTTGGCGGATTAATGCACCGTCGAAAGAAGAAAAAAAATACGGTAAGCATCCAACGCAAAAGCCTTTAGCGCTTATTTCGAGATGCATTCGTGCTAGTACGAACCCTGGAGAAATTATTTTTGATCCTTTTTCTGGATCTGCGTCTGCGGGTGTATCTGCTTTGATCCTGGACCGTCGTTTCATTGGTTGCGAGCTGGAGAAGGAGTTCGTTGAGATAGCCAAACGGCGTCTAAGCGCAACTGAACAGGGAAGTGTGAACTATTTGGATCAAAAGATCCCTCCATCAAATGGGAATTTAACGTTATTCGATATGCCGCGTTCATAGAGAATTCATATGGACCGAAACGAAGCCATCAGTCGGTTGCAATCGTTGATAGGCCAAGATTTGGTTCCATTGGCAGATGAATACGGTGTCACAATTTGGAAGGATGGTAAAAAAATAAAAGTTGGGCCGGACATGTAATCGAGCGCCATCTTGGTTTACCGATCAATACTCACGTTGCGCCAAATGTGCCCCCATTTTATGTGACGTGATTTGGTGAGCTTGTTGGAAAATCCTCTGTCCTGAGGAGGGTAATTTGCGGGATATTGGCTGTGTCGATCCTTAGAGTTCCATTTCCTTATTGCCTATAAGCAAGGAGGGCATGCAAATGGGGAGTCGTCCCACTCGAATTGTGAAAGCGGAGGTTCTGTTCGACCTGGCGAAACGGATTCTCATGGCGGTTGGTTTGCCCGCCGACTCGGCGGCGATTTGTGCGGACATCTTCCTGGAGGCGGATCTCCGAGGTCACTCGATACAGGGGGTCCACCACCTTTACTCGATGGTGCTCGCCATGCAGGACGCGCGCGCAAATCCCAATGGAAAACCTTTTATCGTCCAAGAGCGTGAGGGTTCCGCCTTGGTGGATGGAGACGCCGGGCCCGGCCAATTGGCGCTCTGCTTCGCGACTGACCTTGCGGTTGAAAAGGCCAAGAAAGCGGGTTGTTTCTCTGTGGGTGTTAGCAATTGCTACGACGTGTTCATGCTTGGGTATTATTGCGAGCGAATCGCGCGGGCCGGCCTTGTCGGAATCGCCATGACGGCCGGGACACCCCTCGTCCACCCTTTCGGCGGCGTGGAACGCATGCTGGGGACGAATCCCATCTCGATCGCCGTCCCGACGAATTGGGAGCATCCTGTCCTCATGGACTTCGCCACGAGCAAGATCGCTAGGGGCACCATCTTCGAGGCCAAGCTTCACGGGGAGGAGCTTCCCGAAGGGGCGGCCATAGGGCCCGACGGCCTTCCGACGCGCGACCCCTTCGTTGCCAACGAGGGCGCGAACTCGCCGCTCGGCGGCCACAAGGGCTACGGCTTGGGTCTGTGCATGGCCCTCCTCGCCGGCCCGCTTGTGGGCGCCAAGGTGGGCAAGGCAGCAGTCGAAGAGGCCCGCCGGGGCCCCACGGGGAAGAGGGGACCCTTGTTGAGGAAGAGAGGAAATCTCGTCGTCGCCATCGATCCGGCCTCCTTTGGTGACCCCGTAGAGTTTCGCCGCGCTGCGAGCGCCCACCTCGAAGAGATCAAGTCCTCCCGCAAAGCTCTAGGCGTGGATGAGATCTTCGTTCCCGGTGAGATTGGGTTCGCCAAAAGGGGGGGGCGCCTTCGGGAGGGTGTTCCCATCTTTGAGGCCGTCTGGGCCGAGATCGCCGAGATCGCCAAAGAACTCAACGTGCCCCTGCCTTCTTAAAGGGTTCCTTGACCCCGTCCTGTCCAAAAATTCATCAGAGCCCTAAGTTCTTTTTCCTGTGCTGGTCCAGCGATTCTTGGGTATTGCCTTCTGGTCCTTTTCCGCCGTAGCGTCCCGATGATCTGCCCTAAGTTTATCAGTCCAAGTTGAATGATAGGATTTTCGGTATGCTTTTGGTATGTAGCGAGGAACCGAGTAGGTAATATTTTTCTCAATAAGTGGTATATCCCCATACAATTCCATGGGAAACAATTTTGCGGAGCAAAGCCGTCATTGGGAGACCTCCCTTCTTGAAGACTCCACTGCTCGACCGGCTCATTGCTGGCGGGACGCTCGTAACGGGGAGCGGCCGGGGAGAAGTCGCGCTCGGGATTCGCGAGGGGCGCGTGGCCTGGGTGGGCGATTCGGCCTTTGCGCCCGAGGCCCGGGAGACGCTTGACCTCACGGGAAGGCTTGTCTTTCTGGGCGTCGTCGACCCGCACGTCCACTTCCGCCCCCGCTCGGCCGACAACGATGACCTGGCCCAGCTCTCGCTGGTCGCCGCCCACGGGGGGGGTGACGACGCTAGTCGCCTTCGCCACGGCCAAAGAGGGCGAGTCGATGGCCGCCGCCATCGATCGCGCTCGCGAAGAGGGTGAGGCGGGAGCGGTCATCGACTTCGCCTTTCACCTCTGGATCTATGAAGACCTTGACTACATCGCCCAGGTGCCAGAAGCCGTGGCTCGGGGGGTTTCCTTCTTCAAGGTCATGATGAGCTCGCGCAAGGCGGGAAGAGGCCAGAGCCTCTCGGACAACCTCGCCTACGCTGCCTTCGAAGCGACCGGCCGCGCCGGGGGGATCGCCCTCCTCCACGCCGAAAATGCCCTCATTGTCGATCTGCTCGCCGGGAGAGCCGCCGCAGAGGGCCTCGAGGGAGCCGAATACCAGCGCCGGGCCCGCCCGCCTATCCTCGAGGCCGAGGCCATCTCGCGCTGCGCCCACCTGTCCGCGCTTGCGGACTGTCCGCTCTATATCGTCCACTTCACCTCGAAGGAGGCGCTCGCCGAGGTGAGGCGCCGGCGCGCCGAGGGCAGGCGGGCGCTCGGCGCTCGCGGGAGTTTTGCCTCATGCGCTCTAGTGACGCCATCCGCGCCGACCGCGCCCGCATGCGGCGCGAGTTCGAGGCCCAGGCCCGGATTGGCCGGGCGGGGAAGGCTGGCCTCGCGCGCGTCGCCTTCACCAGGGACTACAACCGCGCCCGTGACCTGTGTATGGCGAATTGGTAATTCGCCATACACAAGCGAAAGATTCGATTGACCAGGACAGCAGCCCTATCAAATAGGAGGACGATCATTAATTAAGTCTTGAATCAGGCCCCCGCTACCGGAAAAATCAAAGGGTTGCGGTCGTAAGGCTGCAATCCTTTTTCGCTTCGTCGTCTCACATCTTTCCAATAATGAGCTTCACCGAGAGCAGATCGTCTTCCCCCTCAAATAGTCCATCCCGCCGGGTTCAATCCCCAATCATCGCGATGGCCTCGATCTCGACCAAGTATTTTGGGTTGGCCAGCGGAGCCTCCACCGTGGAGCGTGCGGGCTTGTTCTGGCCGAAGAATTCGGCGAAGACCTCGTTCATGCCGCCGATGTCTCCGATTTTCGTCAGGAAGACCGTCACCTTCATCACGTCGGCGAGCTCCGCCCCGCCTTCCTCGAGCACCGCTTTCACGTTGGAGAGCACCTGTCGGGTCTGTGCACGGATGTCCCCCTCGCCCACGATGTCCCCCTCTTTGTCCACCGAAGTCTGTCCCGAAGTGAACACGAAAGTACCCCGCTTGGTTCCCGGTACGATGGGCCCAGTCGAAGGGCGTAGCGAAGACGGCTGAATCACGATTTTTGCCATGAGCAACTCCTCCTCTTAACAATGAAAGAGAAGAGGCCATGCCTCCTCCCTCGCGGCGTTCCCCTTGCGCGATTGCCCGCACTTGGGAAGCTCGCCGCTGAAACGCTGAGAATTTATATCCGGAGCAGAGTCTTCAACAGCCTGGGCACTGTCAAGACCAGGAGGGTGAAATCGCCCGCTCTTCTTGCGTGCCTGTCGGGACACCGGCGAGTCTTTCGCCTTCCGGCCCGAGGGGATGAATTCGGAATCCTCTTTTTGCGTGCCCAGATTGTCGATAGAAATGATACTCTGATAGTCTTAAGAGGTCTCTTCCGGCCCCTGAAAGTCCGCTTGCCTGGGGAAGATCTGATGCCACCTGTCAGCGTAATCCGGTCCAACCGCTCCCGCATGAAGCATGAGTTTGAAGCCCAGGCCCGCATTGGCCGTTATGGCAAGACCGGCTTGGCCCGGGTCGCCTTCACCCGCGACTACAATCAAGTGCGGAACCTTTTTCGCGGCTGGATGGAAAAGGCCGGCCTGAAGACCCGGATAGATGCGGTCGGAAACCTCTTCGGTCGAAAGGAAGGCCGCGTAAAGGGCCTTCCCCCCGTGATGACGGGCTCCCATCTCGACTCCATCGCCCCTGCTGGTGGCAGGTTCGACGGCGTGGCGGGGGTCCTCACGGCCCTTGAGGCCGTTCGGCGGATCGCCGAGACAGGGGCGGAGCACGACCATCCCTTGGAGGTCGTGGGGTTCATCGGGGAGGAAGGATCATATGGTTTGAAGTACGTCCTCGGCAGCAGTATTCTCGCAGGCCTCTGGACTGGTCGGTTGGCCCGGCAGATTCGCACTTCCATCCACCCGCCCACGGGAAAAACCGTGTACGAAGCGGCGCGAGCCTCCGGGGAAGACCCCTCGAAGTGGAATCGATGCCGCCTCCCCAGGGGTTTCTTTAAAGCCTTCATTGAGTTGCATGTCGAGCAGGGGCCCGTCCTCGAGGATGAGGGGGTCTCCATTGGCATCGTCGATGTCATCGCAGGATACCGGCGCGGGGAGATCGCCTTTCAAGGGGTGGCTGCTCATGGGGGAGGGCAGCCCATGGATCGTCGCAAGGACGCTGCCATGGCGGCGGCGGATTTCTTACTGGAGATGGAGGGTCTCGTACGGCGTGCCCCCGAGAGCCACCGGATGACCCTCACCTTCGGCAGATTGTCCGTTCAGCCGGGCGGACTCGCCGTCGTTCCAGGTGGGGCGGTCGTTTCCTTCGATCTCAGGACAAAAAACGCGGCCGCATCCAGGGCGATGTTTGGGAAGACTGACCTGCCCCCGATAGTGGTACCACTCCTTATGTTAGTCCTGCAGCCACCTCCGGAAGGCGAAGCGTAGCGAAGCCTGGAGGAGGTGGCTCTATCGCCTCGGGGGCCGGTGGACGGTAGCCCAGAGCGCTATGAGGTCGG
>CAZUHN010000024.1:0-6576 GCA_964620535.1 uncultured Nitrospinaceae bacterium | reverse complement strand
ATTTTGGCAGTTTTTTTTATGAATCATTTAAGCACTCGCTTCTAGTAAATGTGAGGCGATGTGTTGGCTGGGCGATGTGTTGGCTGGGCGATGTGTTGGCTGGGCGGTGTGTTGGCTGGGCGGTGTGTTGGCTGGGCGGTGTGTTGGCTTATACGGAGCTTCCTCCTTGCGCACTCCTTTTTCACCTATTCCCATTTGAATTTCTTTAGCCCATATGGCCCGGGCGGTGGCCATATGGACCAGGAATTCCCTGTCGGGAATCCTCAATTCCAAAAGAAAATATTGGGGGTTCAGCGGATTAATTTGTCATAGGATTGTTAGGAAGATAATAGATTTTGGTAAATTCTCCTTGGCGGATTTTTTTATGAATACTTCATGCATTCGCTTGTTGTACAATTGAGGTTGGTCGTTGTCTTTTAGGAGCTTACGCACTATTTTTCACCCATTCCCTTAAAAAAATTTCTTACCGATGTCCCGGCATTTTCCGCATTCTCTTGCATCTCTGACCACGGCTACTCAAAACCTCAAGATTCAAACCTCCGGCAAGCCCATTCAACAATCGGGGCAAACAAAAAAAGGGCCCGGCAAACAGCCGGAGCCCTTATTCCCTGCGGTATTCAAGATAATAATCTTTCTATTTTATCAAGCCTTCAGAGATCAACCGCTACCGAAAATCAGACACATCCACCGCCCTTCCGGTGTTGACGCTCTCAATAATCGCCTCCAGGACCGCCACAACCTCCAATCCTTCGGCCCCTCCGGTTTCGGGCTTGCCGCCGCTTCGGATGCACCGCGCGAATTCCTGCAATTCGTCCGCCAAGGCATCGCCCTGCTCCACGTAAATTTCACTCCGCGAGTCCTCTCCTTTTTTATGGAGATAAAGCTTCGCCCCGTCCTCTTCGCTCCAGGCGTTTCCCTCGGTGCCGTAAACCGCGGTCGTGATGATCGGAGGAATCACGATACTTGTCTGAAGATAGCCCAGGGGGCCGCTTTCGAATTCCATTCCGATGTTCGAAACGTCATCGAGATTTCCACTCGCGAAAAGTTTTTTGCTGAAAGCGAACACACGCTTGATTGGGCCCGCGAGGTAATGAAAGTTATCCAGCTTGTGAACCCCGAGGGCGGCCATCCCGCCCACCGGACACTCCTCCCGATCGTTTCGCCAACCCTGCCGCGGGACCTGGCCATTCGCATTGGAAATATTCGCCTCAAGCTGGTGGACCATCCCCAACTCATTATTATCGATCATCTCGCGGATCCGCCGGGTGGCGCCCATGCGGCGGCGGTGATGGCCCACCTGCAAAACGACGCCGGCTTTCCCGGTCGCTTCCAGCGCGCGTTTTCCGCCGGCCACGGTGAGCGTGAACGGCTTTTCGACGAAAACGTGTTTTCCGGCCGAGGCGGCCTGGACAATAACATCGTCATGAGTGGAATGGGGCGTCGCAACGATTACGCCTTCCACCTCGCCGTCACTCAGAAGCTCGTCGAGACTGGCGGCCGACCTGCAACCCACATCTTTTTCAAACGCTTTCCGGGTTTCCTCGGTCCGCGAAAACCCAGAGACGATTTTCGCCTCGCCGCCGCGATCTACCGCTCCCGCGAGCATGCCTGCCCACCTTCCGACGCCGATGACTCCCAGACCCACTTTCTCTTGCGGCATGTCACTCTCCTGATATATTCGGAAATCTTAATTATTACCGCGTCAACCGGCCAAGGTTCAGATTAACATCTCTATCATCTTCAGAACCCGTACAACGCAGCGGGGTTGTCCACCAGAATTTTCTTCAAAATCGCCTCGTCCGGCGCCCAGTCGCCCAGCTGGTCCAGCAGGTCGGCGTCGTTCGGAGTGAATTTGAAGAAATAAACGTGGGGCCAGTCGGAGCCCCATATCATCCTGTCGGGATTGGCCTCCACCAGCGCCCTCCCGAACGGATCCACATCGGTGTAGGGGGGGCGCTCCAGCCCGGTGATCCGGTTCGGCGCCGTAAGCTTTACCCAGGTACGCCCCTCCCGAACCAGATCGAGAAACTCCTGGAAACCCGGATTGTCGATACCCTCGGAGGTGGGCACGTAACCCAGATGACCGAAAACCGAATCCACCGGCAGGGCCGCGATGGTTTTCCCGAGATCCGGAAAATCGTTCACATGAATGAGAAACTCGATGTGCCAGCCGAGGTCCTTGATGCGGTCGGCCATTTTCCCGATTTCATCGAAACCGGAAAACGGGTTGCCGCCCGGGTCGGCCAAGTTGATGCGAATGCCCCTCACGCCAGCATCGTTCATTTGCTCGAGCTCTTTGTCGGTGACGGCGCCATCCACCGCCGCGACGGCGCGAAGACGGCCACCCGTTCCGGCGAGTGCATCCATGATCATCGCGTTATCGGTGCCGTAGGCGCTTGCCTGAACCAATACCCCGCGCTCGATCCCGAGAATTTCGTGGAGCTTGAAATAATCCTCTATAGGGCAGGGAGGAGGCGTATAGCCGCGCCGCGGGGACAAGGGGTATTCGTCCTCGGAGCCGAAAATATGGGCATGCGTGTCGCAAGCGCCGGGGGGCGCCTTGAGCCGAGGCGTTCTGGTGTCGGGGTCGGGACCCGGGCACAGGGGATATCTTTCGTCCTGCATCACTTCTCCTTTAAAAAAACGGGGAGCGAGGAGACGTATTATACAAGGCGGCGGCGCCCGGAGAAAAGTTAGGCACCGAAATCGGGAGACTTCTTGCGGATTTGCCGCTCGTAGTAATTCCATGAAAATTCGTAAAGAAGGTCGTAGGGCGCATTCAGCCCGAGTTTTCGGGCAAGGATGTCGTCGAGCGGCCGCGCCGCGCCGCCCTGGTAGGCGAGGAGCTGGGTCTGGGCGGCCTTCTCCAGATAGACGGCGCGCATGCACGCCTCCCGGACACTCGCGCCATGGGTCAAAATGCCGTGATAGGTGATGATCGATGCGGGGCAATCTCCCATCCGATCCAAAATGGCCTCGGCCAGCTCGAAGGTGTAAACCCGATCGGGGGTCTCCTCGAAAAGAGGGACGCCGTTCGCGTAAAAATAGGTCCCGAACTGATCGAAGGGCTCGATGCTCTTGCTCTGAGCCGCCACGGCCAGGCAATAAGGCGCGTGAGTGTGGACAGCAGCCGCCATTTCGGAATGATCCTTGAACATTGCCGCGAAAAGGACCCATTCGTTGTGCTTGCGCCCCTCGCCCTCGACGACGTTTCCCTCGTAGTCGAGGCGGAGAAGATCCCCGGGATTCACCTCATCAAGACCCATGGGCATCTGCTTCATCCAGAACGAGGCGCCGTCGGCCGCTCGCGCGCCGACAAAGCCCAAAATTGCGTCCGACTGGCCCAGGAAGCCGAGGATCCGGCCCGCGAGGGCGACCTGGTAGCGAATTTCCGGTTCGGTGGTGCTGGTCATTCGGGTCTCTCCTATCGGGCCGCTCCGCCGGTGCCGGCGGAGGCCCCCAATTTTTCCTCAAGTTCATCCAGGGTGAGCACCCAGCCAAGCCGCCGCTGAATATTGGCGAGAGCGAATTGGTGCAGGTCTTCACCATAAGCGGATGCGACGCAATCTTCGGGAACCACCATCCGGTAACCACGGCAATACGCCCCGAACACCGAGGCAAGGACACAGGTATTCGTATTGCAACCGGCGATGAAAAGCGTCTCGGAACCCAGGCCGCGCAAGAGACTTTCCAGTTGGGTCCCGTAAAACATATCGAAAGTGCGTTTGCTGTCGATCAGATAGTCGCCGGACTGGACATCCAGGTCCGGGACGAGTTCCCCCTCGGGGGAGCCGGGCGATTTGTGGCGCGCGAAATCGCTTTGCCGGTGAGGGGTGAACGACTGCCTTGCTTCGAGCATGGCTACCTCGAAAGGATGCTTGCCGAGGAGCGGCTCTTCGTAAACCGTATATACATGGATGATGGGAATCCCGGACTTTCTCGCGAGGGAGAGCAAACGGTTCGTCCCGGCAATCACGCGTTCGCACTCCGAATCGGGCACAGGGAGCGAAGCAATTTCGGGCTCTAAATTCCCGCGCTGACAATCGATGGTCACAACGGCGGATTTTCCGGGCTCAAAATGGAGAGCCTCGTTCATTCCCTTCATCAAGTCCGAGCGATCAATCATTTTAACGGAATCATTTTCCATAATACCCCCCTTCCAAAAATTCATCGGCTCCCGAAAACACGCGCCTGCTACTTGACTGAAATCATGCGGGTACAGCGGCGGCCGGCGACCTCCATTGCCAGAGGCAGACTACGCCGAGCAAGGCGGCTCCCGCGAGGTTCACCGCGTACCCCGATATCCCTCCCTGAAGAATGAAGTTTCCCGGGATAAAACACATGAAGGCTGCGACACCGAGCGCAAGCCACTCGACTATGCTTGTCCTTCGCAGAAAATATCCCATCGTCCACGCAGAGAAGGCTATCGTCCCAACGACAGCCGCGACCATGACCCATACAGCCAGTTTTGCGGACCCGGTCAGCAGGATCGGCGTATAGGCGAAGAGCAAAGGAATCACGTATAGCATTTTGGCGAAACGGAAACTCATCCAGCCCGTCTTCCAGGGATCGGCCCCCGCGATCGAGGCGGCGACATACGCCCCCAGACAGACGGGCGGCGTGATGTTCGAGTCCTGACTAAGCCAGAACACGATCATATGGGCGGCAATCAGCGGAACCCCGAGACTTTCGAGCGCCGGGCCGGCCAGTACGACAAGAACAAGATAAGACGCTGTGATCGGGAGGGCCATCCCGAGAACGAGGGAAGCGACCGCCACCATAAATATGGCGAATAACAGGCTTCCTCCCGAGAGTTCGACCAGCAGATAGCTCATCTTCAGACCGAGGCCGGTCAGGGCGACCATTCCCACAATGATGCCCACCGAGGCGGCGGCCGAGCCGACAATCAGGGAGTTTTCGGTACCATCGACGAGAGAATCGAATATTCCCCTCAATCCCATTTTTTCTTTTGGGCTGACGAAACTGTCAGGGACATAGTGGGCCAACCCCATTCGAACCCAATTGATTCCAATAATAGAGACGATGGCCACCGCGGCGCACAAATCCGGCGAGAAACCGGCAATTAAAAATACCAGGAGAATCATCAACGGAAGCAGATGAAACCAGCCTTCCCTGAAAACCTTCATCGGTGTTTGAAGATCCTCGTCGGCCATCCCGCTGATGCCGTTACGCTTCGCTTCGAGATGAACAATAATTCCAATGGAAAAAAGGTAGAGAAGGGCTGGAAACGCCGCCATCGCCATGATCTTCACGTAGGGCACCCCGGTGATCTCCGCCATGACGAAGGCCCCGGAACCCATGACGGGAGGAAGAAGCTGCCCCCCGAGAGAGGCGCTGTTCTCCACAGCTCCAGCCACGTGAGGCCTAAACCCCACTTTTTTCATGAGCGGGATGGTAAACGTCCCCGTCGAAACGATGTTGGCGATGCTGCTTCCCGATATGGAACCGAATATGGCCGAGGCCAAAACCGCCACCTTCGCGGGTCCTCCCGCCGTCCGGCCGGCCAGGGCCAGCGGCATATCGATAAAAAACTGGCCCATCCCCGAGCGATTCATGAAGGCGCCGAGATAGATGAAAATCAGGACGTAGGTCGCCATCACACTCGTCATCACCCCGAAGATGCCCTCCTGGGAATAGAAGGTGTAGTTCACGATTTGATGAATCGTGGAGCCGCGATGAGAGATTTGACCGGGGAAATACGAGCCGAAATGGGCGTAGAGGAGCGCAAAAACGGCGATTGACGGAATCCAGATACTCAGGCCGCGCCTGGCCGCCTCCAGAGAAAGACAGATGGCCAGTAAAGCCATCCAGAAGTCGGTGGGGGTCCACGCACCTGTTCTGTCCTGGAGATCGAGATAGTTCTGAACAAAGTATCCGAGGCAGACAATCGCAAGCCCCATAAGGGCAAAATTAATTACCTGGGACCTGCGAAAAGAGAAAATCGCAATTGCGGCGGCGGCAAGCCAGCCTATCCAATCGGTGAGTCTGGCGCCGTCTTCCGAAACGCTGTCGGCGCGGAGAATGGTATATGCGATCAGGACGCTGAACCCCGCCGCGAGCGCCAGGTCCGCCCCGGAGGGGGGGATCCACGGCGACCCCTTTCGGCCAGGATAAAGGAGAAAGGAAAGAATCCAAGTTACAAGAGTATAAAAGCCAAGATGGAAGTTATCTTCGGGGATTCCCGGTCCGGCGGACCACAAGGCGAATAATCCCAAGGCAACCGCCATGATCTGATAGAACCATTTCCAGGCGCCGGTCAGCCGGGATGCATGGCTCCTTCCGATGTCCGGGGAGGTCTCCTGAAAGTCGCCGCCGGCAGTCGCCATTCCGCCCTCGAAAGAAGCTCCCCCCGCAGGCTTGCCCGCGGGGGGAGCTGGTTCGTTACCTCTAAATCAACCCAATTAAGGCATAAGGTTCGCGGGAATTTTCTTCCCTTTCTCTTTCCAGAAACGGACAGCCCCGGCGTGGAGCGGTGAGTTTATCAGCTTCAGGCCATTTTTAATCGACTATTCTTTCGCCACCTTGCCAGCGGCCGAGACAATATATTTTCTTCCT
>CAZUHN010000023.1:0-2375 GCA_964620535.1 uncultured Nitrospinaceae bacterium | reverse complement strand
CAAAATGATTACAATTGAACCGTTTATCGCAAGAAATGAAGCATCTTTTCCCGCTGCTCGTCATTTTGAATGACTTCTGTGACCGCAACAATAATGAGGAAAATAGTGACCGATTCAGCAAAGTCTCCAGGATGGGAAAAGTCAGGCCATTGATAGGTGATGAAATAAACAATGCGAAAACGTAGGTGGTCCAGTGTGGCAATAAAGGGAGGACGGGGAAGGACTTCAGCTTTCTTGCAAATAGCCATATTGCAATGATGATCAGAAAGATTAGTTTGGCGACGGAGACGGTTCGTTCAGAGGCGATGGCGACTTCAGCCGTAAGCAATGGAAGAATGGCGAATCCTAGGGCAGTTCCCTGCGGCGGGGTCCAGCAATCCGATAACCAGGCAAACCAACGGGGGAGCCAGGAGGGCGAGAAAGGTCAATCCCAATGCCTGCAAATAATTTCCCAAAACATATGGGATCAGAAGCAGAATGAGTAAAAGGGTCAGTTGGCGTGGAGAGATATCCCCTATAGTACTGATTATAGGGGTGAGCGCAATTTCTCCTGGCCGACTTGTTTTTATGGTTAAAATTTCTAGGGCAGAGGAATATTGTAGAATTATCCTGAAAATGTTGATAAGAATACAATCCTTTATTGCTATTGTTATTTCAACTCATTTGGTCGAGAGTTGTTGAAGTTAAGGCCGTTTATAATTGATAGCAGAAGGACTTCCTGTATTTGGTAGATCAAAGGCCCTTTCGTATTCTTCGAATTATCGCCCGCCTCAATGTGGGTGGTCCAGCCCGCCATGTCATCCTCCTGACCGAAAAGTTCCGGGCCAAGGGCTGGGTCTCGGAGTTGGTGGTGGGGGAGGTGGACAAGAACGAAGCTTCCATGGAGGATTTTGCGGCCTCCCGCGGCGTTCGGCCGATGAAATATTCAGCATTTGGCCGCCATCTGAATCCCTTCCGGGATCTGTTCATCCTGCTGAGGCTTTTGCGCCTGATGTTTTGCCTCAAACCCGATATCGTTCACACGCACACCGCCAAGGCGGGAGGAGTCGGCAGAATCGCCGCATTTCTTTACCGCCGATTACACTGGCAGGGTCTCTGGGCCCAGCGGCCCCTGCAAGTATATCACACCTTCCATGGTCATGTGCTTCAGGGTTATTTTTCCCCGGTGAAGGAGCGTGTTTTTCGGCTCATCGAGCGCGTGCTCGCCCTTGTTTCCACCCGCCTCATCACACTGAGTCCTTCTCTTCGAAGTGAACTGGCCGATCTCGGTGTGGCGCCGCACGGGAAAGTAAGCGTGGTTCCGCTGGGAATTGAGCTCGATTCCTTTCTGGAGCGACAGGAGGGAGTTTCCGGCCAGAGCCTTTTTCGAATGGAGCTTGGTCTTTCCGAAGGTCTTCCGCTGGTGGGAATCGTTGGGCGCCTTGTACCGATAAAGGATCACGCCACGTTTCTTGACGCGGCTTCAATCGTTGTCCGAAAAGAAGGTGTCAAACGTTCTGAGCTGGCCCATTTCGTCATCGTGGGGGACGGCGAGCTCCGCTGGAGCCTGGAAGTGCGGGCGCAGGCATTGGGTATCGCGGAGCGCTGCCATTTCGTCGGCTGGCGCTCCGATCTCCCCGAGATTTACGAGAGTTTGGATCTCGTAGCGCTCACTTCGCGGAATGAGGGAACTCCGCTTTGTCTCATCGAGGGCATGACCGCCGCCCGCCCGGTGGTGGCGACATGCGTGGGCGGAGTGCCGGATTTACTCCTGAATCCGGAAGAAAATAAGACGCCGCCCGCGCCTCCCGAGGAAGGCTTTCAGGAAATTCCTGTGGGTACGCTGGTTCGGGCAGGTGATATCGTGGGGCTCGCGAAAGCCATGGCGCATCTGATAGATGACCCGGAACTTTCCATTCGCGCAGGCCAGGCGGGGCGAGAGAGGATTCGCCTTTATTCAATCGACCGCCTTGTGGATGATCTGGAGGCACTGTATTTGAAGGATCGCGAAGGCTAATTCATGGCGCCACAGCGAATAGCCCATCATCGCAATCCGGATGGTATGTCTCGGGAAAAAAGCGCTCCTTTATCGGGTGGAAGCAATGTCGCAAGATGATATGAGAAGCTGAGACATTCTCGACAGAATGAGCAATAGCTTCGGCTACCAGTGGCGGGAGTTCAAAGAAATCACTTCCGAGGACGAAGCCCATTTCCAAAACTACATCCATCCGGTCGAACCATCTTTTTTTCGAGGGGAAAGTTGGACTGGACGCCGCTTGCGGGTTCGGGCGTCATCTCTTTGGCGCAATACGGCGCGAAGCTCGCGATGGGGATGGATTTCAGCGACGCTATCATCTCGGCGAAGGAAAATACAAACGGACTTTCCAACGCTCACA
>CAZUHN010000022.1:0-1721 GCA_964620535.1 uncultured Nitrospinaceae bacterium | reverse complement strand
CGAGGCGGTAAAGGGGAAGGTAGGCGCCAACGCTCACGATGCCTGCCATGAAACTTCCTCCCAAAACCGAAAAATGCTTCTACGGTCCGCCATCCTTTCTTTTAGGAAACATTTCGTCAAGGCAGGGGGGTTTGCGCGCTGCGGCTGTGTACCGTATTCATTCTTGGTTATAATGACAATGCTGGACCCGGAGTAAAGTGAAGAAATATGCGTGTTTTGGCGATCCGGCTGCTCGGTAAGGGGGTCTCAGTACATGGCCAAGTTCCATATCGAATATTGCGAACGGTGAAACTACGGGCCACGCTTTGAGCAGTTGGCTCGAGATTTGAAAAAAGAGTTTCCCGACCTTGAGATCAGGGGAAACGAGGGAAAATGGCGGGTCGCCTCGTTTGAACTCACCATGAACGGGAAAATCCTTTTCTCGAAGCTCGATAGCGGCCGCTTCCCTGAAACAAAAGAGGCGGTGGAATTCATCCGCCCAAACCTGTAGGCGGACAAAGGTTCCTCCTTTCAATAAAAAAGGATGCATTTGATGGGGGAGGCCGAGGTCGTCTCCATATTTCTCACCTCGGTGGCGGGCGAGCCGATGGAATCGGTTCGGGAAGCCTGCGCGCTCGAAGGGAAGGGGCTCAAGGGGGACCGCTACGCCGAGCGCGCGGGAACCTGGCCGGATCACGCGGGCGGGGGCAGGCAGTTGACCTTTTTCGAGCATGAAACCCTCGAAGCCTTGAAGCGCGAGGCGGGGTTGGAGATCGCCGCCGCCGCGTGCCGCCGCAACATCATAACCCAGGGGATTTCGCTCAACGATTTAGTGGGTCGGGAGTTCCGCGTAGGGAATGCTTTGATTCGCGGAGTGCGCCTTTGCGATCCATGTTCCCATCTTGAGAGCAAGACGGCGAAGGGGGTCGAGGACGCCCTCGCCGGCCGGGGAGGACTCCGGGCGGACATCCTCGAGGGTGGAACCATCCGGGTCGGAGATATATTGGAGGAAAAATAGACTTGGTCGTTCCCATCATCCAGGTGGACGCCTTCAGCGGGGAGCCTTTCTCGGGAAACCCGGCCGCGGTTTGCGTCCTGCCCGGCCCCGGCGATCCTGGCTGGATGCAGCGCGTGGCGAGGGAGATGAATCTCTCCGAGACGGCATTTCTTCACCGGGAGGGGGAAGAATTCCGGTTGCGCTGGTTCACTCCGGCGGTGGAGGTGGACCTTTGCGGGCACGCCACCCTGGCGAGCGCCCATGTGCTGTGGGAGGAGGGCCATCTTCCCGCGGACACCTCCGCCCGTTTCCAGACGCGAAGCGGCCTTCTGACCGCCAGGCGGGACAACGGCTGGATTGAGATGGATTTTCCCGCTGAACCCGAAGAGGGCGCCGAGCCGCCCTCCGCCCTCGTCGAGGCCCTGGGAATCACTCCGAAGTACGTCGGGAAAAACCGCTTCGACTACCTCGTCGAGGCGGATTCGGAGGAGATCGTCCGCTCGCTGAAGCCGGATTTTCCGATTCTCAAAACTGTTGCGGCCCGCGGGGTGATTGTGACAAGCCAGCCGGACCTGCCCGGGTACGATTTCGTTTCGCGCTTTTTCGGGCCGGCGGCGGGTGTGAACGAGGATCCCGTCACCGGCTCGGCCCACTGCTGCTTGGGACCTTTTTGGGGGAAGCGCCTCCGGAAAGAGGAGCTTCTCGGTTATCAGGTATCGGAGCGGGGCGGCGCCGTGCGCGTGCG
>CAZUHN010000021.1:0-2398 GCA_964620535.1 uncultured Nitrospinaceae bacterium | reverse complement strand
CATAGGCCCTAATGCAGAAAACCCGCGCCAGCGCTCAACATTCGAGCAATGACGCGGGTTTCCGAAAACGCTTTAGAGGGATTTTAAGTCCGTAGCGTCTACCATTCCGCCACCCGGGCTCGGAATCTTCAGCACCCGGCTACAGCGGGCGAGCGGCGGCCTCTCCAAATCCGAAAAAACAGCTGCCGGAACGGACCGAACGCCAGACGAAATCATAGACGCGCCCGAACCGGGTTGCAACTCGGGCGGAAAAATCGATATGGTTTTCCACACAATTTCCGGATCAATATCCAAAGGCGGCTCAATCGTCTTAACGCCCAATGGAGAAGGACAGAAAATTGTCCCCGAGGGATCGCGGCGCTTCGATTTCTTTTTTCCATCACCCGGGAATCCTGGCCCTTTATACGGCGCTGACCATAGGGATGACCTATCCCGTCGCCCTTAATTTGAATTCGGACCTCTCCGCATACTCCGCCGACGGTCATACGTTCTACTGGCTCCTCTGGTGGTTCAATAAATCGATTATGGATTTAGGCACCTCACCGCTCCATACGACCCTGCTCTTCTATCCCGATGGAGTGAGTTTCGCCAACCATGTTCTGACGCCATTCACCGGACTTTTGGGAATTCCCCTACAACAGTTTTTCGGCCTGACGGCCGTCTTCAACCTGCTCTACATGTTGACCTTCGTTCTCTCGGGCTATGGGGCCTACCTGCTCGTCCTCCACATCGCCGAAGACCGATCCGCGGCCTTCCTGGGAGGGGTTATTTACGCCTTTTCTCCCTTCCACATACTTCACACACAGACCCATCTCGACCTCGCCAACATCCAGTTCATCCCATTTTACGCGCTCTTCCTCATCAAGCTCGGCGAGCGGCCCCGTGCGGCGAACGCCATATGGGCGGGTATTTTTTTGGGGCTGACCGCTCTTTGCAGCTGGAATTATTTTGTATTCGAACTACTCCTCACTTTAATATTCGTTGTATATTCCTTGGTCCATGAGCGAGAAAAAGTTCCGAACAGGGAGTTTGTTCTCTCCTTGGCGAAAGCGGGACTCACCGCATTTATCCTCACCTCACCCTTTTTGATCCCGATGCTCATCGATCTTTGGGGCGGCACCGTGGAGCTCAGCTACCGATCGAGCGGAGGGGGGGCGAGAGGGTACTCCGCCGATTTGGCGGCTTTCTTCATCCCCTCCAATCTCCATCCCCTATGGCGGGACTTCCCCAGCCCTAAAGGGATCTACGCCACCCTCGCCGGGGTCGCCGCGGAGAAAACAATATTCCTAGGATATACACCTCTCATCCTCGGAATCGCCGCCGCCTTCCGCGTTGGGTGGATTCGCACGAGATTCTGGCTCATCACCTTCTTCGTATTCATGGTACTGGCCCTGGGGCCGGACCTTCAAATTTTCGGCGAGGAATATCTCGGGTTCACCCGCTTACCCTACAACTGGTTTATTCAAAAAACCCCTCTTTTGCGCGGGGTGCGAGTCCCCGCAAGGTTCGCGGTGATGTGCATATTATCGCTATCCATCCTCGCGGGCTGGGGCCTTAAATCAATCGGCGATTTCATCAAACCCCGTCTTAAACCAATCGCCGCGGCCGCAGCCGTAATCTTGGTTCTTTTTGAATTCACCGCTCCTCCCGCCACCTCCGGGATCGGCAACCTGCCCTCCCCTTACCTAAAGATAGCCCGGGACCAGGAAAACTACGCACTGCTCGAAGTTCCGGTTGCCCTCCCCCAAAACGTACGCCGCTACATGACCTACCAAACAGTTCACCAGAAACCGATCCTCTCCGGCGAGTTGGCCCGAATCCCCGCTGGCGCTTGGAAATTCATCATGGGAAATTCATTCGCCAGACTTCTCCACTATCCCGGCCGAATTACCCCGTCTCTTCTGAGCACCCTACCCAAGGGATTGGCCGAAAAGAAAATAAAATATGTGTTGGTCCACAACAATTTTGAATTTTACACCGAGCCGAAGATATCATCCGATAATTTTTATCATGGGTTAGCGAAGGTGGTGCGGGGCGAGAGAAGAGATAAGCTGTTAGCGGGGATTCACAAGCTGCTGAGCAGACACCTCAAGCGTTCTTCTCTGTCCACCCCTGAAATTACGGTGTACGAGGTCTACTAGATTGTCCGGAAACGGCTGAGCAGGGCGCTCCGTCCGAACAAGAGGCGGGTCATTTGCCCACGCCGTCGTATTCCTTCCAGCTCGACGGAGCGACCTCCTGGGCCTCGATTCTCCACGTGTAAACGGCGGTGTAAAGATGTACCCCCTCGGCGGCCATGAACACTGGCGGTGGCGGTGTAAAAGTGGCCCACCTTCATGCTCTTCTATGAGGTCCGCTCGGACGGACCTGACAGAAGGCGGGGGGAATGTACAAAGTG
>CAZUHN010000020.1:0-13199 GCA_964620535.1 uncultured Nitrospinaceae bacterium | reverse complement strand
CGTTTGGAACAGGCCTCGGCAATGTGACAGCCACGAAAAATTACTAAGTTCAGTACGGACCGGTTTTCGGAGGGCAGGTCAGGGCCGCTTCTTGAGGTAGGTGGGCTTGAACATCACCCCATTTATTGGATAAAATATCTTTGGAATTTTCTCCCGTTGACGAGGGGTAAATAGGCTTATATGATTGATTTTATTGTTGAATTAGATATAGGTGCGTGGCTGGAGCCATCTACTTCATATGTTTAGCCAAAAATGCGGTAACGTCACTGAAGTGATCTTTTCGTACTTGCCAGAACCATTTGTGATCTCCGGGATAATCTGATTTACGGACGAAAGTCTTGCCAAGTTTATTCATATTAGGGGTCAGTCTGCGCTCAGTAACCCTGCGAATAGAACGGTTGTCATCAGTGCCGACAGTCAACATAACGGGCATTTTTAAGCGCTGTAAATTGGGTCTACGGGCTGCGGCTTTCAATTGTCTTTTACCCTGTGCATGGCGAATTAATAATTCTAGCCTGAAACGAGAGCTTCCCTCACCTTGCTCTCGGGTGCCAGCCCTCCTAAGCTCCCCCGCCATGAAACATATTTTCCTGCTTTCCGCCCACATCCTGGCTACGATTATCACTCTGCTCAGACCTGGCGGCGTGAGGGCCCTGGTGGCCGAGAATCTCGTCCTGAAGAGACAACTTCTCATCATCAGTCGTTCCCGGCAGCGAGCGCCCAATCTTCTTCCCCTCGACCGTCTCTATTTGGGATTGTTAGCCATCCTCCTTGGCCCGCGACGTTCCTCGCGGTCTGCCATCATCATCAAGCCATCGACGATCCTGGGGTATCACCGGGCGCTCAGGAAGTGGAAATACCGGCTACTCTACTCCTCTAAAAGAAGAGACAAGCCCGGTCCCAAGGGACCATCGCAAGAGCTCATTCAGCTGATATTGGAGGTCAAACGCCGGAATCCCCGGTTCGGCTGTCCCCGAATCGCGCAGGAGATCGCAAGGACTTTTCGCATCGATATCGACAAAGACGTCGTGAGGCGAGTCCTTGCCAAGCATTATCGACCAGAGCCAGGAGATGGGCCCTCATGGCTCACCTTTATCGGCCATATAAAGGATAGTCTCTGGAGTGTCGATCTGTTCCGGTGCGAGTCCATTTTCCTCAAAACCAACTGGGTCCTGGTTGTCATGGACCAGTTCACACGGAGAATTATCGGCTTTGGCGTTCATGCCGGTGATGTCGACGGTCCCGCTTTGTGCTGTATGTTCAATCATGTTGTGCTCGGCAAAAGCGCGCCCCGCCATCTTAGCTCTGACCATGACCCTTTGTTCCGATTTCGTCAGTGGAGAGCCAATTTACGGATCCGCGAGATCGAGGAGATCAAAACTGTTCCCCATGCACCCCTGTCGCACCCCTTCACCGAACGGCTCGTCGGTACCATCCGGCGGGAATATCTGGACCAGATTCTTTTCTGGAATAAACGCGATCTGGAGGAGAAGCTGGAAGAGTTTAAGAACTATTACAACACCCACCGGGTGCATCAGGCGCTGAATCTGAATACACCCGAGGAAGCTGCTGGAAAAGACTCGCCACCCTCGGCGAATTCGAGAAATTTCGAGTGGCTATCACATTGCCGAGGCCTGTTTCAGACACCGATGGCCGCTTGATTAGGAATTCGCTATGCACAGGTTTTGGGCATTGGCGGTTCCGGAAGAAGCGTGAATTCTCGTGGGCTGGGTACGCCCTGCTGGATTTGATGGGGAAGTAGTGCCACTATCGGGGGCAGGTCACCCATCTCCGCACAATTACTAATTCGCCATGCACAGCCTTGATTTGCGTCCTAGTCTTGTAGATTTGTCGTTTCTGTGGATCAATAGGTTTTTCACAATGGTTCTGCAATAACGATAACGGAAGGGGAATCCATGCTCATCCGTGATGGCCTGCTGATCGACGGGGAAGGAGCCCCCCCCATTGCCAGCGCGGCTGTCCGCACCGAAGGCGACCGGATCATCTTCGCGGGGCCGATGGACGAACTCCCGCCCGGAAAACCCGGGGAGGAAACGCTCGATGCAAGCGGGGGTACCATTTTGCCGGGCCTGATGAACTTGCACACCCACATCAACCGGCGGGACTTCAGCTGGCAGACCTCTACTTGGGGACAGACGTACGGAACAAAAATCCGGCCTCGGGAGGAGAGGCGTGAGGCCCACTCCATTCTCCAAGTGGTGAAGAATTGTTTCACCGAGCTCATGATGGGAGTAACCACCATCCGAGACGTAGGGACGAATGATTTCTTATGCGTCCTGGCGCGTGACAACTTCAAAGAGGGTCTTTTCAAGGGGCCGAGGCTTATCTCGGCGGGTCACATCATCGTGCAGACAGGGGGACATTCCGCGAGTGTGGGCTACGAGGCCGACGGGGTGGACGGCGTGCGGAAAGCGGCACGCTACCACTTGAAGAGGGGATGTGAGTGGATCAAGGTGGCCGCGAGCGGGGGCATTGCCAACTGGCCCATCCACGAGAGTCCTTTCATGCTCGAATATGGCGTGGAAGAGTTGAAGGTCGCCGCCGAAGAGGCCCACAAGCGCCTCCGGCGCGCATGCGCGCACACCTATCCCGCCCAGGCGATCAAGAATTGCGTCACCGCTGGAATCGACTCCATCGAGCATGGCTGCTGGATGGACGAGGCGGCGGCGGATATGATGGCCGAAGCGGGAACGTATTTCGTCCCGACCATGGGAAACTTCTATACCTCGGTCGCGAACTCCCACAAGGCAGGAAACCGGGAACAACTCGAATTTAAAATCCGCGAGATTATCGAACCTCACCGCAAGTCGGTAGCGATGGCATACGAAAAGGGAATCTGCATCGCCACCGGCACGGACACGAACGGAAATCTCGTGGACGAGGTGGTTCTCCTCCATGGAGTGGGGATGAAACCGATGGAAGCCATCCAGGCGGCCACGCGAAATGCTGCGCGCGTCCTCGGCCTGGAGGAAGAGGTCGGCACGCTCCGCCCCGGGAAAATGGCGGATATCATCGTTGTGGAGGAAAATCCCTTAGAGGACCTCAGTCAACTCAGGAATGTGCGCCATGTGGTGCGTGCAGGAGAGCGGGTCGGTGCCGATTGGTTCGTCAATCTCGATGATTCAATGAAGTTCTCGCCCCTAAATTTCCTGCAAGAAGAAGCCTGCGAGTACGGGCTTTAATGATCCACCTTTTGCGAGGAGGGGATAAGATGAAGATGACGTTCGAAATTATTCGAAGGAGAAACATAACTCAAAGAATCCTGGTTCTCGTCGTGCTCATCGCATTCGTCGTCTCGTGGGCAGGCTGGGAGAGGGCGCCCGCCTTTGCCGAGGAAAAGATCGTGCGGATCGCCCTTGCCACGAAGCTTCGAAACTTCGACCCTCACAAGACGATTGCGACTCACGAGCGGGCGGTTCAGCAAAACATCTTCGACACACTGACCGAGTTGGACCGCAATTACCGGCCCGTGCCTTCTCTGGCGGTATCCTGGAAGTACCTCAACGACACCACTCTCGAGGTGAAACTCCGCCGGGGGGTCAAATTCCACAACGGCCAGCCTTTCACTTCGGACGACGTAGTCTTCACCTACGACCGGATCCTCAAGAGCAAGCCCGCGGTGAGGATCTTCTCCTGGATCCGGGGCACGATGAAGAACGTCGAGAAGGTGGACGATTTCACCGTTCGTATCACCACGCCGAGAACCTACGCTCCGCTCCTTGCGAATCTTACTCGCTTCCACATCCTGCCGGCGAAGGCTTTCAAGGAGATGGGAGAGAAAAAGTTCGCTCGCAATCCGGTGGGGACCGGTCCGTTTCAGTTCGTCTCTTGGACTGTGGGACAAAAAACCGTCCTGAAGGCGTTCAAGGGCCACTGGCGCAAGGGCATCCCCAAGGTGGACGGGGCGGAGTTCCGTATCATCCCGGACGAATTCGGCCGGTTCGCCGCGCTGAAGGCGGGTGAGGTAGACATTGTGCAAAACCTCCCGGCGGCACGGATTTCCGCGGCAAAGAAGGATTCCAATATCACGGTGAAGAGCGTGTGGGGACAACGGAACATGTGGCTTGGGCTCATGATCAACCCGCCCCTGGACAACGTGCTCGTTCGC
Organism: uncultured Nitrospinaceae bacterium; assembly: GCA_964620535.1. GTDB lineage: Bacteria > UBA8248 > UBA8248 > UBA8248 > UBA8248 > CAZUHN01. The sequence goes on along the minus strand of CAZUHN010000020.1, from coordinate 9,070 downwards.
CGCGCCCTGAATTACGCCGTGGACAAGGACGCAATTCGAAAGAACATCTTTGGCGGCAACGCGGGGAAGGTCGCCCCCGGTGGTTTTGGCGCTCTCGCGTTCGGCCACCACGACGACATCCCGCACTATCCCTACGACCCGAAGAAGGCGAAGGAGTTGCTCGCACAGGCGGGATATCCGAAGGGTCTCGAGTTGGATTTCCGCTGCTCATCGAACCGCTACGCCTCCGACCGCGAGGTGTGCCAGGCCATCCAGGGTCAACTTGCCGCAGTGGGGGTGAAGACCAATCTTCAATTCACGGAATGGGCCGTGTACTCGAAGATGCGAAAGCAGAAATCCATGAAGAATATTTACTTCCTCGGCTATGGAAACTCGCTCTTCGACGCGGACTTCCCCCTTCGCCTTTGCTGCTGGGGCGGCGGTCGATCGGAGACGAAGTTCAACACCCCGGAGTTGGATAAGATGATCGTGGAGGCGTCAACCATACTGGACAAAAAGAAGCGGTATGACCTTTACGGAAAGATCCAGAGGTACATCCGGGACAGTGCGACATACCTCTTCCTCTATGATCAGTATGACATTTATGGTATTCGAAGTCGCGTGAAGTGGGAGCCCTGGGCGACTGAGCTCATCCCACTTCATGAGGTGGAAATCATTCGATAGCGGTTTGCTTTGCGGGCGGGCGGGGCGTTCCTGCCCGCCCGGTCCCCCGAAACGCCCCCTAGATTGAGGGCGAGAAGTGACGCGCTTTCTATTTAAGCGTCTTTGGCACGCCTTTTTCTCCCTCATCGCCGTCACGCTCGCTGTCTACATCATGCTGAACGCAAGCGGGGATCCGGCAACCATGATGTTGCCCGACACCGCGACGCCGGAGGACGTGGCCGAGCTTCGGCGGGTGCTCGGCCTGGACGCGCCATTATACCAGCGCTACTTCCGGTTTCTGGGAAATGCCCTCCGGGGCGACCTGGGCACATCGTTCACCTACCTCGAACCGACAATCGACATTGTACTCGCGCACGTTCCCGCCACAGCTGAGCTTGCGCTCGCCGGGATGGCCGTCGCCCTCCTGATCTCCATCCCCCTCGGCGTTTTGGCATCGCTCTTTCAGGGCAGAGCACTCGACAAAATTGCCCTCACCATCTCCCTGCTGGGCCAGTCGATCCCCGTTTTTTGGCTCGGCATGATGGCGATCATGTTTTTCTCCGTTTGGCTGGGCTGGTTGCCCACCTCGGGTTACGGGGGATTCAAACATCTCTTGTTGCCCGCCCTGACGCTCGGCTGGTTCGCGAACGCCTTAATCACGCGCCTTGTCCGATCCTGCATGCTGGAGGTCCTGGGACAGGACTTCATCACGACCGCCCGTTCAAAGGGAATCGCGGAAACCTTCGTCGTTCTGAAGCACGCCTTCCGCAATGCGGCGATACCGGTTGTGACGGTGGCAGGCCTGCAGCTCGGCTCCATGATGGGCGGAACTGTGGTGACCGAGATCGTCTTTGCCTGGCCGGGGGTCGCCCGCCTGACGCTGGAGTCGATCTTCAACCGCGACTTTCCCCTTGCCCTAACGGCGATCCTGTTCATCGCTTTCGTCTTCATCGCCATGAACTTTCTGGTCGACCTGACGTACACAATCATCGACCCGCGCGTCCGGCTGGAACAGCGGACGGAGTAAGGAGGGGACGATGGAGAGATTCGTTCGGTCGAAGATGGGGATGGCCGGCCTCGCGTTCTTGCTTCTCTTCGCTTTTGCGGCCGCCACGAGCGAGTGGATCGCTCCGAATGATCCCTACCTCGTAAAACTCTCCCTACGAAACCTTCCCCCGGGAACACAAGCGAATGACGGCTCGGTCCACCTGCTCGGGACGGACTTCCTGGGACGGGACGTTCTGAGCCGCATGTTCTTCGGGATGCGCATCAGCCTCGTCGTGGGAATGGGAGCAGTCTTTGTCGGCGCCCTCATTGGCGTTACGCTCGGTGTATGGGCGGGATACGCAGGGAGGTGGGCGGACGCCTTCGTTATGCGCCTCGCCGATATCCAACTTTCCTTTCCGGCGATCCTTCTGGCAATCGCCTGGATCGCGTTTATCGGGACCAGCCTGGTCAGTGTCATCCTCATCATCGCCCTGACGAGTTGGGTCCAGTACGCACGCGTCGCGCGGGGGCTTACCCTTTCTTTGCGTGAGTATCCCTTCGTCGAAGGCGCCCGGGCGGTGGGTCTCTCGACTGTAAAGATCCTCACCAAATACATCCTCCCAAATGTTCTGAGCCCGATCATTGTGCTGGCCACCCTTCAGCTTGGCCGCGCCGTTATCCTGGAATCCTCGCTCAGCTTCCTCGGCCTTGGGGTGCAGCCGCCGGTAGCTTCCCTCGGCAGCATGCTGGCAGATGGCCGCAAGTACCTCGACACCGCCTGGTGGGTCGCCACCCTGCCCGGTCTCGCGATCGTGTTTTTCGTTCTGAGCGTGAATCTTCTCGGCGACTCATTGCGGGACATTCTCGATCCCCGCTCCACCTTTCATGAGAGGGCGGGGTGAGGAAGGGCGGGGCTAACCGCGCCGGGCCAGCCCGGCCATCATGCGCAACACCTCAATCAAGGAGGCAGGATCCGCGTCGCCGAAGCCCATATGGACGCCAGCCTGGGCGATCTGCGCGTAGACGCTGGTGAGAAACAAGGGTGCGCCGAGTTGCCGGCCCTGCTCCAGGAGCAAGGCGCAGCCGTCCACCGAGGCCCCGAGGCGGCTTTCGGGAGTGAAATCACCCTGAATCATCTTCTTCCCCTTCAGATCCATCGCTCGCGAGTAGGACGAACCGTCCTTGAGGACGGCCAGAAGCGCCTCCGGCTCCATCCCCGCCTTGATGCCGAAAATCAATGCCTCCGCCAAAGCCAGGCGGTTGCCGACCACGGCGACATTGATGGCGAGCTTCGCCTGTGCCCCCGACCCGAGCGGCCCCAGATGGTAGGCCTTCCGGCTGAATCCTTCGAAGAGTGGCCGGCAGGATTCGAAATCCGCCTTCTCCCCGCCGGCAAGCACGACCACATCCTTCTCCAACGCCGTGGCGCCCGTCCCGCTCACCGAGGCGTCCAGGAAGCGGATGCCCCGCGCCGCGAGGTCGGCCCCCAGGGACCGGGACTCTTGCGGCAGCGAGGTGGAGGTGTCCACGACGATAAGCCCGGGCTCGGCGCCCTCGGCGATACTCCCCGGACCCAAGGTCACGTCTCGCACCACATTGCTCTTGGGCAGCGAAGTGATTACCCAACGCACCTCCCGCGCAACCGCCGCCGGGGAGTCCACGGCCTCGCCCCCTCTTTCCTTGAACTCCTCTACCCGCTTGGGGTCAACGTCGTAGCCCTGGACGGAGAAGCCCGCCTTGATCAGGTTTTCCGCGAATGCTTGCCCCATGGGCCCCACCCCCACTATCCCGACGCGCATGATGGCCTCTCCCCCGTTATCGGTTTCCAGACCCGATCACCCGTTTTCGGAAAGAAATACACCAATATAAATATGGGATTTTCTGTCACAAAAGGGGAGCGGGACTTAAGGATTTTGTTTGTTCTGAAAAAATCCCCCCACAGTCAGGTTGCAAGTGGGACAGGTAGTATTCATGGAAAAATGAAAAGAAGTTGATGACAGCCTAAATAATCGCTTGGATTATTCGCATGACGTGGATTTTATCACGCCAGGAAGCAATGAAGCGGACTTTGTAGTAATCCAATTTATATAGGATTAAATTTCTTGCGGAGGAAAACAATTATGAGATATATACCTAGTCACTTGAATGCAGAATATTTAGTAAAATCCTATCATCCAATGAGCGGAATGGGAAATATCCGCTTGCTGCACTCTTGCTCATTCAAATTTCTTTCCCATCGCCGAGGAACGCGCCATGCACAAACAGGATGTCGAAACCCCCGCACCCCTTGTTGACCGTGGCCGAATGGAACGGAACCTCCGCCGGATGGTGGAGGTGGCCCGGAAAGGGGGAGCTCACCTTCGGCCCCACACCAAGACGCACAAGTCGCCCGCTATCGCCAATCGTTCGGTCGAGCTCGGCGCGGAAGGCATCACCGTGGCCAAGCTTGGCGAGGCCGAGGTCATGGCCGCCGCTGGCCTCGACGACATCCTGGTCGCCTATCCCATCGTGGGGGAAAAAAAGATCACTCGCTTTCTCGATCTGAATGAGCGCGTCCGCATGGCTTGCACTACCGATTCATACGAAGTCGCCAAGTGTCTCTCCGTCGCGGCCGATGCGCAGGGACAAATGGTTCGCCTGCTCGTGGAACTCGACTGTGGCCTGAACCGGATGGGACTCCCTCCCGGGGAGCCGGTCCTCGAACTCGTGCGAATGATGGGTGACCTGCCCGGAATCCACTTTGCCGGCCTCCTCACACACGGGGCGAGGGTCCGTCACATGAAAGAGCTGAACGAGCTGCCAGTCATCGCCCGTCAGGAGAGCGACTCCTGCCTCGAGACGGCGGAACTGCTGCGGAAAAATGGGTTTGAGGTCGAGGAGAACAGCATAGGCAGTACCCCCCTCGCCCGTCACGAGGCGGTACCCGGCATCACCGAACTCCGGCCCGGCACCTTCATTTTTTACGACGTGAATACAGTTTCGATGGGAGCAGCCACTTTCGACGATTGCGCCTACACCATCCTGACCACGGTGGTATCCTGCCATTCGGACCGCCTCGTGGTGGACGCTGGCTCGAAGGCGCTGAGCAATGATCGTCCGGAGGCTCAATTCCTCCCGCCGGGATTCGGTACCGTGGTGGACCACCCCCATCTTCGAGTCGACCGGCTGAGCGAAGAGCATGGCGTCCTCGTTCCCCAGGGAGAGGGTCTCATCCCTAAAATCGGCGAGAAAATCGAGATTATCCCCAATCACGTTTGCCAGTCAGTAAATCTCCACGATGCCCTCCACATCGTCGAGGAGGGCCAAGTGGTAGACCGACTTCCCATCGAGGGAAGGGGGAAAGTGGTCTAAAGAAAAAAACCCTTAGCGTTCAAACTTTAATTATTGACGTGCCCCTCCAAAACCGGTCCAGGCCGAATGTTAGGATTTTCGATATAGCTTCGTTTCTGGACGGCAACCGAGGGGAAAGGTCTGCCCACAAGCCACATTTGCCCCGCTGACTTGATCCGTTATTTTTTAAGCCGTCGTGTCCAAAAATCCGACCGAACTAAAGGCCTGTGTTTCGTATATAACTATAAAGGGGAATTCTTCTGTTGAAAGGGAAAAGTAGAAAAAGGGTATGCCGGGTTGTGACACATCTTCTTTACCATGCGCGCGCGCGTTGGAAACTTACATCGACCCCTCATCCTATGTCCGATCCCCCTGAAGCCTTCTTTATAGGGACTTAGGCTTCAGATGAATATGTGGACAGGATGGGGTGCCCATTTCAAGGCGAATTTGAGTAATTTCGAGTGGCAGTCACATTTCAACGGGATGTTTCAGATACAAATTGCCGCTTAATTAAGAATTCGCCACGCACAGGTTGGCAAAGTCGCACACATAAAATTAAATTGATTTAAAGAAATCTAATTACAAATATTATTTCATTTTGCAATAAACAGGCCAAATTCGTTTAGCTTTCTTTGGAATAACAATCCCACTTTCTAGTTTTGCTCCAACGTTGACTGTCTTGTTTTTTCTTTTATTAAATTTATTCGCGCCAAAAAGTTCATTTTTATAAAAAGCAACTGGGTCAATATAAAATCTTTTATTAATTTTGACTTTATGCCCTCTAATTTTGTATTTTCGGCTGGGGCTTGCGAAAACATTCATGTGTAAGTGCGGATAACCGGCTGCCCCAAAAGCGCGACCGCCGGTAGTCCCAGTCAAACCAGATACTGCCACCACCTCTCCAGCCTTAAATTTATCTCCTACACGCAGGTTTGGCGATCTATCAAGGTGTTGATATTTTGTGTAAGTCCACTCCTTAAATCCGGTGTCTTCAGGAGAATGTTGCATCCAAATTACCTTGCCTACTAAACGGCCCCCTTCCCCAATATTTATTACTTTGCCGTCTGCCGCAGCTAACAAAGGTGTACCGATATCTAAGCTGATATCCATTCCACCATGATAGCCGTTGTTCGCACGTTGGGCTCGAAAACTCCCATCATACCGTGTTGGTGATCCAAAGGGTGATGAGATCGGGGGGCAAGCAACGCCATTGGGAAAGCGCGGTTTTAAGCCGGTCTCAACCAAACCGATCGCTTGCTGCTCTTTCACGGTTAGAGAACCAATATGTTTGGCGCCCTTTAAATTTGGCCAATCAATTTCTGCGCGGCAATCGGCTGTGAACCATAAAGTAGCAAGCGCGACAGTTAAGGCACCGTATTTCATCTTTCCTGTCTCTTTTCTTGAGCTGTAAATCTAGCCTATTAAATTCTTTATTTTAATTAAACAGACGATTTTAATGCGATCTCGTCGTCGCTATAGTGCTGTTATTTGATCGCCAACAAAACCCTTGCACGTTACTACGGTTTTCAGTAGTCACACGTTTGTGCAACTTTCTGTGAAACTGTATGAGAAAACGTCAATGAGAACAATGGCCGAGGAGATCACCACCACTAAAACCGGCCCGACAGGCCTCACCAATAAATGCCGCCCAAGAACGCCAGAACCCCAGGGAACGGACGCCATAGAAGTTGGTTTTAGCCACTTAGGTTTTCGCTCTGCCTGGTCTGAGCAATCTGACAATTGTCACCATGATATGAGTGAAAATCAGGAAAAGTGCCGGTATGGCGAGAGGTTAGGAGGGGGGGAATTAATGGCAAGACGACAATGAGGCTGTATTCAGGCTAGAATTACTAATTCGCCATGCACAGGCGGACCAGGAAAGGAGTTCCCGGGAAATTGGGTTTTGGGTACATATTGACCTGCCCCCGATAGTGGTACCACCCCTTATGAAACTCTCCCCAGCATATCTGAAAGTACATCAATAATTATCACATATGAGATGGAGCAATTTAATGGACATATCTATTTTATAGAATTAATTTACTATAATCCTAGATTAAACTTGTCCATATTATGGAGGACAATATGTTAGCAATTGCACCTACAGGCAAGGATTGGTTTGCTCAACTCCGTGCAAGATCCTCTTCGCAAATCATCAATTTCTGGACACCAACACCTTGGAATGTGAAAGGGCTATCTCGTGGTGACTTGCTTTACTTTCTACTCAAGGCACCCATTCGAAAAATCGGGGGGTACGGCCATTTTATTGCGCATGAAAATATGTCTGCTTCAAAGGCGTGGAAAAGATTTGGGACTAATAACGGCGTCCGAAGCTTAATGGAGCTGATAAATAGGACATCTAACTACGCTCAAAAACGTTCCAAGCATCAACAATCCCGCCAAGACCCACAAATTGGATGTATTCTATTAAGGGAATGCATTTTCCTTGGTGACGGCCAATTTTATGACCCCGCTAGCTACGGATTTTTGTTTCATAAGAACGTTGTGAAGCTGAAGTATTATAAAAATGCAGATAGAATCCCTACCGATACAACTACTCCCTTTCCCTCAGATATAGGTGATGAACCAGGTGGCTCTCAAAGAGCTGAAACGATTACCTACCGCATTCTGAGAGACACTAATCTGGCAAGAAAACTCAAGACATTGCATTCTGACCGATGGCAAATATGCGGTGAAAGCATTAATCTCGGGAAAAGCCGCACTTACTCAGAAGCCCATCATATAAGACCTCTTGGGGACCCACATAGCGGTCCTGATGTTGGCGGAAATATCATCGTCCTTTGCCCGAACCACCATGCAATATGCGATTACGGAGGCATTCGGTTGATTAAGGAGGAGCTTCGACAACTGGATGGGCATCGAATCCAACAGGAATTCATAGATTATCACAACAAAAATATTTATTGATCAGTCCTTATTCCTTAAATGTTCTCACGAGAAGTAATACCACTATCGGGGGCAGGTAACACTATCCTGTCTTGTCTAAATATTTGAATGAACCTAGTATCCTGTCCTTCGGTGAATACACTGGGCCGATTTCCGTCGGGAAAAAGTAAGGAGAGTTAAGTGAAATCGGGCAAAGCGAAACTTTGGATGCTCATCGGCGCAGCTCTCATCATCGGCAGGGTCGTCTTTTTCTGGAGCCAGCCCGAATCCACGGGCGAGGAGATCGTGGTCTACAAAAGCCCGACGTGAGGATGCTGCACGGGCTGGGTGGGTCACCTGCAATCAAAAGGTTTCAAAATAAAGACAAACAATGTTTCTTCCAATGATCTCAACGCTCTCAAACGCCGGCTCGGAATTCTCCCTCGCCTGCACTCGTGCCATACTGGCATAATTGGCAAGTACATCGTCGAGGGCCATGTACCGGGCAATGTCATTCTGAAATTGTTGAAAGAAAAACCTCAGGTCGTCGGCCTCGGGGTGCCCGGCATGCCGATCGGCTCGCCGGGGATGGAGGGCCCCAACGCCCGGCCCTACACCGTCTACAGCTTTGATGAAAAAGGCGGAGTCGCGCCCTACCAGCAGGTGCGGCCCTAGGGAGCACTCAGGCCGTCTCGGCCGACGAAGCTGACTGACTGCCGCATGGCGGCCCAGTTTTCCTCTGTCGCCCGCGGGTCTTTTCCGATGATGACGCCGAACTGATCGCGCACCATGGGTGTGCTCCGCAATATTTCGATCCCCCATAAAATGAATGCCGTAGCGAGGTCGATGAATTGAAGATTCTCCAGGAATTCGACTTGGACAAGGAGTGTTTACGCAGCTTTCTCAACTAGCGGCACGGTTATTAAATAAGTCTTGAATCGGGCCTCCGCTATCAATATTTATAAGGAGTTCTGAGTTTTGCCCAGAACCCCTTTGACCTGCCCCCCCAAAACCGGTCCAGGTTGGATGAGAGGATTTTCGATAAGCTTTCGACATGGGTCGGCCAACCAAAGGGGGGATTTTCATGCCCAAGAAGCGTCACACCGCGGAGCAGATCATCGGGAAGCTGAGAGAGGCGGAAGTTCTTCTCTCCCAGGGTCGAGCCACACCTGAAGTCTGCAAACAGATCGGCATCTCCGAGCAGACCTACTACCGCTGGCGCAAG
>CAZUHN010000019.1:0-5300 GCA_964620535.1 uncultured Nitrospinaceae bacterium | reverse complement strand
GGGCGCTCGGAAAAACCCGCTTCCATATGAGCCTTCGGAATCTCGGGGAGGCTTCGGGCAAGGGAGTCTTTGTTGTCCGAAAGGCCTTCTATCTGCTCGCGGAGCGCGGGCTACTACTTCGAGGCAAGGGCGACAGCCGGGGCGGTGATATTCGACTTCTTGACCCGGGCGCCGAAATGAGGGAATCGCTGGGCTACGCCCAGGCCGCTGCTACGCATCGGCATTTTTCCTCAGAATTGGCTCAATATCGATCCAAAGATCCAAATGATCCTAAGATCTCCCCCCCTGTGAATACTTGTGTCGAGAATGAGCCTCTTTTCCGACACACCCCCGGAGGGGACGCTTTTAGGCATGGAGCATTGAATTCCTCGGGCTGGCGGATTTGGGACGCCCTGGCCCGCTTCGGCCCGCTCACCCCGAAGGAATTGCGAGAGGAAACGGGATTATCCCGGCCCACAATGACCCGGGCCCTCAAGCGGCTCAGGGAAGCTGGGGCGGTGTCTCAGGAGGGCCGAAGGTACACGGCCCAGGAATTCGACGCCCAGGCGGCGGCAGAGCATTTCGGGACGGATGGACGCCAGGCCCGGCAGATGGAACGCCACGAGGCCGAGCGCGTAGCCTGGAAGAAAGCCCAGCGAGAGCACGCCCACCTAAAGCACAACCGGAACCGGAAGGAAAAGGCCCCCGAGCCCCAGGCCGAAACGGTGCCCGCCACGCCCCCTGCCCCTGCCATCGCCCCGGTAGGCTTGGCCGAGAAGTGGACCGGCAACGTGAAGGCCCCCGCCGGAGTGGACCCCTGGACGTGGTATCGGGAAAACCGGGGACGTGTGATCCCGGACGGCGAGCGCATCAAGTTGAAATATCCCCCTACCCTGGCGGCATTTGTCCGAGAGCATGAACGGGAAATAAAAATTGCGGCGCACCGCGAGTGGGCGGCCGTTGCCCTGAGCGCATGAGGAAAACCATGAACAAAAATTCAGGATTCGCAGACGAAAAAGAAACCCTGCTTTGCACGATCGAGCGGGACGAAAAAACACAGATTCGCGTCCGATACTGCCGAAGGGGAAGCGGGTACAAAGCCTTCGACGTGCGGCAGTTTTTCAGGGCCGAGGAGGGCGACCCCTGGCGCCACGGGAAAGGGCTGCGCGTCCGAGTGGCGGAAGCCGAGAAGGTGATCGACGCCCTGGCGCGAGGCATTGATATTGCCCTCGACCTGGCCGAGCTGCCGGAGGAGGAAGCCCCCGAGGCGGAAACCCTGGAAGCCGTGGGAGCTGAGAAACCCGCCCCGAAAGTTGACGCGTACGCCCAGCTCGCGGCCGCAGGATTCAGCGTTGTGGCTGGTGGCGCTCGCGGACCTGGCAGGGCCTCGAGGGGAACGAAGGCCCGAAGCGGGCGGACTCAGCGCGGGCGGAACGGATAGGGACCAGGATTCGAGCCTGGGTTCCCAGATCCAGGGTCTGGCGTCTTATCTGAGGCGCTATAAAAAGCTCCGACCCCTTGACCCCCCAGCCAAGTGCGCGTCTGATTGGAAATGGCAGAACGAGCGGACTCGCAGTGGAGGGACAAAATGACTCTCGCCGCACTCATGATATTTATGGCCACGATCATGATTTTTGGTTTTGTTTTCCTGGATATTCTCCCGCTTCACCATGTTACGAAGGCATACATCGGCACGGCGATCGTCTTGTTTCCTATTTGGAAGCGGTGGAGATGAAAAGCAGGGCCGAGCGGTTGATGGGAGAGATGCTCAAGGAGACGGTGCGGAAGAAAGGTGAAAGAGATGAAATGTACCACCGTGGTACATTTGAGCCGAAGCTAGAGGATATCGGCATCTCCCGGAACCAGTCCTCCCGCTACCAGAAAGCCGCGTCCGCCCCGATATCCCCGCACAGCGGCTCTATGGACGCCATAATTCGGCGATCTGGCCGCATTTCCGCTCGCTGGCGGGCCTTTCATTTCCCGAAGCCTATATGGGGCGGTTTTTTGCGAAAGCCCCGCACAGGGCCTCATATCGCGTCTGAAGGCATCTAGGCAGATTGTCATTATTCAGCCTAGTCATCTAAGTCGCTAGCTGAAAGGCATCTAGCCACCTTGTAGCCTTATCCGATATCGGGTATTTATGAGTCTCCCTCCTCCGCCTCGAGCTGGGAGAGCGCTCCCATGATAATTGCCTCGCTAGGCCTAAAAGGTGGATCTGGAAAAAGCACCGTTGCCGCCAACCTTGCTAGCGAGCTATCAGCTCTTGGCCGGACGGTGCGGATACTCGACGCCGACCCGCAGCGCTCCCTGGTTCATATCTCGGCCCTTGGTGAAGGCTTCCTGTCCCATGTCGTTGAACCCGTGGACGCCGAGCACCCGGCACAGTTCCGGCGAGCGGTGGAGATAGCCTCGAGGGCGGCCGACCGCACCATCATTGATTGCCCTCCCGGCTTCGCGGACCCTGCCCTCCTGGCTGCGCTGGTATCTGACATTGTGTTAATTCCCTGCGGGCCCGGCCCGATGGATGTGCTGGCATCGAGGGAAGCCCTGGAAATGGCCCAGGAGGCCCGGAGAGAGCGCGGAGGCAGAAAACCGGCTATCCGGTTCGTCCCCAACTATGTCAGGGCGACCTCGCTGAGCCGCGACCTGGCTGAAACCCTGGAAGAAATGGGAGCCAAGGTGTTGCCCGCCATTGGCTTGAGGGCGGTGGTTCCTGAGTGCGGGCTGGTTGGTTTGACGGTGGGAGAATACGCCCAGAACAGTACAGCAGCGGATGAATTTCGTGCGCTAGCGAAGGCAGTGGAGGCGATCAAGACATGAGTACAAGGCCAAGATTAAAAGAATTGAACAAGCCGGGGAGCGGAGCTCAGAAAAAGGCAACGGGGAAGGCCCCCGAGCTCTCAAACGTCCGAACAATGGTGAACCTGACCCCCGGCCTGTATCAGCGCGTGAAGGCCGAAGTGCGGAAGCGCGAGGATGCGGGCGACCGGAAAGCCTCTATTTCCTCGGTGATCCGGGAGGCGATAGATAGGCATGTTGGCAAATAGATAGCTAGTATGAGATGTGTCTAATGGAAAAAAAATATCTTCCTGAAAATGTAGCAACCATCATTGGACTTATTCTCTTTTGGGTCCCCGCAGCCTGGGTGATCGTTCGTCAAGTTTGGCTGTATTTGCGCCAGGGAATTTGGCATCCGATGTCGTTGCTAGGCGCCTTGAGGGTGGTCATAGGCGACCAGGGAAATCCGTGGCTAGTTTATCCGGAAGAATGGATCGGGCTTCATGCCGTATTAAACTGGATACCGTTATCATTGGTGTTTTTCGTTCTTGGCCTTGGTGTTTTATTTAGCGAGGATGAGCGCATTCGACAGGGAGAGGCTGCTCGGAATCGAAAGAAAAAAGATCCTAGATTTATGGGTGACTAGGCATAAAGCATCAAGCGGAGGTCCAATGAAACCAAAACGCTGGCAAGCCTTGGTGATGGTCGCGTTCGCGTGGGTGCTGTGGGGCCGCCAGACGCAATCGATAGACGCAATCGAATTCTCTAGGTGGCTGTATTACGGCGGATACAACGTCAGGAAGGGGTGCATTGACGCCCTCTCGAAACGCATAGCGAAAATCAAGAAGGAAAATCCGAAGGGGGTAACCCTGGGAAAGCCAAGCCCGACTGTGGCCCACATCGTCAGCAATAAAACTGTGGCGATGTCAGAGCCAAGGAGGAGGGGCGTCCGGTCATATCTGAAATGGAAGCGCGATCCGAATTACCACATGAGCGACCTGTTGCATCTGTACTGCGTTCCCTCCCAAAACGTCACGCCCCGCGACCTCGAATTGATGGGGGGGATACCCAAGGCCCCGGAGAGTCCCGCCCCCACGCGATCTGGCAGGCGATAGAATGGCAGCATGGCAGTAAGATAGCTAGGCATATTGCATCAAAGAAGCCCCGGAGGGTTTGGAATGGATTTTACCGGCTGACGGTGGTTTCAGATAGAAGTGGCGCCTAAGAGGGCATCTTTTTGCGGTTTTTATGGAGTTTTCGACGGGAAGCACCGCCGAGGAAGGATAATAAGGTCGTTTTTGCTAATTCGAGAGCGTTGCCGCATAATTCCGGCGTATATAACCAAGAGGGATTTGAGGATGGGAGAGCGAATTTTTCTGAATGTCTTTGTTGTGGCGTTCATTTTCATGTTCACCGTCGCTTGCCCAAGCGCCTCAGCCCAGGATGTCCGGGCGGGCGTGGAGAAGATGGCCAGCGAAATCGCCAAGGTCGAAACTGGGGGAAAGCGCCTTCGTGTGGCTGTGGCGGACTTCCCGAATCTGCAAGGAACGACATCGAATCTCGGCCGCTTTATCGCCAATCGCCTGACGACCCGCCTCGCGCAATCCAGCAAGTTCTGGGTCATCGAGCGCCAGCGCCTTGGCCAGGTTCTGGCCGAATTGAAGTTCAGCATTTCCGATCTCGTGGATCCCGTCAAGGCAAAGCAGTTAGGGCGGATGGTGGGGGTCGAAGCCATTGTGGTGGGGACGGTGTCGGGCCTCGGCATCCAGGTGGATATCGATGCCCGGCTGATCGACATCGAGACCAACCGGATGTTGTTCACCGTTACGACAACCATCAATAAAGATCGAGTCGTCAAGGACCTCATGGGAGGTGGGCAGCGGCAGGCCGCCAAGCCCTCGGCTGCACCGACTGGCGGACAACCAACGGCAAAAGCTCCCGCATCCAGCGACACCGCAGATTCGAAGATGGTCCTCATTCCGGCCGGCAAGTTTATTTATGGGCCTGAGGGAAAAGAGCAAAATATCGAGCTTTCTGCTTACTATATCGATAAATACGAAGTGACGAACGCCGACTATGCCAAGGTTCGCCCAATTGATTTCCCCGCCCACAAGACCACACACCCTGTTGTGAAAGTCTCTTGGTACGATGCCAAGAGGTATTGCGAGGCGGTTGGAAAGCGCCTGCCAACCGAGCAGGAATGGGAAAAAGCGGCCCGGGGAACGGATGGCCGCCGTTTTCCGTGGGGAGATACTTGGGACGCCGCCAAGACGAATTCATCTAAAAGCGGACTAAAGGGAACTTCTCCTGCAGGAAATTTTCCATCAGACAAAAGCCCTTTTGGTGTTTTTGATATGGCCGGAAACGTAACTGAATGGACGGGATCTGAAGTTGGGAAAACGCGTGTTCTCCGCGGTGGCGCCTGGAGCGACTTCGATGCGAGGGTCTTTCGGGCGGCCCTCCGGTTCAGGGACGACCCTGAGGACTGGAGCCTCAACTGGGGATTTCGATGCGCGAAGGCTTTAAATTAACCCTTGGTTCTT
>CAZUHN010000018.1:0-4385 GCA_964620535.1 uncultured Nitrospinaceae bacterium | reverse complement strand
AAAGCATCAACACGATCACCGCCCAAGTGGTCGACATGATATCGGCAGACCAAGTTCTCCCCACGAAAGTTCTCCGACTCATCAATTCCGCGTTTTTCGGATTTACCGCAGTGAAAGGCCTCGTTCTCACTTCCTCTGTATTCGATATCATGGTTGGTGAAATGCTAGGGCTTTGGATGCACTCCCTCGGCGTATCAATGACATCGGGTATTATTGCGAGATGGCAGGGCGTGAAGTATCCGGAAGAAGTCCAGGTAGCCGGTCTCCTCCACGATATCGAGAAAGTGGTCCTAAAGGTCGAGGAGTGCGGAGTACTTTGAAGAGATAGACGCAAAGATTTCGGAAAGCGGGATGATGTTCATCAAGGCTGAAAGAGAAATATTGGGATTTGACCATACGGAAATAGCGGATTGGTTCAGTGATAAATGGAATTTGCCAATTTTTCTGCGGGATCTGATTATCTTTCATCATGCACCCCTAAAAGCAAAGCAAGCGGCACGTACTGCCGTCGTCATCCATATATCAGACGTTTTGACTCGGGCGGTCGGATTTGGAAGCGGTTGCGATAACAGTATGCTCATTGCAGAAGCAGAAGTTGTGAAATCGCTGAATTTATCGCTTTCAAAAATCAAGGAGGTCCTTGAAAAAATAGATCAAGAATTCGTAATAGCGGAAGAACTAATCATGCCCAATTAATCCTTTGGGGGCATATAAAACCGATAGGACAGCCTGTCATCGAACCATGAAGGGATAATTCTCAATATGAAATTTGACGCACATTTTGTGATCTATAGATAATGAATAAAACTTCTCCAAACGATAATGAGCTCTCCCTCACCGTTCTGGGAACGGGAGATGCTTTTGCCTCAAAGGGGCGTCTCTACAGTAGCTATCTGCTTCAACGAATCCGCCCGGAGCCAGGGGATGCTCGTGCAGTTCTTCTTGACTGCGGCCCAACCACACTCACAATGCTCCAAAGCATGGAATTCGACTTTTCTCTTATCGACCTCGTGATTCTCACCCACCATCACTGGGACCACATCGGCGGAATTCCAGGCCTTTTCTTGGATTTTCAATATCGAAGCATTCGTGATCGTCCTCTCGTCGTTATTGGGCCGTCGGATACAGAAAATCGATGTGAAACCTTTTACCAACTAGGGTACACAGAAACCTATGAACTGAAAAAGCGAAGGTACGAAGTCCAATATCGGGAGCTTTCCGAAGGAAGTACAGAAGAGATACTCGGTCTCCAAATTCACTCGAGAAAAATGGTGCATCAAAACCACACACTCACACTCGGCTATCGATTCGAGTGGGGAGGACGGACCATGGGGTGGAGCGGCGATACGGAATGGAACGATGCCATCGTGGACCTTGCCCGGGACACGGACCTATTTCTAATCGAATGTTTCATGACCCATAACAATCTCCGCTTTCACACCTCTCTTGAAGACCTTGTAAGGGAAGCCCCACGGTTCAATACGAAGCGTATCCTCCTCACCCATATGGGCGAAACCATGCTGGAGAAAGTTGCCGAGGGAAATCTCCCCTTTGAGGCGGCTCAAGACGGGCAAAAAGTAACTTTCTAGGCGAGGACCCTGCGGGAAAATTTTGAAAAAGGATGCTCAAATGATTCGAACCACGAGAATCGGCCATGTGCACTTGAACGTGCGCGACTTGGGTAGATCTGAGCATTTTTCACAGAAATCATCGGATTTCAGGTTCAAGAACGGATTCTAGGTAATTTCGTTTTCTTCCCCTGGGCAAGCGGCATCATGACCTGGCGCTTCGATTCATCGGCGCCGGCGCGCCGATTCCTCCTGAGTTATCCGTGGAGATGTATCATTTTGCTGTTGAAGTGGAGGACATGGCCAGTTTGGCCCGTGTCCTTCGCCGTCTGAAAAACACAGGCGTGCCCGTGGGGGGATCAAGCCACGAGATAAGCCTGGCCCTTTACTTCCGCGAACCGGAGGGAACCGAGGGGAGTATTATGTCAACACCCGGAATCAGAAGGGCGAATTCTTGACGTCACCACCCTCTCCGCTAGACGAAGAAACCCTCCTCGCCCATCTCGAGGAAATAAACAAGTAAATAAAACTTGTGTCATTTCCTTTCGGAGAGCAATGCATCGTAATACGCAAATTTTGATTCCTTCAAAAGATCCTTGGGCATCTGCCCAGCCTGCGCATGGGCTTTGTGGAAGGTTCGCTTCCGATCCGATTTTTGAATGCTTCTTCGCTCTCCCAAAGAGAATGGCTGATGTATTCCTCCTCGGAGCCGCGCAGAAAGTGAAACGCAACGAATCCTTCCACCTCTTTGAGATAAGATTCATGCTTTCTCCAAACTTCCTCAAATTCAAGGCCCTTTTCCGGGTCCACCCAAAACCGGGTTCATCGTAACGTACATCTTTGGCCTCCCTAGGAACCGTGCCAATACCAAACTTCCGACCGTGCATTGAAGATTTCCGCAACGTAAGATGTCAAGCTGAAGGATCCGAAATCCCCCAAAACCTATCAAAAAGGAGGCAGAAAAATGAAAACGCTCACCGAACATCTCTGGTTTCAGACCAAAAGAATTGAGTACATCAACATCACCCCTCAGGTAGAGAAAACCGTAGCAAAAGCCGGGGTCAAAGAAGGGCTCTGTCTGGTAAACGCTATGCACATTACTGCCTCCGTCTATATCAACGACGCGGAATCTGGCCTTGTTCATGATTTCCAGGAATGGCTCGGAGAATTGGTGGACACCAAAAAGAGCTTCCGCCACAACCTCACTGGAGAAGATAACGCCTACGCGCATTTGATGCGCACCATCATGGGGCGGGAGGTGGTTGTCGCCATTACGAACGGGGTCCTCGATTTCGGACCATGGGAGCAAATTCATTATGCGGAATTCGACGGGCAGCGGCGGAAAAGAGTACTGGTGAAAGTGATCGGAGAGTGAATTCCATAATCACTCCGCCCTCGCAATGAACGCCTCATCATCGCCGTTTGATTTTCGAATATCGCCCCAATCGTCTCCCATGAATTTCCACCCCCTTTATTTCTTTTCCCTCAATTCAGTTCCACATCTTCGATCCGGGTGGACTGGGAGAGGGTATTGCTCACCGGGCACGTCTTCGCCTCTTGCATTAGCTGTTCACGGTGGGTCGCGCTTAAGGGACCTATGAAACGAATCTCGCGCTTGATTTTCGCCATTCGCACCCTTCGAATTCGATCGACGTTCAAGGGGTCATCTCCCCGGGGAACGTTCACTTTATAAGTTAGGGTGACCTCCATGTCTTCCAGCGGTATACCCAACTGTCGCGCCGCATCCAGCAGCGTGGTAATCGTTCAGAGTCCGAGGCCGGCAAGGACATAGGAAAAGGGATTTGGGGCAAGCCCCTCCCCGCCAAATACCGGGGGTTCATCGCCAATAAAGGTGTGGATTTGCCCGACGGTAATCTGGCACTGTTTATTCCGAATGCGCCTCACAACAACGTGGTTCATCGTTTTCTTGGGATCCCATATCTCTTCCGTCACGCCGATATCCTCCTCATTTGCATGGCACGAATCGAAATTGATACCATCGAAATAAGGAAATTGTGTCATCGCGCCAGTCCAAGAGAATGTGAGAAGCTGCAAAAAACTTAACCTTTTACCCATGACGCATAGTTCATTTTTGCCGCCGATTCACGGCCAATTGAAAAGGGCCGCGATCGTTCGCCACCCTCCTCTAGCGCGTGGGCCGATCGGGACTTTGGAAAGGTGCGCTGCCCAACGGAATCCTCTGGCCGATCACAAGGGATGAAATCATCCGGTCCGCCGAAGTGGTTCACGATAAGATCAAAGGCGGACCCGAATGGCCCCTCACCGCAGGGGAGCGGCGGGAAAAGTTTCTCTCCTGCGCGAAAAGCGCTGCATTTCCATTGAGCAGACCATCGGCGGAGAAGGCTCTGGCCCGTCTCGAGCGCTTGGATAAGGCGGAGGACATCCGCCCCCTCATCGAACGGCTTTCGGCAGTTAATAAAGGTTTTATCAATAACATACAAGATCCTAGTATATGTATACTCCGGACTGGAAGCGCATTAATAATCTAACGCTCCCCCCCCCGAGCGCCAGCCTCGGCCCTGCCTTCCAAATCAACAACCACATTCGGAACGGGGAGGTTTGTCTTAATCCTGGGGGAGGAGGCGAACGATATTACCCCTCAGCGACCGCTCGGCATTGCGGGCGAGTGATTCGAGAGTCGCGGCGCTGGCGGGGGGACGAACTTCCCATCGTGGAGTCCATCCGGCCCCTAATATTAATAAGTCAGTCAGAACGTCAGGAATTTCCCGGGCGCGGTGGGACGGCCGGTCAACGAGGAAAGCATCCTCGCCCCTAGTGGGCGACGCCGCGTTTTTC
>CAZUHN010000017.1:0-4508 GCA_964620535.1 uncultured Nitrospinaceae bacterium | reverse complement strand
CACCACCTCGTTCGACAAGTCGATGGGTCTACTCAAGAAGAACCGGGACAAGCTCGAACTCCTGGCAAAGACGCTCCTCGATTTTGAAACCATCGAGCGGACCGACATCGAATGTCTGCTGCAAACGGGTAAGATGCCGGCTGGCCGCACGGCCGTTTCCGCTACGCGCGAGGAAGCCTCCACCTCCTCTCTTGAGCCAGAAAAGGAAACCCCTTCCGAGCCCAAGGGCACGAAGATTTCCCCGCCCGACTTGGCGCCGGGCGAAGTCTAACGGCATATTTTCCCCTCCCGATAACTCTTCGGGTTCCTCCCAGGGGTTTCACCAATCCGATTGGGGCAGGATTTCGCCCCTCAGGCGCATGCGCGCGGGCCCCGAATCCCGATTTATAATGGCCCGATGAAATTCTCTGGGTTTTTCCCCTACTCCCCAGGGAGGACGAATGCCCACGCTCTGTGTGAATGTCGACCATGTGGCCACCGTTCGCGAGGCTCGACGCACCGATGAGCCGGACCCCGTCGCGGTCGCTCTCATTGCCGAAAGGTCGGGGGCGGTCGGGATTACGATCCATTTGCGGGAGGACCGGCGCCACATCCAGGATCGCGATCTGCGCATCATGCGGGAGGTGGTCCGAGGAAAGTTGAATCTCGAGATGGCGCCCGTCGAGGAAATGCTGGCGATCGCCCTTGAGGTTCGCCCTGACCAGGCCACGCTCGTTCCCGAGCGGCGTGAAGAGGTGACGACCGAAGGAGGACTCGACGCGGCGGCGGCAGGTGATCGGCTCGCGCGCATCGCCACGCCTCTCCAGGAGGCGGGGATCCGGGCCAGCCTTTTCATTGATCCGCATCCGGTACAGATTGAAACCTCAAAGAGGATAGATGCTGATTACGTAGAGTTGAACACCGCTGCCTACGCGGAGGCGAAAAAGGCGGAGGATGCGTTCCGGGAACTCGAAACCCTGCGGGCGGGCGCGGAGCGGGCGCACGCCCTGGGCCTGAGAGTGCATGCGGGACACGGCCTAACATATCTGAACGTCTCGCCCGTTGCGAGACTTCCCCATCTGGAAGAACTGAACATCGGACACAGCATCGTCTCGCACGCGGTTTTCGTCGGCTTCGAGAAGGCTGTACGGGAGATGGCTACTCTCGTGGAGCGCAGAGGGAAGGACTGAGTAATGGCGCTACCCATTGTCACTGCGAAGGAGACGGCCCGCATCGACGCGCGGGCCATCGAGGATTTCGGCATCCCCTCAGCGTGTCTTATGGAAACGGCCGGAAGTCGGGCCGCCGCTGAGATATGGGCGCGCTACAGCCGGCCCGGACTTCGGGTTGTGATCGCTTGCGGGAAGGGGAACAATGGTGGAGACGGCTTCGTCATCGCCCGGTATCTGATGAACCTGGGCGCAAAGGTCTCGGTTTTTATCTTTTCTCCCCCCGAGGATGTGACTGGCGACCTCGCCGTTTTCCTGAAAATTCTCATAGACATGGGGATATCGCCCGAGACGGTTCTGAAGGACGAGGACATCGCTCGTTTGGCCTCGGCCGCTGCCGCCGCCGACATTCTCGTCGACGCACTGCTGGGAACGGGTTTCTCTCCCCCGGCGCGCGGCCTCATGGCGGAGGCCCTCTCCGCATTATCGATGCTGGAAACCCCCGTCGCTTCGGTCGATATTCCTTCTGGCCTCGACGCCACCATGGGATGGGCGGAGTCGCCTCACATCCAGGCGGCACTCACTCTTACCTTCGGTGCCCTGAAGCGGTGCCACATTCTGATGCCCGCCGCGCAGAAGGCGGGCGAGGTCGTTTGTCTAGATATTGGGATCCCGGCGGCCTGTGTCGAGAAGGAGGGCGTGTCCGTTCATCTTACAGAGCCGTCGGACGTAGCGGATTTTCTCCCCGAGCGGCGGGTCGACGCCCACAAGGGGGACGCTGGTCAACTCCTGATTATCGCCGGTTCATCGGGAATGATGGGGGCCGCCCTCATGACTTCTCTCGCCACGCTTCGAATTGGAGGGGGACTGGTGACCCTCGCGGTCCCGGAATCACTCGCGATGGCCGTGGAGGCGGGTCCGCCGGAGGTGATGGCACTACCCCTTCCCGCCACAGCGTCCGGCACTTTTGATCCTGCAGCGTTCGACCTCATTTTGGAACAAGTCGAAACAATGGACGCCCTTGTGGTTGGGCCCGGCCTAACCACCCACCCGCGGACGGTGGAGCTCGTTCAAATGTTGATCCAACACCTAGACAAGCCCATTGTTCTCGACGCCGACGGTTTGAACGGACTGTCGCAGGACCTAACGGTACTGAACGGCCCCCACGCCGACCTGATTCTGACACCCCATCCGGGCGAAATGGCGCGCCTCCTCGGAATTTCGCCCAAGGAAGTCCAGGCCGACCGCGTTCAGATTGCGGTCGATTTTGCCGCAAGACATCGCCTACACCTGGCGCTCAAGGGGGCGGGGACCATCGTCGCGATGCCGGACGGGGGGGTCTGGATCAATCCGACCGGGACACCGGCCCTCGCCACCGCAGGGACGGGGGACGTTCTCGCTGGAACGATCGGGGGTCTTTTGGGTCAGGCGCTCGCGCCCGAGTCCGCTCTGGTCGCGGGTGTATATCTCCACGGTATGGCGGGGGAGATCGCTGCCGAAGAATTAGGGGAA
The DNA here is from genome assembly GCA_964620535.1 of uncultured Nitrospinaceae bacterium. GTDB lineage: Bacteria > UBA8248 > UBA8248 > UBA8248 > UBA8248 > CAZUHN01. The sequence goes on along the minus strand of CAZUHN010000017.1, from coordinate 1,848 downwards.
GTGGGGATTACGGCGACGGACTTACTACCCGCCCTGCCGAAGGCCCGGAGGTTGGTGCTTCAATTGGCTGCGGAGAAAAAAACTGTCGGTGAATCGTTTGTGCCGGATTAGCCGTTCCTCCGAGGAAACGGAAGCATTCGGCGCAGAGCTAGTGCGCATGCTTCGGCCCAGCGAAGTGGTTCTCATCCATGGCGACCTGGGCGTGGGAAAGAGCGTCCTCGTGCGCGGTGTCGTTCGGGCGCTGCCGGGAGGAGGGGGAAGGGCCGTCCGAAGTCCCACCTTCGTGTACATCCACAATTATTCGACAGTGCCCCCTGTCCACCACGTCGATCTCTACCGTCTCCCCATCAATTTCGATCCAGCCGACCTCGGACTCGAAGAGTTCACAGAAGGAGAAGGCGTCACCCTGATCGAATGGGCGCAAAGATTGGGAAGGGTCTCAAACGCCTATCCGAACCAAATGGTTGTGCGGATGGAATCGTTGGCTGGAGAGGAGCGAAGAATCGAGGTTGTACAGACCTAAATGTTTGTTTTTCTTAATCTCTTTCATTTGGCTTTACATGAGATTGCTCTCATGGCACTATATTGTATTTCTTGTGGAATATTATGGCCATTGGACAATTATAGGTGAAATGCATCGCTAATATTAAATTGATTAGCGTCGCCGTCTTCCTCCTCGTGGCCGGGACGGTCATCTTTTATCTTTTGAATCCGTCACAATACGATATCGATGCGGGGGATATTACTGTAATCAATACCGACGCCGACCTTCAGATTGACCGCATGCATTTGAGGCAAAATAAGCGCGGCCAGAGGAACTGGGAGCTTTGGGCGGATACCGCCAAGGTATATCGAAAAGAGGATATCACCCAGTTGAAGGATATCCGGCTGCGATTTTATCCTAAAGACGGTGATCCCATGAACATCGTTGCGGACCGAGGACTCATGAAGAACAAATCCCGGAGCATCAAAGTTTTCGGAAACGTGGTGATTCGCACCGCGCAGGGCTACATCCTGGAGACGGAAACTCTCGAGTTTCGACCGAGAGAAAATCGCGTTTTCACGGACGCGCAGATTCTCTTTAAGGGAAAAACTTTCAAGTTGACAGGAATCGGATTGAAAGGACAAACTGACAGCGGCCGATTCATTCTGCAAGACGATGTCAATGCCGTGCTGTTCAATTCGCCTATGATACCCGCTGGTTACGTCCAGGCCGACAATAAAGATGAAGCCGCTTCCGAAAGGGAAAGAAGGGACCTTAAATGAAAATCGGATGCCGCCCTGGGGGTATTCTTTTGGGTTTCACCTTCGTCGCCCTCGCTGGTCTCGTGGCTTCGCGCACACACGTCGCGGCGGCCGCCTCAATAGAAACAGCCCCTCCTCCCGTTCATGTGACTTCCAACCGGATGGAGGCGGAGAGCAAAAAGAACATTATCATCTTTATCGGAAATGTTGTGGCCAATCGAGGAAAAATGCAGATCAAAGCGGATCGCTTAGAGGTTTTTATCATAAAAAAAAGAGAACCGGACAAGGGTTCCGAAAGGGCCCCTACGAAAAAGGGGCCGGGCATGGCGAGTCAGGGGGATATCGAAAGAATCATCGCCATCGGGAATGTTCTCCTGCGGCAGGACGAGGACAAGTTCGCCTCGGGGGAGCGCATGGTTTATCACGAGGCGAGGGGAGTCGCGGTGCTGTCCGGGAGCCCGCGGGCTTGGGAGGGGAAGAACCAAATCATCGGGGACAGGATCGAACTCTATCTCCGGGAGGATCGGACGGTTGTCCTGGGGAGCTCCTCTCAGAGGGTGGGAGTGACATTATACCCGGCAAACGAAAATGCATCTGTCCCCC
>CAZUHN010000016.1:0-2187 GCA_964620535.1 uncultured Nitrospinaceae bacterium | reverse complement strand
GTTCAAAAAGAGGAAGCTACGGAAGCTCATGACCACACGCCGGGCTTGGTTCCTTTCCTGGTTGACGGGAGCGGGGCTTCTCAACGAGGATGAATTGGCCACGGACGTAGAGCGGCTGACGGCCTTCTACTACGACAACGGCTACATCCACGTCCGTGTCGACGAGCCGCAGATAGAGAGGGTCGAAGACGGCCTCGTGGTGATCGTCAAGGTGGAAGAAGGCCCCCTTTTCCATGTGGGCGAAATGTCCTTCGGCGGCGATCTGCTGTTGGAGGAGGAAGAACTTAGGGGGATAACCGGCCTCGAAAGAGGCGACGTGTTCCGGTCGAGCCTTTTGAGGGAGTCCATATTCGATCTTACCGAGGCCTACGGCAATCTCGGCCACGCCTTCGCCGAGATCGTTCCGGCCACCGAGGTTCGACCGGCGCAGGCCGAGGTTGATATCAGCTACGATTTTTCTGCCGGGCCGGTGGTCTCGGTTCGCAGGATCGAAGTTCGCGGCAACACCAAGACCAGGGACCGTGTAGTACGCCGCGAGCTGGGCCTGCGCGAAGGAGAGAAGTTCTCTGGCAGCGGATTGAAAAGAAGCAAGAGCAATATTCTTCGAACCGGATTTTTCGAGGAGGTCGAGCTTTCCACCGAGCGTACGGTGGAGCCGGATCAGGTCGACCTCCTGGTCGAGCTAAAGGAAGGCCGTACCGGGACCTTCTCTGCGGGTGCGGGCTTCAGTTCGGCGGACAACCTGCTGTTCAACGCGCGAATTTCCGAGCGCAACCTCTTCGGCCGCGGCCATTCACTCGTGCTCAACGCCGACGTCGGTTCGATCCGGCAGAATTTCCAGCTCAGCTTCACCGAGCCGTGGTGGGGGGGACGGCCCCTCAGCGTGGGGTTCGACCTCTTTGATTGGGAACTGCAGTTCGACCGTTTCACGCGAGGCGGCAAGGGGCTGGCGGTGAGGTCTTCCTATCCCCTAAGGGCCCTGGGCATGCGGCGGGCGGGATGGATGTCGCTGGAGCGGGTACGGGCGGGAATAGAGTACCGCATAGAAGAGACCCAGATAGACGGAGTGCGCCAGGTCGCGCCTCCCAGCGTGAAGGCCGAGGAGGGGAGCCGCCTGAACAGCAGCATCAGGCCCTCCCTGGTCCGTAACACCCTCGACCACCCCTTTGATCCCACCAGCGGTTCGCGCCAGGCCGTGTCGCTCGAGGTCGCGGGTTTGGGCGGTGATACGGATTTTCTCAAATTCGAACTTACCGGCCGCTGGTTCCTGCCCCTTTGGAGAACCAGGCGGGGGCGAGAGTTGGTCTATTCGGTGGGTGCCCGGCTCGGCATCGGCGTGGGCGACAGTGGTGAAAGCGGGGAAGAGCTGCCGCTTTTCGAACGCTATTTCCCGGGAGGCATAAGTACCGTGAGGGGCTTCGAGAGCAGAAGCCTGGGGCCCAAAGAAGAGTTTCGCCAGGACGATGGGGTCTCGGTGTTGAGAGAGACCGTGGGCGGCAGCCAGCAGTTGGTCGTCAACAACGAGATCATTGTGCCGCTTTTTCCGGAGGCCGGGCTCAAGGGCGTGGTTTTCTTCGATGCCGGCAACGCCTTCACGGCCGCCGACGGGATAGATCTGGGCGAGCTACGATATGCGGTGGGATGGGGTATAAGATGGCTGTCTCCCATGGGCCCGCTGCGCATCGAGGTCGGATACCCCTTCGATCCCGAGGACGACGAGAGTTCCAGCGTGGTCCTCTTTTCGCTGGGGAGCCCGTTTTGAACAAAAACGGAACTTGAGGAGTTAGCATGAGAACCTTAGCGATGACTTTCGGTCTGGCCGTACTTTTTGCGACGTCACTCTCCACGGCGACGGTTGCGAGCGGCGAAGAGCTCAAGATCGGTTTTGTGATCCTTCCCCGGCTTTTGGCTGAGACCGAAGTGGGCAAGGCCGCTCGCCAGGAACTGAGAACCACCCAGGCCTCAATGCAGGAGGAGGTGGACAAGAAACTTGGCGAGATCCAGGACTTCGTCGAGGATATACGCAAACGGGCTATGCTGCTCAGTGAAGACGAAAAGAAGAAGGCTAGCCAGGAGCATGAGCGGCAGCTCCGTGACGCCAAGCGCCTGCAGGAAGATCTCCAGCGGGACCTTCAGAAGGCCGAGACCGAGGTCATGGAGAAGGTCCAGCAGGAGTTGCTCAAAGTA
>CAZUHN010000015.1:0-4235 GCA_964620535.1 uncultured Nitrospinaceae bacterium | reverse complement strand
GGGTTACTCCGAAACAGAGGAGAAACGGATGGCTCTTTATCCCGGGGCGGTTGCTTACATTCCCTCCGGGATGGAACATAAAACCGCGGCAGTGGGCGGTCCCATGACCGCCATCATCATCAAAGGGCCGGTGGGGGAGGCGAGTATTTCCTAGGCTTAGAAGGCAATTTTTCAGAGAACTGCTCTGAAACGCACTGGCCGAAACCGGCTGCCCGTCAGGATTGTTTCTCAAGAAACCATTTGGTGAACGCTTGGATGCCCGCTTCGAGGCTGAAGTGGGATTTCCACCCCGTTGCGGCTTTAATGCGGCGGGGGTCGAGGCTGATTCGGAAAATCTCACTCGGCCGGAGCGGGGCGCGTTCCACCCGGGCGGGCTCGCAGCGCAGGGTTTTTGAGATAAGGCGAAGAACGTCTTCCACCTCGGTGGCAATTCCCGTCCCGACATTGAAGACGCTTCCGTCTTCGATTCGCTCTCCCGCGAGGCGGAGCGCCGCCACGGCATCGGCGACGTAGACGTAGTCGCGGGCCGCTTTTCCTTCGCCGAAGAGCGTAACGGGCCTTCCCTCCATGATGCACTCGGCGAATATGGAGACCACACCCGCCTCCAGGTCTCCCCGCTGGCGGGGGCCGTAGATATTGGCGAGGCGGAGCGAGACGCTCCGGAGTCCGTGGAGGCGAGTATAGAGGCTTACGTAGGTTTCTCCCAAATGTTTGCTGGTTGCATAAAAAGAGCGGCATTCGGTCGAATGAGCTTCCGAGACCGGAAGGGATTCCGGATCGCCGTAGCTTGCGCCTCCGGTTGAGGTATAGACGAACCGGGGCGGATTCTTCATCCCCCGCGCCGCCTCAAGAAGGAGTAGCGTTCCGTGGCTGTTCGTTTTTTGGTCTTCAGGCGGGTTCGCGTTGCTACGGATCACGCTCGATTGGGCGGCGAGGTGATAAATGATCTCGGGTTGGGAATCCTCGATGAGGCGGGATGTGAAGTCGGGGTCGGCGAGGTCGCCCTCACTGAAGCGCACATCTGAGGAGAGATTCTGGCGCTTTCCGGTCGAGAGATTGTCGACGACGGTGACCTGATCCCCTGCGGATACGCAGGCGCCGCTCAAATGGCTCCCGATGAAGCCCGCCCCCCCAGTCACCAGTACGTTTGCCATGGGCGTTGATTTCTCTCCGGGAAGGCGGAAAAGCCTCGCCAAGATACCTGAATTGCTGTTGGTTATGAAAGGCGCTTGATGGTGCCGGATCGTCTTTGGCGAGATGCCGTTTCGGTTTGTTGTTGGGTGGCTTGAATCCGGGCGAAATTATATTAATAATACAATCATTCTTTAGATATAATCTTCCCCGCTGGAAACAGGAAACAGGAAAGGGAGTTGGAGGTGAATATGCATCTTATTGCGACGGAAGATACCAAGCAGGTCGACAAGTTCTACCAGGCGGGCGACTGGGGAAGAATCGTCCAAATATTCACGAAAAAATCTCTCGGCGAAATGAATGATATTCGCATCCTGGATGACTTGGCCGTCGCCTACCACCAACTGAGCAAACTCGACAAAGCGTACAAGGTGTGCGAGCGCATTACGGCCATTGACCCCTGGTCGGATCTTCACAAGCAGCAGGCCGACTTGACGCCACGCTACATGCGGTACCACGCCATAATGGGAGAGGTCCTCTACAGGCGGGACAAGTTCGACGAGGCCCTTGAAATCTTCAACCTTCTAAAGGTAGTGAATAGCCGCTTTTCCAATAAATATTACTACCCTGGCCGGATTCAGGCGAAGAAGGAAAACTACCGCATGGCCTTACTCGAATTCGAGAGAATGATTACCCACATCCTCGATCGCATACAGGACGTGATCCGAGGGCTCGGTGAACTGATCAAGACCTTCGCCCAAGCTGCGATATTCCCGGTTGCTTTCTCTTGACCGATACTTGAGACAAAAGAATGGTTCCCTGGATTCTCCGTGAATCTCTCGTCCAGATCCATCGCCAGGAGGCGGCGCCCGACTCGTTCATGGACCACGTGAACCTCATCCTCGTAGGGAACGGCCCGTTCGCGCTCATCGACTCGGGTTTTACCGGGGAAGATGAGGAGGTCATCGCCTGGCTCGACAAAGAGACGGGCGGCGAGATTGAATTTCTTTTCCTATCCCATCACCACGGCGACCACATTGGGGGCGCGGAGGTCATTTGCGAGGAAATGGGGGCGGTTGCTCTTGCCCACCCATGCGAGATGAAATTGATGGCGGAGCGACATCCTCGCCTTGCCGTAAACCCCCTGGAGGACGGAGGGAATATACAAATCGGCCCCATCGGACTATGCGCTGTGTTCACTCCGGGCCATTCACCCGGCCACCTCGCCTTTTGGTGGGAGAAGGAGAAGATCCTATTCGGAGGGGATAATGTATTGCTGCCGGTGACGACCTGGGTCGGTGCTCCGTATGGGAATTTGCGCGATTATCTTGCCTCCCTCAGACGGATGCGGGATCTCGCGCCGGACATTATCTACCCCGGCCACGGCCCGCCGGTTCGGGATCCGAAAGGCCGAGTTGAGACTCTGCTCCTGCACCGGGAGAAGCGCGATAGGGAGATTCTTGGAATCCTGTCGGAGGGAATTGACGATCCTTCTTTGATGGCCGAGCGAATTTATTCGGATCTCGACGAGCGCCAGCGGAAAATGGGAGCGGAGGTAATTGTAGCGCATCTGGAAAAGCTGGTCGGCGAAGGGAAGGCCCGGTCCAAGGGTAACGGCTATGCAGTAAACGATTGACTAAGAAGAAGAGCGACCACAAATTCCCGGCATGCCACTGCCAAGGAAAAGGGATTCAAGGATTTGTTGACGAACTGCCACACCCTAATTCTGAAGCGTCTTGTGGAAAAAGGATTCGGCGTTTCGTGCGATGAAGAGGATATTTACCTTTACAACATCGCGCCGGACAATCTTCCCCTCGCGGAAGGTTTCGACGCCCGTGAAACTCACCGCTTCGCCCCCTCGCCGGACCTGCTTGCCCGGCACCCCAAACTGCTTTGGGTGAAATGTCACCTTATCGTCGATAATTTCTGCCATTACGGCACCATGGCGAAACCTGTAGGCAAATTCTCTCCGGCGGAAAAAAGGGGGTACACCTACAGGCGGGGGGCGGACCTCATTCCGGAGGTGAAGCGGTATTGTGCGGCCGTGAGAGAACCGGTCGATGGGCACACCGCGCATTATCTGGCTCATGTCCTTGTGGAAATTGCCGTGGACTATGCCATATACCTTGATGATCGGAGCGTGCCCTGTATCTTCCGGGATGCACAGGAGGGTATTTCCGCGGAACAGGCGAGGGAGTATGCGGAAAGCCTTTCGGCGCTATACGGTTGCACTCCAGCCATGATCCAAGGGGCAACCGATGCAGCGAAAAAATTTTACGGGGAATCCCACGATATTGATCAACTTTTTTTGAGTGGAAGGACGAAAATTGTCCTTCGAAAGTTGAATCTTTCTTACGGCAGTAAAAACGTAGAGCGAACCAAGGCTCTCATTCTCCAGGCGACTGAGAAGGTATCCGATTACATGAAATTTATTGAAGATTCGGGGAAGCTTCTCACGGATGTAAGTGACTGGGGCGGAGAAGACCCCCTAGAGTCCGGCCCGGCGTAACCGGATGGGGAAGAAGAAATATCGAGGGGAGGCCTCCGGGTAAGAAGGGCAACTCTTCGGGAGGATATCCAACCCACGTTTCGAAAAATTGCCGGCCTGTATGCACTCCCCTTTTTCTGTAGAAAAAAACCCAACAAAAGGGGACCCTAAGGAGGCCCCACATCCCCTCTTAGACTGAATTGTAGGGGGGGGGGGGGGGTAAATTCGGCCTTAAATAAAGAGGAAATTGAATTCTCAAATGAGAATCTATCCCTGTGCGGGAAGAAAAACAGTGACCTAAATCACATAAAAAGTGTGAAAGAAGTCACAGTACAGGGAGCCGGTAGAAGAATGGAAATTGAACCAGAAGCGTCTAAGTTCATGTACATACTGGCCTAACTGAAATGGAGAATATTCGAAGGAAATATTATGAGGAGGATTTGGAAAGCAAATAATAATCTGAAATTCGCGCGGGGTTGGCTCCCTGCCTGGGGGGACGGCAAAGCAGGCTGCCCTTGTATTGCCCGGCGGCGAGTTCATCGCGCCGGAAAGCGCCAAAATTCTTTTTCATCCACCATTTGGTCGTAAGAAAATAGTGTGACTCCATCCGCACCGG
>CAZUHN010000014.1:0-4448 GCA_964620535.1 uncultured Nitrospinaceae bacterium | reverse complement strand
CCACATGTACGTGGACAACGCCGCGATGCAAATTATCCGTGAGCCTGTTCAGTTTGACGTCATTGTTACCGGGAATTTATTTGGTGATATTTTGAGCGATGCCGCCTCGATGCTTACCGGCTCAATCGGGATGCTCGCCTCGGCGAACCTGAACGACAAAGGGTTCGGGATATATGAGCCTGTACATGGAACCGCTCCCGATATTGCCGGGCAGGATTTGGCGAATCCTATCGCCGCGATCATGTCCGGTGCCATGTTGTGCCGGTACTCTTTGAAGCGGATGGAGCTGGCCGAAACCATAGAAACCGCAGTTCTAAAAACCCTAGATGAAGGTTATAGAACAGAGGACATCCATTCCAATGGAAAGGAAAAGGTAGGCTGTGCGGAGATGGGCGCGCGGGTTGCCGCTCGGGTGGAAAGCGAAAAGGAGAGGGCAGGTGATCCGGCCTAGGGTGGCAGTGGTGGGCGCGACAGGCGCCGTCGGTCGGGAGATGCTGAAAATTCTGGATGAGTGCAAGTTTCCGGCGAAGGAGGTCATCGCTCTGGCCAGCCGGCGGAGCGAGGGAAAGACGCTTCCCTTCGCGGGCAGCAAGGTCGAGGTAGGGCAATTGGTGCACGACTCCTTCGAGGGGGTGGACCTCGCTCTTTTTTCGGCAGGGGCCGCGCGTTCGCTCGAGTTCGCCCCCGCGGCGGTCAAGTCCGGTGCCACGGTCGTGGATAATTCCAGCGCCTTCCGGATGGATCCCGAGGTTCCCCTTGTCGTCCCTGAGGTGAACCTCGATGCCCTTCAGACACACAAGGGGATCATCGCCAACCCAAACTGCTCTACCATCCAGATGGTCGTGGCGCTCAAGCCACTCCATGACGCCGCCCGTATCCGGCGTATCGTTGTAAGCACGTATCAAGCGGTCAGCGGGGCGGGACAAAGCGGTATCGACGAACTTTCCCGACAAGTCGAAGCCTACTCGCGATCCGCGTGGATGGAACCGGAAAACATGCCCCACCCCATTTCCTTTAACTGCCTCCCTCAGATAGCCGATTTTCTCGAAGGAGGCGATACCAAAGAAGAGAAGAAAATGGTGGATGAAACGCGGAAAATATTCGACGAGCCGAATCTGGCCGTGAGCGCAACCTGTGTGCGGGTCCCGGTGTTTCACTCTCATTCCGAGTCGGTGAACGTGGAGTTCGAGCGTCCCATTTCCCCCGAAGAGGCCCGGGAGCTATTGGCCGTGGCGCCTGGGGTCGAAACGGTGGACGACCCGGTGAATGGCGTTTACCCGATGCCCCTTGATGCCACGGGAAAGGATCCCGTTTTCGTGGGACGGATTCGATCCGATCAATCTGCCCAAAATACATTGAATCTTTGGGTTGTGGCGGACAATCTGCGGAAAGGAGCGGCGCTGAACGCCGTCCAGCTCGCTGAACTTCTTTTGGCCAAAGGGTTGTTGAAAGCTGCCTGACAACCGGAAATCTTTTTTCATTCGTGAGGAATTTATTGATGACAGAGGCGACGATTGGAGTTATCGGTGGAAGCGGTCTTTACGAGATGGCCGATTTGGGTGAGGTGGAAGAGGTCGCACTCGATACCCCCTTCGGGAAACCGTCGGCGCCCTATGTGATTGGAACTATTTCGGGCAAGCGGGTGGCTTTTCTCCCCCGCCACGGGCGGGGCCACGTATTTATGCCGAGCGAGATCCCTTTTCTTTCGAACATCCATGGATTTAAGCAGCTTGGCTGCGAGTGGCTGATCTCGGTCAGCGCGGTGGGCAGCCTGATGGATGAGGTCCACCCGGGGGAAATCGTTGTTCCGGACCAGTTCATCGACCTCACCAAGAACCGCCCGGGTACATTTTTCGGCGATGGAGTGGTATGCCACGTTTCGATGGCTGATCCGGTGTGCGCCAAACTGAGCGGGCTCCTGGAGGATGCCGCAAGCCGTGTGGGGGCGAAGATTCATTCGGGAGGGACTTACGTCTGCATGGAGGGGCCGCAGTTCAGCAGTCGGGCGGAGAGCTACCGCTATCGTGAATGGAAGGCCACCGTCATTGGAATGACCAATATGCCCGAGGCCAAGCTCGCGCGGGAGTCTGAGATGAGCTACGCGACCATGGCACTTGTCACCGATTATGATTGCTGGCACGAAGAGGAAGAGGCGGTGAGCGTCGAGGCGTTGATCGAAACCCTCCAACGGAACGTGAACCTTGCGCAAAAAGTCATCAAAGAGGTCGTCTCCAAGATTGAAGGGACAAGTCCCTATGCCGGAAGTCTTGCCACCGCGATCATTACAGACAAAGCGCATATTTCCCCCGAAGCCCGCCGGCGCCTGGACCTCCTTTTGGGGAAGTATCTTTCATGAGCGTGCGGCCCCTTTCCGCATCCCTGTTCGCTGAAGCCCAAAAACATATCCCCGGTGGGGTGGACAGCCCGGTCCGCGCCTTTCAAGGGGTCGGCGGGACGCCCTTTTTCGTCGAGCGGGGGAAGGGGAGCCGCATATTTGACGCGGACGGAAAGGACTATATCGACTATGTTCTCTCCTGGGGCCCCTTGGTTCTCGGCCACGCGCCTCCGCGCGTCGTGGCGGCGATTCGAGAGGCCGCGAGCCGGGGGACGAGCTTCGGCGCTCCGACGGCCCTCGAGACAGAGTTGGCCCAGTTGGTTTCAGAGGCCTTTCCATCTATGGAACTTGTGCGATTCGTGAACTCGGGGACGGAGGCCACAATGTCGGCCATCCGGGTAGCGCGCGGCTTCACGGGCCGGGACCTCTTGGTGAAATTCGAGGGTTGTTACCATGGACATGCGGACGGTCTTCTCGTTAAGGCGGGAAGTGGCGGTGCCACTCTCGGAATTCCAGACAGCGCGGGTGTTCCAAAGGACTACGCCCGCAACACGCTGACCCTTCCCTTTAACGATGTAAAAGCTGTGGAGGACCTCTTTCGCCGGGAAGGAAACCATATCGCGACCGTTATCCTGGAGCCGGTGGCGGGAAACATGGGCCTCATCCTCCCGAGAGAGGGTTTCTTGGAGACACTTCGCCGGGTTACCGAGGCGGCGGGCGCTATCCTTATTTTCGACGAAGTGATGACCGGTTTCCGGGTGGCACGCGGAGGGGCGCAAGCTCGATTCGGCATAAAGCCGGACCTGACCACCCTGGGAAAAGTGATCGGAGGAGGCCTTCCCGTGGGTGCATATGGCGGAAAACGGGAAGTGATGGAGTGCGTCGCGCCGCTGGGATCTGTCTATCAAGCGGGGACGCTTGCGGGAAATCCGATCGCCATGACGGCGGGGATCGAGACGCTTAAGATTCTGAAGGAGGAAAACTTGCCCGAAGCCTTGGAGGGGCGCGTAGCGTCTCTGGTAGATGGAATGGAGGACGCAGCGAGGTCGGCGGGGGTTCCCTTATGGGGCACTCGGTGCGGATCGATGTTCTGCTCGTTTTTTACCGGGGGTCCGGTGTATAATTATGCCGACGCGATTGCTTCGGATAAGGAAAGGTATGGGAAATTCTTCCATTCTATGCTTTGTCGCGGGGTCGCTTTTGCCCCCAGCCAGTTTGAGGTCGGCTTCCTTTCCTCCGCCCACACGGGTGATGATTTGAAAAACACAGTTTCGGCCGCGCGAGAGGCCTTCGACGCTCTATAGACGGCCCCCCGATCAATTTAACTCCGCTCTTATCCCTGTTGGATAGGATTTACTCTTTGACAAGGACACGTCTGGGGAAAAAAAGAAACGGGGCCGGGTGGCTTTTTCGAATGGCTTCGGTGGGACTGAGCGCCCTGTTGCTCGGATTGGCGTTGTTCGGCCGCGATGGATTTTTGGCGGTTGTAGTGAACCGCGAAAGGCTGAACGTGAGTCGGCAGGAAATTGATTTTCTCGAGGCGGAAAACAAAAGGTTGCGAGGCCGGATCCACTCGCTGAAAAACGATCTCCGTTCCATAGAGCGAATCGCCCGGGAAGACCTTGGCCTCGTCCTTCCGGACGAAACGGTTTACGAGTTTATATATGTAACAGAGGACAAACCTGTTAAGGATGGAGCCGGTTTTTTCGGAGACGAGCTCGAAAGAAATGGAAACTAATGCGAAAAAGCACAGGACGGTGGTGTTTGTTCTTCCTTGACATGGCTTCGCTTGGGGAGATACATATTCAATACCAATGCGGGGTGGAGCAGTCTGGTAGCTCGTTGGGCTCATAACCCAAAGGTCGTAGGTTCAAATCCTACCCCCGCTACCACACAAAATCAGTGGGTTAGTCAGAGATGGCTAACCCACTTTTTGTTTTTCAGGAAACATTTAGGAAACATCGGTCAATATTGACCTGCCCCCCCAAAACCGGTCCAGGCCGAATGAGAGGATTTTCGATATAGTTTCGGTTCTGGACGGCAACCGAGGGGGAAGGCTTATGCCCAAGAAGCGCCACACCGCGGAGCAGATCATCGGGAAGCTGAGAGAGGC
>CAZUHN010000013.1:0-3495 GCA_964620535.1 uncultured Nitrospinaceae bacterium | reverse complement strand
ATTCGTGTGTCATCGTGATCATGTAGCGTCGCATCAGCCGGTTGAGGGTCGCCCGGAAAAGCTGGTCGGTGATCAGGCCGAATGAACCCAACATGAGAAAACCGATGAACATATCATCGGGTTCGATGATATTGGTGCTCTGCATAATGAGGAAACCGATTCCCGACTGCGCCGCCACCATCTCGGCGGCGACGACCCCCATGAAGGCGAATCCGAGCGCGAGGCGGAGGCCGGTGAGGATATACGGCCACGCGGATGGCAGGACGATTCGAAGGAAAACATCTTTCTTCTGCGCGCCCAGGCAGAGGGCCGCGCGGACGCGGATCTGAGGCGTGGAGGTGACTCCGGCAGCCGTATTGAAAAGGACGGCAATGCTGGTCGCGTAGGAGATAATGAAGTACTTGCTGATTTCCCCGATGCCGAAAATGGAGATGACCAGCGGAATGAGCGCGACGGGAGGGATGTTGCGGCAGAATTCCAGAGGGGGATCAAGGAGATCTTCTGCCAGCTTGGAGGCGCCCATGGCGATGCCGACGATGACGCCGATTGTGCACCCCAGGGCGTATCCGAGGGCGATCCGTCGGAAACTCGCTCCCAGGTGAACGAAGATCAGGTTATTCTCGATCATCTCCAGAAGTTTGGCGATCACCGTGACCGGCGATGGGACAATGGCGGCTTCGAAAATCGTCCCGCTCGTCGACGCCCAAACGGCGATGAGCAAGGCAATCGATATAGAAAGTCTCGTCCATTTTCCCTGATTCACTTTCCCGGTCCCCTTCCGAACTCAGTCGAACGCCGATCGGATCAACAGCATGTAACGCCGCATGAGGCGGTTGATGGTGAATCGGAAGGCCCTGTCGGTGACAAGACCGATCAGGCCCAGCATGCAAAGACCCGTGAACATCTGGGCGGGCAGAAGCATGTTGCGGCTTTGCATGATAAGGAAGCCGACCCCCGTTTCCGCCGCAATCATTTCTGCGGCGACCACGCCCATGAACGAGAAACCCAGGGCCACACGGAGGCCGGTCATGATAAACGGCCAAGCCGAGGGCATGACAATTCGCAGGAAAATGTCCTTCCGGGTCGCTCCGAGGCACATCGCGGCGCGAATGCGGATCTCCGGCGTCGAGGCTACCCCCGCGGCGGTGTTGAAAACGACGGGAATGATGGTGGAGTACCAAATGACGAAATATTTACTAGGCTCTTCGAGGCCAAAGGCGTTGATGGCGAGCGGGATGACGGCCACCGGGGTGATGTTCCGTACGAACTGCAAGGGGGGGTCGAGGAGGTCTTCCGCCGTTTTGAATCCCCCGATGGCGATGCCGATGAGGATTCCGCTGACGCTCCCGAGCGCATACCCCACGAGGACGCGCTGCAGGCTCGCCCAAGCGTGAAACACCAGTTCGCCGTCCGCGGACATTTCCCAGATTTTTAAGGCCACTTTCTGGGGAGGGGGGATCAAAATCGGATTGAATAAAGTCCCGCTGCTCCACCACCACAATCCGAGGGCCCCAACGATTGAAAGGGCGTGCCGGACAGTTTTTCGATATTTCACCGGCCCGCCCGCATCTTCTGCACTTCTTCGTCAATCAGGGCTTCTATTTGACTGTACATTTTCGCAAAATCCGGGTTTGTTGGAGAGCGGGGCTCTTCGAGTTCGATGGTGAACATCTTTTTGATGCCCGCTTCCGGGCCCGCCGTCATGACGGCGAGGTGGGTGCTCAAGAGAAGGGCTTCGAAAATGTCGTGGGTTATATAAAAAACTGTTTTCTTCGTTTCGACCCAGATTTTCCGGAATTCCATCTGAAGATGTTTCTTTGTGATGGCGTCGAGGGCGGCGAAGGGTTCGTCCATGAGAAGTATGTCGGGATCGTTCGCAAGCGCTCGGGCGATCTGAACCCGTTGTTTCATTCCGCCGGAGAGTTCGAAAGGAAATTTTCCGTGATCATCCGCCAGGCCGACGAGTTCGATATATTTTTCCGCGCTTCGTTTTCGTTCCGCCGAATTGATCCTTCCCATCTTGGGTCCGAACTCTACGTTTTCGTGCACGTTCATCCATGGAAACAGCGCGTTGCTGACGTCTTGAAAGATAACGGTACGATCCGTTCCCGGGCCCGAGATTGGTTGGTCGTCGAGGAAGGCTTTTCCCATGGTGGGCTCCTCGAAGCCCGCGACGATGTTCAAGAGGGTGGACTTGCCGCATCCGCTCGGCCCGAGCAAGGTGAAAAACGTCCCGCGCTCAACTGTGACGGTGATGTCTCGCAACACTTGGACAGTTCCCCCTTCGGTCCGGGGAAAATCCTTCCCGATGCCCGTCATGCGCAAATTCTGCCAAGTCACTCGAAATCCTCCGGACCGCCCCCCGGGCCGGCGCCGGGGAGCGGTGTCCTCACTTTCTCGGGATATTATTACTTCACGAGGCCTGAGCTGATATTTTTCAGGGTCCTGTAATCGAAGAGCTTGTTCCAGTCAACTTCGGCGCTTGATTTGCCCTTTGAAATCATGAACTTGTTCAGGTCGTCCATGTCCTTTTTGAAGGTGGGCGTGAAAGCAACGTCCATGTTCATGACTTTGATCATCCGCTTGGCCGTGGCGGCGGAGACCTTGAACTGCTTGCCCACGATTGCCGACGCGTCGTCAAGATTCTTTCGCGCGTATTCGGCACCTTCCATGGTGCACTGAATCATGGCCTTGGCGGCGTCGGGATCGTTGTCGATGAAATCCTTGCGGGCCGAGGTGACCATGTATTCGGTGAAGTATCCTTCGCCGGTGCTCAGGATATGCACTTTGCTTCCGGAGACATCAACCGACCGCCAGCCGAAAGGCTGCCAGATTACGAAGGCGTCCACGTCGCCGCGGTCAATGGCGACCACCATCTCGGCCGGTTTCACGTTAACGAAGCTCACATCGGAGAGCTTGATCCCGTTGGCGTCAAGATACTTGGCAGCGAAGAACTCGGAGGTCGTTCCCAGCCAGACGGCGATCTTCTTGCCTTTGAGCTGCTTTGCGTTCTTGATGCTGCTCTTGGCCACCACCACGGAGAGATCGCTGTAATGGGCGGAGGGGTGGAGTCCGACAATTTTCCCCTTGGTTTTCAGCCAAGTGCGGACGGCGGGCCAATCGCCGGTGTTCACGAAATCTCCCCGGCCGGCGATGAATGACTGCGCGGCGACACCGCCCGAGGTAAAGAGCTTGAATTTCACGCTGAGGCCGCGTTTTTTACAAAACCCTTTGTTCACCCCTACTACGATCGGCGCGAACTGCGGTGTGGAGCCGATCAGGTAGGTGTACTGCGATTTTTTGGGCGCCGCGATGACTCCCGTCCCGAAGGACAGGGTGAAAAACGCCGCCAGCCCGAGAGCTGCCAACCGTTTCCAACTCATGATTTCCTGCATTTTTCTTCCTCCTCTGGTTTGAAGTTGCGACTTGGAAATAAAAGCCCCTGTGGGCTTTCTAGTGATAGAGTTTCCTTTTTCGCTGAAACCGGAACCTTGA
>CAZUHN010000012.1:0-14135 GCA_964620535.1 uncultured Nitrospinaceae bacterium | reverse complement strand
TTGCCGGCCAAAGTCTTAATAACCACGGGGTCCACTAGAGAATCAAGGGATTGAAAGAATCAGTAGCAAATATTAACCAGTGAACAGCAGTCAATGACCGGGGAAATCATGCCGGTTTGCCTAGCTATTACCGTGAGGAGATCCACCCTCAGACCATAACCGTCGAGAGACTCTCATGGAAATGGTACGACCATTGAAAGCAGGTCTCCTCGTTCAGGTTTTCGGACACAACGGATTTCCCCGTCTTGCGAATTGTCGATTGACTTAAATGAATTATTACTTATACTGAAGTTATTACATCAATTCGAATAACTCTCGTGCCGGCATGAAGGACCGGCGAGGCATTCTTCCTTCGAAAAAAGGAGAGAACAATGAGAATTTATCGTCACTTTTTCCACATCTGTGTTGCCACCGTCCTGGTTCTGGCTGCTTCCATCGCGACGGTCCCGATGGCGGCAGGGGCCGATCTAACCCCCCAGGAGAAAAAACTCATCCCGGCGGCAAAGAAGGAAGGCGCTGTCACACTCATCAACCCTCTGTTCAGCGACAGGACCTCCAAGCGTATGGGTCCCGCCTTCATCAAGCGCTACGGCCTGGGAAGTGGCTTCAAGTTCAACAACATCCGGAAGGGCACCGGCGCGACCATTGCAACCGTTCGGCAGGAGATGAAAGCAAACAAGTTCACGATCGATGTCCACCTAGTTAGCGACCCGGGCTTTTTCCAAGCCGCCGCCGCGCGCGGCGCCTTCCTCAAGCTGGACAGCGGCTACTGGAAAGATCATGAGGAGGTCGTCAAAAACGCGGGGCAGTACTCCAACTATCCCTACGTCGTGGTTCCCCTTGCCTATACCTTCCAGCCGGTTTGGAACAGCTCCTGCCCGGGCATGGCGAACATCAACGTCACCCGCTACGCCGACACCGTGCAGCCCGCCTTGAAGGGCAAGACGATCTCGGCCGACATCACCAAAAGTAGCACCTACACGAACACGACGCTCTCGCTGAAGGAGTCGGGCATCAACATGAGTTCCTTTTGGGACCAGCTCAAGGCGACCAGTCCCATCGTGGAGTTCCGGACCGAGCCCAAGATGCAGATGGTCATCGCCTGCGAGCGGCCGTTCGACATGTGGAACCTCTCGGGCCGGGTCTACCAGAACGTCCTCAAACAGCCCAAACTGGCGAAGATACTCAAGATCGGCTATTACAAGGAAGGCCAGGTCATGCTGGGCAACCAAGCGGCCGTCCTCAAGGGAGCGCCCCACCCCAACGCCGGAAAGCTGCTCATCGAGTTCCTCCTGAGCAAGGAGGGCGCGGATATATTTGTCGAGGGAGAGGCGATTTATACTTTCAGGAAGGGTTACGTCGCCCCGGCGGCGGCCCGCCCCTATTTACTCGATCTGAGCAAGCACAAGCTTCTCGGCATGAAGGATTGGGTCGCGGCGCGGAAAAATTTCAAGGCGACGCGCGCCGAGTGGGCGGATCGCTTCAAGTAACAATCTTGTAGAATGTCAAAGGTTCGTTCGGAGAAGGTGGCCCGGCTTCGGGCTGGGCCACCTTCTACTTCCGCGAGAATCTCCCCCCTTTCGATATTTGTGCGCGTATGACTGTCGACGCTTTTTCGAAGATCATCGGAAGTGCGCGGAGAAGAGAGTGGCGAAGCTGGTTTACCCAGGAGGCGATTCTCACCTCACTGGTTGGTTTCATCGTGGCCGTAACAGTTATCCTTCCCCTCATCGCGCTTTTCGTCAATAGCTTTCTTGTTCTGGACGACCTGGGATTTGACACCGAGTGGGGTTTGTCCAACTACCCAGAAATCTTCCGGGATCGGATCATCCGAAAAGCCTTCCTAAATACCTTCATTATATGCACTGGCACAACAGTACTGGCCACATTTCTGGGAGTCTCCCTCGCATGGATCAACGCCCGCACGAACTGCCCCTGGCGCGAGAAGCTCGAACCCTTCAACCTGATCCCTTTTTTCCTCAGTCCCTTCGTCGGGGCGATCGCCTGGCACAACCTGGGCGCCCCGTCGGTAGGCCTGCTGAACAATTTGGCAAGGGGGCTTTTTGGCATTCAAGGCCATATCCTGAACGTGGACAACATATTCGGAATCATGTGGGTGACGGGGATCTTTTTCACTCCTTTGGTGTACCTTTTCGTCGTAGGTTCCCTGCGCCGGATGGACCCTTCCCTCGAGGACAGCGCCCGCACCACCGGCGCTGGCCTCTTACGCACCACCCTGACCGTTACGCTTCCCCTTGTGACGCCAGGCATCCTCTCAGGGGCGATCATAGTTTTCGTGACGACCGCCGGTGAGTTCGGCGTTCCCTTCAAGCTGGGCTCCCCTTACGGCTGGGAAACGCTGACGACCCAAATCTTCACCAAGGCCGTGGGGGATGATGCAAATCACTACATGGGTGCGGCGATGAGTATGTCGCTCGGCGTCATCACGGTATTGTTCATCTGGTTCCAACGGCGCATCATCGCCCCGCGTGAGTACACGACGGTGACGGGAAAGGGATTCCGGCCGAACCTCATCGATCTGGGCCGCTGGAAGTGGCCCGCCTTCGGCCTTAACCTTCTCTACATCCTTGTCGCCGTTGCTTTGCCCATTGCCTGCCTTTTCATCGTAAGCCTGCATCCGGTTTGGCAGGGCCGGATCATCCCCACCGACATGACCTTTTTGAACTACAGAAAGGTCCTCTTCTTCTGGCAACCGGAGAGCATCCAGGCCGCCACGAACGGCATCTTCAACAGTTTTATCCTCGCCTTTATGGGAGCGTCGATCGCCATGATCCTCTCGATCGTGGTCAGCTTCTTGATCCACCGCACGAAGGGCTTCGGGTCCGCCCTGCTCGACTTTCTTTGCGTCGTACCCATCGGTTTTCCCGGAATCGTCCTTGCAATGGGGGTGTTGGTCACATATATCAGAACGCCCATTTACGCGACCATTTGGATCCTGCTTTTGGGCTACATTACCCGTTTCTTCCCGTACGGGCAGCGGAACGTCTCCGCGGTCATGATGGCGGTATCCGAAGAACTGGATCAGAGCTCCCGCATGGCCGGTGCCACTTGGTTAACAACTCTTCGGCGGATCACCATCCCCTTGCTCAAGCCGGGCATCTTTGCGGGATGGCTCCTTTTGTTTGTCATTTTCTTGCGCGAGCTTTCCATCTCGATCATTCTCTACACGGCGGGAACCGAAACCTTGTCGGTGGGGGTTTACTACCTCTCAAATTTTGAAAACGAACCGCTGACCGCTGCGCTTTCCATCGCGCAGACCTTTGTACTTCTCTTGTGCGTCTTCCTCTTCCGGCGAATCGCTGGCCGAGAGGCCCTGACCGCTTGATGCGCGCCCCGGGCGAATATTCGATGAACTCCCGAGACGGTGATTTCTTAGAGATTCGGGGTCTCACCAAGTACTTCGGGGACGACCGGGCCGTGGACAGCATCTCCTTCGGGGTGCCGAAGGGGAAGTTCCTCACCCTGCTGGGTCCCTCGGGCTGCGGCAAAACGACCACCCTGATGTGCATTGCCGGCTTGCTCAGACCCGACGCGGGCGAGATCTCCATCGGCGGCTCGCCGGTTACCTCCACCTCGCGCCACTTTTTTGTCCCGCCCGAGAAACGCGACATCGGAATGGTGTTCCAGAGCTATGCGATTTGGCCTCACATGACGGTGACCCAAAACGTTGCCTACCCGTTGGAGATTCGGCGGACAGACAAGTCGGAAATCGAAGACCGCGTGGCGGAATCCCTCCGCGTCGTCGGCCTGGACAACATGGCGGCTAAGTCCGCTACCCAGCTATCGGGTGGCCAACAGCAGCGCGCCGCCCTTGCCCGTGCCCTCGTTTTCCACCCCCGACTCTTGCTCTTCGACGAGCCGCTCAGCAACCTGGACCTAAAGCTTCGCGAACGGATGCGCGTCGAGTTAAAGCGCATCCAGCACGAGGTGGGCATCACCTCCGTCTACGTCACCCACGACCAGGCCGAGGCGCTCGTCATGAGCGATGAGATTGTCGTCATGAGCAAAGGGTTCATCCAGCAGACGGGGGACCCTCCCGCCATTTACGCCCGGCCGGCCAATCGCTTTGTAAGCAATTTCATCGGAGTGGCAAATCTTATCGAGGGGCGAGTCTGTGGAATTTCAGGAGAAGGCCGAGGTGAGATTGAATTGCTCGGAGTATCGGGAGGCGTCCGCCTTCCCTGTCTCCTGGCCGACGGAATGGCAAAAGGGGACGAGGCCATCCTTTCGGTTCGACCCGAAAACGTGACTATCCACCGAGAGCCCAAGGAAGGGTTCTCTCCCATTGAAGGAGTGATCGAGAACACAATCTTCTTGGGGAATTTCGTCGACTGCCGTGTGCGGTGGAGGGATAAGGAGTGGAAAGTACAAGCCCATCCCCGGCAGCATCTGCAAAGAGGAGAGCAGGTATTTCTCCGGCTCGACCCCGAGCACACGTTGGCCGTTCGTCCCTGACCCGCGGTAAAGGGGAAGCGATGGCGTTCGTTGAAGTGAAAAACCTGTTCAAACGGTTCGGCCAGGAAGTGGCCGTCGCGGGCATCAACCTGGATGTGGAGCGGGGGGAGTTCGTCACACTTCTGGGTCCTTCGGGCTGCGGAAAAACGACCACTCTCCGCTGCATCGCGGGCCTGGAACAACTTGACGGCGGCGAGATCCGAATCGAAGGCGAGGTGGTCGCCTCCGCCGAGCAGGAAATCCACCTCAACCCCGAGGACCGCAACCTTGGAATGGTTTTCCAGAGCTACGCCGTTTGGCCGCACATGACGGTGTTCGAAAACGTGGCGTACGGCCTGCGGGTACGCCGGATGAGCCGCGCCGAGATCCGGGGAAAAGCGACTCAGGCGCTGGAACTTGTCGGTCTGTGTCCCCTGGCGGACCGTTACGCGACGAAGCTCTCCGGGGGCCAGCGTCAAAGGGTGGCCCTCGCTCGTGCCATTGTTTATGACCCGAAGGTAGTCCTCTTTGATGAGCCTCTGAGTAACCTCGATGCCAAGCTACGCGAACAGATGCGGATCGAACTCGTCCGCATCCAGCACGAGGTGGGCATCACCTCCGTCTATGTCACCCACGACCAGGCCGAGGCGCTCATTATGAGTGATAAGGTGGTTGTCATGAACCAAGGCGTCATACAGCAAATCGGCGAGCCCGAGGCCATCTATACGCGGCCGGCGAACGCCTTTGTGGCCGAATTCATCGGGGCGGCGAATTTGCTGGAGGGAACACTCCTCGACCGCGTGGGGGAGCTTGCCGAGGTGGAAGTCCCCCTGGGCGGAGATCATCCCCCCCTCCAGTTGCGCGCGTCGTGCGGTGACGTAGCCCCCAAAGGCCAAAAGATCATTCTCAGCCTCCGGCCCGAAGACCTCTCCCTTCATCTATCGCACCCCGGCGAGGCGGTGAACCTGATGGAAGGCGAGATTATCGACACGATCTACTTGGGAAATTTCCTCGATTGCCAAGTGCGGGTCGGGCCCTACGAGGTGGGGATCCAGATTGACCACTACGAAAAGCTCTCCCCCGGCCAGAAGGTTTATGTCAGCTTCTCTCCCGACCACGGTTTGTGCCTCATGGAGTAAGGCGAGGAAATGCACCCGTCCATGGCGAATTAATAATTCTAGTCGGAAATCAGGCTTCTCATCGCCTTACTCCGAATGGCAATTCTCCCTAAGCCCCTCCTTGAAGAATCTATTCCTGGTTTTCGCTCATATCATGGCAACGATTGCCAAACTTCTCAGGCCTGGCGGCGGGAAGGACCCAGGTTTTCAAGAACCTTCTTTTCAAAATGTAGCTTCTCACCATCAACCGGTCCCGGCAGCGGGATTTAGTTCTTATTTGCCTATCAAAATCCCCATATAATTGAAAAATAAGGAGTTAAGGGGGGGGGATCGAGTTGGCCCTTATTAAGAAGGCTATATCAATCAGTTACATGCATTCTTGAGCACCAAATAATTGAAGATACTTCCTTTGATCCTACCTGCCGCCGGCACTCAAATAGAAGTGCCCTACCAATCAGGCAGATATGAGAAAACTGGAGTTCCAGTCACATTGTCGGGATCTGTTTTAAACACCAATGGCCGCTTGATTAGGAATTCGCCGTGCACAGGTTCGGCCCCCTTGTTTCCCTCAGCACTCCAGGACGACCTTCACCGCGTTTGCCCTTTTCTCTCGGAATACTTCGAACGCCTTGCCGAAATCTTCCAGGGGAAAAACGTGGGTGTTGATCGGGCTGCTGTCGATGCGACCAGTCGCATAGGCTCGGACCGCCCGCGAAACGGCATAATCGCCCTCTCCGCGGACGCCGTATATGGTGATCTGGTCCAACGGCACGCGATTCAGCGGTGCCGGGACGCTTTCCTCGGACGTGATTCCGAGGAGAAGAACGCGCCCCCCGCGTCGCACCCGCTCAATGCATTCGGCCTGAAGCGAGGCGACACCGGCTGCCTCAACCGTCAGATCCGCCTCTCCCTTCCAGCCTCGGGCCGCGAGAGTTTCGTCCAGGTCGTCCCGGCCCGCCTGGACGGTCAGGTCGGCGCCGAGGCGAGCGGCGAGTTCCAAGCGTGCTGGAACGGTGTCGATGATGCAGACCTCTCCAGCCCCCAGGAAGTGAGCAAACTGGAGGGTGAGCAGACCGATCGCACCGGCCCCGTAGATGAGGACGCGGTCCCCCGTCTCGACGCCGCAGCGTTCCAAGCCCACGATGGCCGTTCCCGCCGTCGTCATGAGGGTACCCGAGGTATAGGAGATGCTCGGGGGCAAGCGGTGAAGTAACTTGACCGGGACGGCGCAGTATCTGGCGAAGCCGCCGTCCGACGTCATTCCGATCTGCCGGTGCAAGGGGCGCCGCCCATAGTTCTCGCAGATGGTGTAGAACCCGCGGACGCAGTTGCGGCAGCGGCCGCAGCCGGCATGGCTCTCCGTGGCCACGCGGTCGCCGGGGCCGAATTCACCCACCCCCTCGCCCACCTCCTCCACCTCGCCGGTCCACTCGTGACCCGGCACGAGGGGGTAGACGACCCCGGGCATCTTTCCCTCGATGAGATGGATGTCCGAGCCGCAAAAGCTGCACGCCTTCACCCGAACCAGCGCCTCGGCGGGGCCGGGCTCGGGGCGGGATTTTTCGATCAGTTTCCACTCGTGGGGTTTTTCGACGAGAACTGCTCGCATCACCCGCCTCCTTTCCTGGAACTGTCCCTCCGCCCAAGGGTGGAAAATCCGGTCAGAATCATCTGGATGCTACTTTAAACCGAGATTTTCCACTTGATTCCTTGGATGAGGCGATTATAGTCCAAGATGGCTATTCTAAGGGTGTACATGGCAAATTCCCAATTAGGCCGTCCTGTCCAATAATTCAACTAAACCCAAAATGTCTGAATTCCGAATAAAATCAGGAATTCACCATGCACAGGAAATTGTCAAGCAAATGGCCTCATAGTTATCAGCGAAACACAGGACTTTAGGCTCGGTCAATTTTTTGGACAGGACGGGAACAGGGAATTGTACGGGAGTACCTGCCACATTCTACCTAGGATTGACAACCCTGTCAGCCGAGCGGCTTGATGGGCTTCCTCCAACGACAAATCCGCTCCTACTTTGCCAAATAGGTGTGATGCTTCTTGGGCATGAAATTTCCTCCTTTGGCTGGTCGACCCATGTCGAAAGCTTATCGAAAATCCTAACATCCAACCTGGAACGGTTTTTGGGGGGCACGTCAGAAAACCTCCTCCTATGGCATCAGTCCCTTACTGTAGTAAAAGGAACTTGGATTTTAGATGATTTTTTGACAGGATGATCTCCCCCGACTCCTCAGGCGGCGGGGGCGAGGGTTTTTTCCTGTCTTCTCCCGCCTCTTGGGTCCGCCCCCTCGGAAAGCGTGATGGCGCGAAAAAATCCGGAAAAACGGAAAGAGAAGGGCTGGGCTTTGGTAGAGCCTCCCCGCTTTCGTGGGCGGGCTTGAAGCGCCGTGGTCCGGAAAGCGTCCTCCCTTCTCCTTGCACTTGAGCGCCTTCGGCTCGATTTCGGAGAAGGTTCCCTTTCGAGGAAGAGAAGCCTTCTCGGCGCGCTGGAGCAAAGGTCCCTTTCCACAGCGAATGAAGTGTCCCGCCTCCACGACCTCCTCTGCTTCCTGAGGGCCTGGCCGGACGGCCCCGCCCTGCGCACCCAAGCGGATCGCATGCTCGAGGGATTTTCTTCCAGGCGCGATCTTCGGAAGCACAGGGGCCGCCTCGCGGGGAGCGGGATCGCGGGGACCGAGATGCGGTTCCGCTTCTTCGGGGCGACCGCCTCCTGGCTCGCCGGAAGGTGGGGCGATTTCCTCTGGATCGACTGGCCCGCTTTCGAGAACGCGGAAAAACTGGAAGAGTTTCTCACCCACCTCTCCCATTACGCCGAGACCCCCGGCCTGGATGAGTACGAATTTTCGGCGCGCGAGTGGATCGCGCGGATGAAGGGACCCGGGGAGACCGACGCCGCCTTCCTGATCCGGCGGTTCGGGGCCCTCCGGGCGGACCCCGCACTCCGAGGGAAGATCTACGACGACCTGGATCCCCCCCTCCGACTCCTCCCCGGCCCGGACACCCCATCGCGCACCCGCGAGAAGTTCCCAGCGCGGCGGATCGCCTACCAGATCGGGCCCCTTGCCGGGCGACCGGCCGACCTGCGGCGAGAAATCGAATCGGCGCGGCCCCGCTTTCAAGAACTCTCGGGGCGGCGGGCACGGCGGCTGATGGACCTCGCGCGCGGGACCATGGCGGCGCGCCAGCGGGACCTCGACGCCTTCGCCTACGCCGACCCCCGCGACGTCCGGCTCGCGGACTGTGGTGGGGGCATCCAGATCGCCCTCTTCGGGATGATCCCGGAGCGGCGGTTCCTTCTCGAAACGATCTACGGTTTCCTAGTGCTGAAGAACGGCGTCCCCGTCGGCTACGGCGCCGGGCTGGGGCTCTTCTCCTCCTTCGATACGGCCATCAACATCTTCCCCGCCTTCCGCGGAGGGGAAACCGCCCTCCTTTACAGGTGCGTCCTCGCCGTCTTCCGGCGCTTCTACCGGGCGGACACCATCAGCATGGACCCCTTCCAACTGGGGTGGGACAACGAGGAGGCCCTCGCCTCGGGCGCCTGGTGGTTCTACCGCCTACTCGGTTTCGCCCCGAGGGATCCTTCGGCGCTTCGCCTAGCGCGGGAGGAGGAGAGGAGGCGGAGAAAGAACCCAGCTTACCGGACCTCTCCGGGAAGACTCCTCCGGCTCGCGGAGGCGCCCCTTTTTCTTTCGCTGAAAAAAGAAAGGGAGGATGTCCTCGGTCTTCTCGATCTGGGTGTGGTGGGCCTCAAGGCGATGGACTACTTGGCCCGCCGGTTCGGCTCCCGGCGTGAGGAGGGCAAACGGGTGTGTGCAAAGGAGGCGGCCTCCCTTCTCGAGGTGCGCTCCCTCCGGAAACTCTCCCCCGGGGAGCGGCTGGCCTTCGGGCGGTGGGCTCCCCTCGTCCTCGCCTTGGGCTCCCTCCCCCGCTGGCCGCGGGAGGCCCGGCGCAGCCTCGCCCAGGTCATCCTCGCCAAGGGCGGCCGGCACGAGTCCGACTACCTCCTCCGCTTCGACCGGCATCAACGTTTACGGCGGGCGATCCACAAAGCATCTGTTCAGGATTAAACGTTCCATCCTGCATTACATTACCAAATTCTTGTTTTTCTTTTAGATTATTGAAAATATCTCTCTAGGAACTACAGTTGGAGAAGTTATAATGGGAACATTCTTAGCATAGTCGTTGTGTCAATAAACCCAAACGAAGTTTATGCCGCTTCGCGACAATAGTATCTGAGCATTCCTCCAAGCCGCTCACGACAGCGCGCTCGGTAAAGTCGTGCCCCGCTATCTCAACTCGGACCACGATCCCTTGTTCCACTACCACCGGTGGAAGACCAATCTTCGGATTCGGAAAATCAAGAGACCAAAACCGTTCCTCATGCTCCATTATCCCATCCCTTCACAGAGCGGTGTGCTGGTCCAGCGAAACTTGTCTATGGCGAATTCCTGAAAATGCAGAAATTTAATGTCTTATTGGAAATTTGCCATGCGCAGGGAATAACAGGGAATTGGCTTTATTTTAATCTGCGAAACACTGGACTTTATATTCGTTCGATTTATTGGACAGGACAGGATGTACTCCTTCGCGGAGACGCTAAACCCGGTCATCCAGTGGCTACTCAAGATAGTGCTCTAGAATGCCGAAAGGCTCCCCTTGCCAGAGGCGGTCGAGGATTTCTGTGACACTCGCCCTTTCCAAAAACTCAACTCGCCCACACCTTGATCGCAGACAAATGACCTGAAACAGTCACTCCGCCCGCACCCTCACCAGTTCCTCCCATCTTGTCGTATATCTCGAGGATCGCATCTCCCCCTTCATACGCCAGGCGGCTTCAAACCCCTCCGCTCCGTAACGCACGGCGGCACGGCCCGTGCGTGAATTGAGAGTATCCAAGGCCGACATAAGCGCGTCCGAGCGGGAGGAACCAAAACTGCCAAACATCTCCTCTTGCACCCTTCTTGCGGGAACGATCTTAAAAAGCAGCACCCCCGCCTTGTGGTAAAGATACCCCGGTTTATAGATGCGCCGTAGGGCAGCGAGGGCCATCCGAATGATAAGCCCCGTTTCGCTCGTGGGATGGGCGAAGCGGACGCTTCCCAACTCGCTGTACTGCGGCTCCCTTTCCCGGAAATGATTCGTGTGAATAAAGACGCTCAGACCTCCTGCCTGGGATCCTTCCCGCCGAAGCTTCTCGGCGGCCCGCGTAGCATAGCTCGCGGTAGCCTGTGAGAGTTTCTCCATGGAATCCACCCGCTTCCGGAAAGAATGTGAGACGCAAATCTCTTTTTTGGCGGGCGGCACATCATCAATCGAAAGACAGGGCACTCCCCGAAGTTCATAAAGAATCCGCTGAACCACGACGCCAAAGCCCTGTCGAATGCGTGTGGGATCGGCCTCCTGAAGAGCGAGAGCGGTCTCGATCCCCATTCGACGGAGACGCCTCCCCCATCTTCCGCTAATCCCCCAGATACCCTCGACCGCCATTCCTGCGAGGGCCGTACGGATGGCGCCCTCTTCCAGCAGCGCAAAAACGCCCCCGTTCCGCTTCGCCAGCTTGTTCGCGGCCTTGGCAATGACCTTGGTGGGGCCGATCCCGACACCAACGGGGATGCCCGTCCACTTGAGGACGCGCCCCCGCATCCGCCGTGCGTGACCTGTCAGGTCAACGCCTGCAAGATTTTCAAAACCGAGAAACGCCTCATCGATGGAATAGACCTCCACCTTAGGTGCGAATTCCCCCAGGAGCGACATCACGCGGGCGGACATGTCGCCGTAAAGGGCATAGTTCGAGGAGAGCACGGCGCCGCCCATCCGGGCGAGGCGTTCTTTCTCTTCATGGTAGAGGGCGCCCATCCGGATGCCGGCCGCCTTGACCTCCTCCGAGCGGGCGATGATGCACCCGTCGTTGTTGCTGAGGACGACGGTGGGACGGTTTATCAATTTGGGATCGAACACCCGCTCGCAGGAAACGTAGAAGTTGCAGCAGTCCACAAGAGCGATGGCGCACATGATTCAGAGGGCGTGGATCACGCTGGTCACCACCCCCCAGACGGTCAGCTCCATCCCGTCGGTGATCTCGGTGGGGCGGTAATCATTGTTCTCGGGAAGAAGGCGCATGGCGCTCCCTCTCATTTCCAGCCGCTTGACGGTGAACTCCCCGTCCACCACCGCAACGACGATTTTGCCGCTCACGGATTCGAGCGAACGATCCACGACAAGGATGTCCCCGTCGTGAATTCCCGCATCCCGCATCGAGTCCCCCTGGACCCGCACGAAGAACGTGGCAGCTGGACGCTTCACGAGGTGGGCATTGATGTCGAGACGGTTTTCGATGAAGTCATCGGCCGGTGATGGGAAACCCGTTGGTCGCCCCGCCAGGACGTGAGCGAGGAAGAGGGGTAGCCTGAGGCCTCGGCCCGATTTTGCCTGAAAAACCGCCTTAATTCGCATAAAACCCTCAACGTGGGGATATGATCTATAAACGAATATAAAACGAAAGTCGAGCCTTCACCCAGCAGGAAACTCTGGAGAGAGCATTTTATCTTTATTGATGAGGGTATGCATGGCGAATTAGTAATTCGCCATGCATAAATAAAATATTAACTACTCCCAGTAATAACGAACATTGCGGCTAGGGCCCGAGCATCGGTCCGATACTCTCAAGGCTGAGTTCGTCGTCCACCTTCATGATGAACGCCATCAGCTTCTCCGCCTTGGTATGCCCTAGACCTTTCACGGCGTTCGCCATGAATTTTTCTCTCAACTCGTCCTTCGACAATGGATTCTGCTGATGGCCTCTGGGGTGTTCCACAAAGATATTGTAGGTTTCCTCCTCCGTGACAATCTCAACATGTGCAGAAGTCCTCAGCGGAAATTTGATCTCCTGCCCGTCATCCTGGCTTTGGCCCTCATGCACTTCAAGATGCACTTTCTCCGACACCTCCAAGACTGACTGATCGTCCAACATGCCTTCTTGCATCGTCAATGCATTCACGGCACCCCGGGACAGGGCGACCCCCACACAAAAGGGAATGCTGAACTGAGCACTCTCCAAGTTGCGGGGCCTCGGGTCATCGAGAAACGTTGCCTTCAAGGAGGTCTTCACCGCAATTCGAAGGATTTTCTCTTTTCGAATGTCGTGCCTTCGGCAAAGCTCCAGGACGCCGTCGATGGGTGCGTGTGTAAAACGGCAGGAGGCGTGGGGCTTCAAATATCCGGAAAGGATCAGACTCCTTTCTCGAAGGTTGGAGAAGAAAGAAGGTTCGAAATAGAATCGATGGTCGAGGACAGACTCCTTTCCCGTGAATCCCCGCGCCGCAAGGGCCGCGGCGCTGGCGCCCGTCAACGAAGCCCAGCCGATAGATTCCTTCACCATTCCCATGTAGCTGACGTTGAGATTCCGCGGGGGATTCGGGCCGAAAGCGCAAACAATGCCCAGCGCCTCGACCACTTGTTCAAGGCTCAGACTGAGCAGTTTGGCCGATGAAATCGCGGCGCCATAAGCTCCCCAATTTCCAGTTGCGTTGTTCAGGACCGACGAAGGGTTTCGAGAGGCGGCGAGTCGGATCGTCACCTCGTAGGCACACAAGATGGCCAAGAGAAAAGCGCCCCCGTTGGCCCCTACAGTCTGGGCGGTGGCAAGGGCAGCCGGAATGATGACGGACGCGGGATGGCCTGCGTTGTGACCGGTAAATTTCTCGGAGCGGGGAGGCCCGACCTGCTCCCTGTGCCCGTCATCCATGTCCAGGGCATTCATCAAGACCGAGTTGGCCCATGCGGCACCTTCGATGTTGCACCTCGACCTCGTGCCGATGATGGAGGCCTTTCCCGTCTGGTAAGTGGCCAAGGCATAATCCACGGCGCACTGGCCCGCCTTGGTTTCGAGGCCGGCGACGCCGACCCCCAGAGCATCCAGCAGGCAGAGCTTCGCCCTTTCGACAGCTTCCGGAGGGAAGTCTTTCAATTGCACTTCTGTGACAAAGGCCGCGACATCCTTTGTGACTGATACGTCATGTACAACCGACATGTCCCGCTCCTCCATACTTAAAGCAATCGCTCAATCCCACGATGCGGTGAGGTTGGAACGCCTGAAGAGCAATGACCTGAATTCGCTGAAGCGTGCTAGCGGGAAATTCAACACACCGCAAGCTCCCTCGAAAGACCACCCAACACTTCGCATCCCGTCTCGGTAACAACGACAGTTTCGCTGAGGCCAAAGCCCCAGTCGTTCCCCACGCGCATGGCAGGAGGGATGTGGAACACCATGCCAGCCTTGATCTCTCTCGGATCGTCCTGTTTGAGATCGAAGATGTGACCCTCTCCCCAGCCAGGAGGAAAGCCGATCCCCACCGAGTAGCCCAGCCGCTTCTTGAAATATTCGTAATAACCCTTCTTGCGTGACCTGCCCCCCCAAAACCGGTCCAGGCCGAATGAGAGGATTTTCGATATAGTTTCGGTTCTGGACGGCAACCGAGGGGGAAGGCTTATGCCCAAGAAGCGCCACACCGCGGAGCAGATCATCGGGAAGCTGAGAGAGGC
>CAZUHN010000011.1:0-2448 GCA_964620535.1 uncultured Nitrospinaceae bacterium | reverse complement strand
TCTCTCTCGAATCTATCCAATTCCCCGAGCCGGTCATCTCCATCTCCATCGAACCCAAGACCAAGGCCGATCAGGAAAAGCTCAGCGCCTCGCTCGCCCGGCTGGCGAATGAGGATCCTACATTCCGGGTCCGGACGGACGCCGAGACAAATCAGACCATCCTCTCCGGCATGGGCGAGCTACACCTGGAGATCTTGGTGGACCGCCTGACGCGCGAGTACAGCGTGGAGGCGAACGTCGGCACCCCTCAGGTGGCCTACCGCGAAACGGTTCGGGGCGAGGCCGGCGCGCGGGGCCGTTTCGTCCGGCAGACGGGCGGCCGTGGGCAGTTCGGCGATGTGGAACTCGTCGTCCGTTCGCAGCCGGCGGGCGCGGGAATTTCCATCGTGGACAAAATCGTGGGTGGGGCGATACCGAAAGAGTACATCCCAGCCGTGAAGCAAGGAATCATCGAGGCCGCTGAAAACGGCATCCTCGCCGGCTACCCCCTGGTGGACTTCGAGGTCACCCTCCAGGACGGTTCCCACCACCCGGTGGACAGTTCCGAGTTCGCCTTCAAGATCGCCGGCTCCATGGGCTTCAAGGAGGCGGCCAAGAAGGCCAAGCCGGTTCTTTTGGAGCCCATCATGGACGTCGAGGTCATGGCCCCGGGCGAGTTCCTGGGGGATATCATCGGGGATCTGACCGCGCGGCGCGGGAAGATCAGGGAAATGACAGATCGCGCCGGCGCGAAAGTGGTGACCGCCACCGTCCCACTCTCGAAGATGTTCGGCTACGCAACCGACATCCGGTCGATGACGCAGGGGCGCGCCGTATTCACGATGCAGTTCGGGCGGTACGAGGAGTTACCCTCGAATTTGGCGGAAGAGCAGGTCATCAAATCCACCGGGGCGGTCCTTCAAACCGTCTAGCGGGTTTCGCCGCCGCGTCGGCGGCACTGAGTTTGCTTCACCCGCCAAGGGAATGAAGCTGAGGGAGGCATTTTGCCATGGCGAAGGCGAAATTTGAGCGCACAAAGGTACACGTGAACGTGGGGACGATTGGCCACGTGGATCACGGCAAGACGACGCTGACGGCGGCGATCACGAAGCATTTAGCGACACAGGGCCTGGCGCAGGAGGTGGGTTTCGACGAGATTGACCGCGCGCCCGAGGAGCGGGAGCGCGGGATCACGATAGCGACGGCGCACGTGGAGTATGAGACCGCCGCGCGCCACTACGCGCACGTTGACTGTCCGGGCCACGCCGACTACGTGAAGAACATGATCACGGGCGCGGCGCAGATGGACGGAGCGATTCTGGTTGTATCGGCGGCGGACGGCCCGATGCCGCAGACGCGCGAGCACATCCTATTGGCGCGGCAGGTGGGGGTTCCCTACATCGTCGTGTTTTTGAACAAGGTGGACATGGTGGACGACGAGGAGCTTTTGGAACTGGTGGAGCTTGAGGTACGCGAGCTTTTATCGAAGTACGATTTTCCGGGCGACGACATCCCGGTTTTGAAGGGCTCTGCGCTGAAGGCGCTCGAGGGAGGCGAGACGGCGTGCCTGGACGAGCTGATGGAGGCGGTTGACGGTTACATACCCGAGCCGGTCCGCGACGTAGACAAGCCGTTTTTGATGTCGGTGGAGGACGTGTTTTCGATTTCGGGGCGGGGGACGGTTGCGACGGGCCGAATCGAGCGCGGGATCGTGAAGGTGGGCGATGAAGTGGAGATCGTGGGTCTGACCGATACGCGCAAGACGGTTGCGACGGGAGTTGAGATGTTCCGAAAACTCCTCGACCAGGGCCAGGCGGGCGACAACGTCGGGGTTCTGCTCCGCGGGGTGAAGAAGGACGAAGTGGAGCGTGGCCAGGTGCTCTCGCAGCCGGCCTCGATCACGCCGCACCGCAAGTTCCGGGGCGAGGTCTACGTTCTGACGAAGGAGGAGGGGGGGCGTCACACCCCATTTTTTAACGGTTATCGTCCGCAGTTTTATTTTCGAACGACGGATGTGACGGGGAACGTAGCGCTTCCCGAGGGGCGCGAGATGGTGATGCCGGGAGACAACGTGGGGATCGACGTGGAGTTGATCATGCCGATCGCCATGGAGAAGGAGCTCCGGTTCGCGATCCGCGAGGGCGGGCGCACGGTGGGCGCTGGCGTGGTGACCGAGGTTGTCGAGTAGCGGATTGAGAATCGCCCCGGCGGGGCGGCGGAGGACGCAGGGGGAGCATGGCGCAGAAAATCCGGATTCGCCTGAAGGCTTATGATCATCGGATCCTCGATCAGTCGGTGGGCGAGATCGTGGATACGGCACGCCGCACTGGTGCGAGCCTGGTGGGTCCAATCCCGCTGCCTACCTCGATCAACAAGTACACGGTCCTCCGGTCGCCGCACATTGACAAGAAATCAAGGGAGCAGTTTGAAATTCGCATCCACAAGCGCGTTGTGGATATCGTGGAGCCC
>CAZUHN010000010.1:0-15106 GCA_964620535.1 uncultured Nitrospinaceae bacterium | reverse complement strand
CCCCCCGAGAAAGGTGGGCGAATCCTCACTCAAGTTTCTACCAGGAGCGGGGTTATAGTAGATCAAAAGGGGCATATAATCACAAACTGGTACGTAGCACGGCAGTGGGAGTTCACGCCAGGGATCACCGCAGTGAATATCACGGTCGGACCGTCAAGCTGGCGGTCATTATCGCTGACACGAATAAGGAAATCGCCGAACGCCGGTTTCGCTCATCAAACAACGCGGATCTGGCGCTTCTCAAGATCGATCCTTTCCCAGACATGCCCTACCTCAGGAAGCTCAATTCCGCGCCAGATGCGGCCCCCCAGGGAGGTGCCATCGCCATCCTCGGTTTTCCTGGAAACGCCAAGATCGATGGCTTGGCGCGGACCACCCTCACCACATGTGTCCCCAGCAAGACAGGCTTACAGAATGCTATCCAATTCGACGCCAGTATCAATTCGGGAAACAGCGGCGGACCCATTCTAAACGTTAAAGGAGAGGTAATTGGTGTCGTCGAATCGGCCGCAGCCACCCAGGCGGGAGAACGGGTGATCAGGGTCAACTACGGAGTGCCTATTGGTGCCACCCGTAAACTCCTGACAAAAGAATTACAAGGATAAAGAAAAAAAACGAAAATCCGAGAGGGGAACTTCGCTGGAGAAAACCCGGAAAGCAGATTATTATCCCATCGCTTTTTCGATAGTTCGCCGCACGAATACTGGCGTTACCTGCCGCCGGTAAGTATCGCTGGCCCGAATATCGGTAAGGGGCTCCAGATCGTTCAGCGTTCCGGCCAAGGCTTCGTCAATGGTTTCTCGAGAGAACCTCTTGCCCTTCAGCGTCTCCTCGGCTGCCGTCAATCTTCGGGGAACCGCCTCGACGCCCCCCAGTCCGATGCGCACTTCCCGGCAGGTTGCACCGTCATCCTTCTCTACCGCCAATGCCACCGATACAGAAATGCAAGGTTTGTCCTCCTTGGATCTGGTCGTAAAGCGAGTGCACGCCGTCTGGAAATCAGTGGGAAGTGGGTCGATCTCAATTTCCGTGAGCAATTCGTCCGGCTCAAGGGCACACTCGTAATAGCCGGTCCAGAACGCGGACGCGGGGATGGTGCGTTCCGTTCCGCCCATCTTCCTCGCTTTCATGCGCGCTTCGAGTACAAGCAAGGCTGCGGGTGGATCCGAGGCGGGATCGGCAAAGCAAATATTTCCACCGATGGTTCCGACGTTTCGGATTCGCACGGTTGCGACATTGCGGAAAATTTCGACAAGAAGAGGATAACGCTCTCGCACAAGGGCGGATGTTTCTATGGCGCGGTGGGTGGTCTTTGCACCAATTCTGAGCCCCCCGCCGTCTGCCCCGTCGATGAAAGCAAGGTCATTGGCACCTTCAATGTCAATCAAGAGCTGGGGCTCATACACCTTAGACTTCATCAGGACGGAAAGCGCCACACCACCCGCGTAAATCTTCCCGCCCTCTTCGTGCTGCTTGAGCGCGCCAAGGATTTCCTCGGCACTGTTCGCCCGAATGTATTCGTAAGCCATTCGATTTCCCTCTAGAGCCGACTGTCCCTTGCGAGTCCGCCATTTTGCCTGGGAGATCGCCTCTTACGAAGTACCGTTCGCCCCATTTTCGATGAGGCCCGCAAGCACTTTTTCAGAGGTAATTGGCAAACTCTTGATTCGAACGCCTACTGCATCGTAAACCGCGTTCGCAATAGCGGCCGAGGTTGCGAGCTGGACCATCTCGCCCAAACCCTTCGCGCCATAGGGGCCAGCCGGACTTTCCGTTTCAATGAGAACCGTTTCCAACTTGGGTACGTCCAGGGTCGTGGGTAGCTTGTAGTCGAGCCAAGTGGGATTCACGGGCTGGCCGTCTTCGGCCTGGAAGTCTTCCATAAGAGCGTAGCCCACCCCCATCAAAACACCTCCCTCAAGTTGCCCCGCCGCACCGGCCGGGTTCACCACCGTGCCAGCGTCGTTCGTGCTGATGATGCGGAGCACCTCCACCGCCCCCGTCTCGGTATCCACTTCGACCTCGGCAGCTTTGGCGCCGAAGGAGTAGGCAGCCGACCAATTTCCATATCCCGTCTTGGGGTCGGGATTTTCACTGGGCGAGTCGTAAGAGGCGGCCGTATATACGGCCTCGCTTCCTTCCTTGTTGTAGATCTTCATATAGGCTTCGGAGTGCGGTATCCGCTTTTCCGGAGAGCTTTTTACGAAGATTTGTCCCTCGCGAGCATCGAGATCAGAGGCATCGCATTCGAGCAATTCCGCTGCACCCCGGAAAAGTATCTCTCGCGCCTCAAGGGCCGCGATGTGGGTTGCCTGGCCATCGATACAAGTGGTGCGGCTGCCACGCGTGCCCCATCCGTATGGGTTGACAGCAGTGTCCCCGTTAATGACCCGCACGTCTTCCACCCGAACTCCCAGGGCCTCGGCGCATATCTGGGCAATCGCCGTGTTCGTCCCATTGCCCATCTCGATGGTTCCGGAGAGGACCTGGA
This sequence comes from uncultured Nitrospinaceae bacterium, assembly GCA_964620535.1. Taxonomy (GTDB): domain Bacteria; phylum UBA8248; class UBA8248; order UBA8248; family UBA8248; genus CAZUHN01. Next base: position 12,615 of record CAZUHN010000010.1, on the reverse strand, counting down.
CGGTGCCGTCCTTGTTCATTTTTATGAAGGCGCCAGCCGTCTCGGGACCCATAGCCCGCGCTCCCGTGAAGTGGACGGCAACACCCAGACCGTAGCCGCGCTTTATGCCGTTGCGCTCGGCACGCGGTTCATTCCATGGAACTCGCTTGACGGCTTCCTGGACGCACTCTTTCGCGCCACAGCTCGTGATCTTCGCACCGATGATGGTAGTCGTCCCTTTCGTCACGAGATTTTTCAAGCGGAACTCGGCCGGGTCTATTCCGATCTCACGGGCGTGGTGGTCCATCGCCACCTCGGTACCGAAAGAATAACCGGCGTTCCCGATTCCGCGCATGGCTCCCCCGTAGACGTTGTTCGTGTACACGACGTCAGCGTGGTGACGGTAGGCCTGGAAGTTGTAAAGACTCCCGCCCATGTGAGCGGTGATACTGCCGACCGCGGGCCCGTAATCCGAATAAGCCCCATTGTCCACGACCATCCGAACCTCGCGGGCGAGGAGGACCCCGTCATTGTCAGTGGCAATGCGAGTAGTGTGGAACTGGTTCGTCCGGAAAGTGCCGAGAAAGAATTCCTCTTCTCGCGTGTAGTAGAACTTGACGGGCCGACCTAGCTTTTTTGCAGCGATGATCGAGAGAAAGTCTATGTTGAACTTGCTCGTCGCCTTTCCTCCGAAGCCGCCCCCAACATAATTCGTGATGACTCGTATCTTGGCCTCAGGGATCTTCAGTAGCTTGGAGAAATACTCGTGACTCAGGCTTGGGCACTGGGTGCTGTTGTAAACTGTCAAGTAGCCGTCCTGAGACCACTCAGCGATGGAAACGTGAGGTTCGAAGCAGCAGTGGGCCTGCCGGGGGGAGGCGGTGGAGATTTCACTCACGTGGTGAGCCGTTTGGAAGGCCTTCTCAACATCGCCGAATTCCATGTGTTTGGTGAAGGCGATATTGTTCGGACGGTCGTCATGGATGACGGGGGCACCCTCCCGCATGGCCTCGAAGGGGTCAAATACGGTGGGGAGATCTTCGTAGTCCACCTCGATGACCCCGGCCGCATCGGCCGCGATCTCCTCTGAAGTGGCCACAACTGCTGCGACAGAGTCGCCGATAAAACGGACCTTGCCCACCGCGAGCGGTGTCTGGTCGTAACGGACGGGAGTCACCCCCCACTTCACGTAGTCGGGAATATCTTTCCCCGTGAGAATAAGTTTGACGCCGGGGAGTTTTTCCGCGCGACTGGTGTCGATGTTCTTGATCCGAGCATGGGGGAGCGGACTGGCCTTCAGCTTCCCGTGAAGCATTCTGGGTAGAAGGAGGTCCAGCGTGAACCGGGCCCCTCCGGTGACTTTCTCCGGGGCATCCACCCGAGGAACACTTTTTCCGACGTATGCGAGTTCCATGTTTCACCTCCCACCGGGCAAAGCATCGAATTGCAGAAGGCTGCCCGTCATACGGTCTTTTGATGGTTGTTCGATCTCGGGTTAAGCAGAAGATTCCCCTGATCCTTGGTGAACGATAAAAGGCACTGGCAGTGGGGTACCTTCAGCAAATACACAATATACCAGCATCCCTTCAAAAGACGAACCATTGTCATTAATTCGTGCAATTCCAGAACTTTCTCCCTCTGGGGCCACTCGATTCCGACTTCACCTCCAGCGCCGGAAGCCTCTCCAGCCATTCTAAGGTTGCGTATACCCAATGTGATATTCTTCCTTCTGAAACCAAACGGGCATCTAAAAGAATTGGAGAAGTATTCGCGGATTTTAAGGGACATGAAGGGATTGATGAAACAGTTAACTGAGAATTAGTTTTCCCGTGATCATCGAGTATGCCTTTGCCTCTCCTCAAAGGGCCGTGGTATGAATCCGACAATTCCAATCTTCTTGTCTCTTCCAATCGATACATTCCAGGGAGACATTATTCATGCCGGTCCATTATGATTTTTCTGACCGAAGAGTGATTATCACCGGTGCTGCGGGGGGAATGGGTACCGCCGTTACCCAGGCCTTCCTCGAAACTGGCGCGCAAGTCTTCGCTACCGACCGAGCAGGCCTCGCACTCGAAGCGATTCCCGATCGCCTCGAGTGCTTAAAAAAGGTGGGCTGCGACTTGCTGGACATCTCCGCTCTCCGGAATCTGATGCAGGGCGCCCTCGACTGGCTCGGCGGCTGTGATGTGCTAGTTTGCACGGCAGGTTTCATGCCCGTATGCAACCCCCTCGAAGTTACCGAGGAGTTATGGACTTCAAACCTCGGGGTCAACTTGGTCGCCCCCTATATCTGCATACAGGAGACCATCGAAGCGCTCAAGGCATCAGACGCAGGCCGAATCATCTGCTTTGGCTCGACCTCGGGAAAAACGGGAGGGCACAGGCTCAATATGCCCTATTCCGCTGCCAAAGGCGGTCTCCACGCAATGACCTTTAACCTCGCGCGCGAGCTCGCAATGACAGGTGTAACCGTGAACTGCATAATACCCGGTCCCGCCGACACTCCGATGTTCGCCACCTTACCGGAGAGTATGCGGGAAAAATTCGTCGAGGATCTCCCCCTGCGCCGCCTCACGAAACCCGAAGATCTCTGGCCGGCTGTTCTTTTCCTTGCGAGCGACGAGGCGGGGCACATCACAGGCGAACTGCTCGATGTGAACGGCGCATTTTTCACCGACTAGTTTTTCAGCGGAGCCGCCTCATGTCCATCCGATTCGAATTTTCCGGCCGGAAGGTGATTGTCAACGGCGCGGCAGGCGCTATGGGAACGAAGATCACCGAAGGATTCCTGGAGGCCGGAGCGAAAGTTTTTGAGACCGACCGGGAGGGCACGCCCCTCAATGCCCTCGCCGGACCTCCGGATCGTATCAAGAAAGTGGCCTGCGACCTTTTGGATGTGGACAACCTCCGCCGAACCGTGCAAGGTGCGATCGCTTGGCTCGGCGGCTGCGACGTTCTCGTTAATGTGGCCGGCTACATGCCGATTCGAAAGCCGCTCCAATTGACGGAGGCGGACTGGTCCGATGTCCTCGGCGTGAATCTTCTTGCTCCTTACTATTTTCTACAGGAGTCGATCGCGTCCCTAAAGCAGTCCGGCTCCGGGCGAATCGTCAATTTTTCCTCCATCGCCGGGAAGATGGGCGGCATAGGCCCGAACATCCATTACGCCGCCGCAAAGGCCGCATTGCTCTCAATGACCTATAACCTGGCCCGTGATCTGGCCCGGTCAAATGTGACGGTGAACTGCATTCTTCCTGGACCTGCCGATACGGGACTTCACTTCGAATCCCCGCCTGAGATGCTCGAAAGAGCGACGGCGGCGCACCCGATGGGCCGCCTGACCGTCCCTGAGGACGTCTGGCCCGCGGTCCTGTTCCTCGCCAGCGAGGAGGCGGGCCACATCACCGGAGAGGCATTCGATGTAAATGGCGGATTCTGGACGGATTAACGCTACAGGGCCGAAAGTAAAACGATGAGCCGCTTCGAGAGAAAGACCGTCATCATCGCCGGCGGCGGCGGCGCCATCGGCCGGGCGTCGGCGGTGCGCCTCGCCGCCGAGGGTGCCCGCGTCGTCTGCCTGGACATCGCCAAGACCCGGGAGGAGAGCGCCCGCCTCGCCTCGGAGAGCGGCGCCGCGGCCGGGGGCTCGGGCTACGCCCTCGCGCTGGACGCGGGCGATCCCGAGAGCGTGAAGGCGGCCTTCGCCGAAGCCATCTCCCGATTCGGTCCGATCGAGGCCCTGGTCAACAGCATTGGATTCGGCTCCTCCGCCAAGGCGCTCGAGGTCGGCGAGAAGGAATTCGAGCACATATTCGACCTCAACCTGAAGAGCGTCTACCGGTGCAGCTGGGCCGTCCTCCCTCACATGCGGGACCGGCGGTCGGGCAAAATCGTCAACCTGTCCTCCGTCTCGGGCAGGACCTCGAGCGATATTGAAGGGCCGCACGTCAGCAGTTCGAAGGCCGCCGTCATCGGCCTCACCCGCCAGCTTGCACACGAATTCGGCACGTTCAACATCAACGTGAACGTCGTCGCGCCGGGGCTTGTCGCCACCGAGCGCGTCCTAGATCAAATCGGCGAGGAACACAGAGCACGCATCGAGGCGGCCACCCCCCTCCGACGGATCGCCACGGCGGAGGACGTGGCCGCGCTGGTCGCCTTCATCGCCTCGGAGGATGCGCGCCACATCACGGGGGCCACGGTGGACGTGAACGGCGGTCTCTTCCTCGCCTGAACCGGGCTGAGGAAGGTCATGCGGAGGAAATTCGTGAAACGCTTCGCCGGGAAGACCGTCATCGTCACCGGGGCGGGCGGGGGGATCGGTCGGGCGTCGGCGGTACGCCTCGCCATCGAGGGCGCCCGGATTGTCTGCATGGACATCGCTGACACGCGGGAGGAAACTGCCCGCCTCGCCACCGAAAGCGGGATGCCAGCCGGGGGATCGGGCCATCCTCTCGCACTGGACGTATTCGATCCAAAAGGCGTAAAAACGGTCTTCGCCCAAGCCATCGCTCGATTCGGCCCGATCGACTTCCTCGTCAACTGCATCGGCGGCGGATTTCCCCTCAAGGCATTTGAGATCGACGAAGAAGCATTTGACAAAATGTTCGAGGTAAATCTGAAGAGCATCTACCGTTGCTGCTGGGCCGTCCTGCCCCACATGGCCGAGCGCCGCGCCGGCAAGATTGTGAATTTTTCCTCAGTGGCGGGCCGCTCGGCGAGCGTCCTCCAGGGTGCGCACTACAGCAGCTCGAAGGCCGCCGTCATCGGCCTCACCCGCCACCTCGCCCGCGAGTTCGGTCCTTCGAATATCAACGTGAACGCGGTCGCGCCCGGAGTGGTCGGAACCGAACGCATTCTCGCCCAGATGACCTCCGGCCAGAAGGCACGTACCGAGGCCGCCACTCCCTTGGGCCGGATCGGCACCCCGGAAGACATGGCTGGGGTGGTCGCCTTCCTCGGCTCCGAGGACGCGCGCCACGTCACCGGGGTCACGGTCGACGTGAACGGGGGGTACTTCCTCGCTTAGATCCCCGGAGCGCCGAGTCTTACGAAGGAATCGAAATGATACAGCCGAGAAAAAGAACCATAAATTTGCTATGTTAGGGGCTCGGATGGGTGTTTCTTTTCTTGGGCATGGGAATTGCCGCGTTCGGACTGGAAAATTGGACGTTTCACGCACCGGCTTTATCTCCCGCCCTCGATCCACTATCTTTTTGAGATGGCCGATGGATGAGTGATATTCGCCTACCGAACCGCTGCCGAAATGGAATGCTTCCGGTCAATTCCGGGACGGATCGGCAATTTCGGCGCACCAGCCCAACTCGGCCTCGCACCATCGGGCGTGCGCCAGCAAATCCGCCTCGGCGAAGCGGGCGGCGCCGAACTGGATCCCGATGGGCAAGTTTCCCTCTCCTCGCCCGATGGGCAGCGTGAGGGAAGGAAGGCCCGCCTGGGTGAAAGGCTCGTTGAAAAGGGCGCTGCCGGTCGATACCTCGGCCTCGGGCGGCGATTCAACGTAGGTGGGAAGCACAACGAGAGCATAACGATCAAAGAATTTATACATCTCCCGCGCAAGGCGCGCCCGAAAGCGGAGCGCCTTGATATAGTGCGCCGCCGGGACCATCAACCCCGCCGACACATTCGAACGTATTCCAGGGCTGTAGGCGTCCAGGTGCTCCCGGAACATCTCCTCATGGTAGGAGGCGACTTCAACGCGCAGAATCGTGCGGTGTGCGGCATGGAGAACGTCCAGGTTCACCGGGATATTCTCTTCTTCGACCGCCACCCCTTTCTCTTGCATCCGTGAAACCGCCCCCGCCACGAACTCGGCAACTTCGGGCTCAGTCCGGGACAGAACGTCTTCCCGCAGGAAACAGATCCGTTCCGGCCTCCTCGGAGCAGAAACAGCTACATAATCCGGTACGGGCTCGAGGGACGTTCCTTGATCTCGTTCGTCACTTCCTGCCACGGCGGTCAGCAACCTCGCTGCATCCTCGACCGTTCGGGTGAGTGTCCCCACGTGGTCCAGCGTCCATGAAACCGGGATCACGCCGCCCCGAGAGATCCGCCCATAGGTTGCCTTGAAGCCCACCACGCCGCAGTAGGCGGCGGGACGTAGTATGGACCCGCCGGTCTGAGTTCCCAGGGCGGCCGGCACCATCCCCGTTGCTACCGCCGCCGCCGATCCACTGCTCGATCCGCCCGGAGTGCGGGCGAGATTCCAGGGATTCCGCGTGCCCTCCGGAACGTCCGAGGTGGCGAACTGGGTCGTAATTGTCTTTCCGAGGACGATTGCCCCTGCCTCGCGAAGGTGAGCGATGCAGGATGCGTCCTCTTCCGGAAAGTAGCCCTTGAAAAGCGGGGATCCGGCCTCGCGAGGAAGGCCCTTAACATCGATGATGTCTTTCACTCCGTAAGGCGCACCGCAAAGCGGGCCGCCTTTTCCGGAGGCACGTTTCTCGTCGGCTTCGCATGCAGCTGAGAGCACCGCCCTGGGATCCAACGCAGCCCACGCCTTCACGCTCTCTTCGCATTCCCCGATACGCGCGAGGAGCGATTCCACCCAATCCACAGCCGTGAGGGTTCCTGCTAAAAGTCGCGACAGCCCTTCCGAGAGGTTCAACCGCCAGCCATCGCCTGCCATCATTTGTCCTTCAGATTCGAATCAGGAGATGAACGAAGCCTTGTAAGTATAGGCTCTTCATCCATTTCGACCCTTGCCTCCGAGAGGATCTGGAGTATCTCCGCGATATCCTTTGCGGTTGCCTGGGACCGGTCATCCTTCGGAAGGCCGTACACCGTGTGCGCCATCTCCTCGAGTTGACCGGCAAGGCGACCTGCGTCGCCCTTCATTTCCGCCATATTCACTTCTTTCCTCCTTGAAGATCCAAGCCCAAGAATGATCAGATCGCCCAATTCGTGAAATCCATTTGCGGCCCAAAGATTTGTCACATCTATAGCAGAAAGCAGTACCCCCCTTCTCGCCTTGCGAGTCGGATCGTATTATCGGCACAATGACCCGATCAGCGCTTTCATTGCAAGTTTCTGATTTTTCCCAACGGGGGCGGAAAACGCCCAATCATCAAAGGCAGGCAGCGGCGGAAATCTTTCGCAACATCTCAAAGCACAGGCCGCGAGTCCTATTCCGGGCAATCAATTCGGGGATTTTTCCGAGACGAGAGGAGCGAGTATGATTCTCTTACTCTCTCCGAAGAAGTGTAGTCCATGAAGCGGAGATGGATTCTCCCGCCGCCCATTACCCTCACTGCGATCCTCGCCTTCCCCATTTCTGCCAAAAAATTCCACGGAGGGTGGAGAAGCGCCGTTTCCAGGAATTCGTGAGGTGGCTGGAATCTCTCATCGGCAGGTCGAAAGAGACCGATCAACAGTTCGGAGTCTGAGCCATCGCCTACGCATACTTGCCTCCCGATTCGACTGGTCCTGACATTTCGACCTTTTAGATAATAACTTCAAAGACCCTGCCTATCGGATCAATCGCGGCTGAAAGGCTGGGGGAGGATCCTTTGCGCTGGAACGCGAGGTTGGCCTTCGCACCACAGTTTCGCCCGCAAAGGGTGTCACCGGAGGAACCACCTCAGGCGAAACGGACGGGGAAGTGTGAAGGTTTTGGGGAATTTGTCGCCGATGCGCTCGCTCAATAATTAAGGGAGAAATCGCGCCTGAAGGATTCAGACGCGGCGGCGGCCGAAATTTATATGCCCCTGACGGTAAATAACGCCTTCGCCGCGCGAATCCAACTTACTTCCCAGAGCAGTCGGGATCGGAGAGGAGGACTCGGAATCGGCTTTTTCACTGTCAGAAGTCGCGGCGACGCCTATCGCCTCATCTTCTTTCCAAACAACAACCCCTCCCTGGAAATGGTCCGTATTCGGCGAGTCCGTTCCGCCGTCATCGAGGTCTACGAACGTGCTCAAAGTATAGAGGACAGGAAACCGCATACCCTTGAATGGTTTTGCGGTTTGGACGGGTCGATGGCGGTTCGCTTGGATGGAAAAGAAATCCTTCGCCGTGGACCGGGGGGATACGCGATGACTTTAACGGCATCGCCGTCGTAAACCGAGGAAGCGATTTTACCCTTCACCGGATTACCCTGATCGGCGCAAAATAAACGCCCTCGTAAATTCCCTCCATCGGAAATGACTTCCTTCTCGTCCACGAATACCGATTAGGTCTACCGTACGACAAAGGCAACCGGTCGCGCAGGCACTTCGCCGCATTTTTCGCAGCATAAGCGGTTACCCGTATTCAAATAAGCAGTAAATTTTTCCACTAGAGGTCAATGCCGTTCTCTTCATTTTCCAGAACAGCTTTTCCGCTTCGCTCCGAATACTGCCCCTTCCATTTTTCAAAAAGGGTCTGCTCCAGGCCGAGCGCGGCCAGCGTTTTGCCCACTACATGATCTACGAGGTCGTTGAGGGTTTTAGGCATGAAGTAAAAGCCCGGCGAGGCCGGCAGGATTTGAACGCCTAGGCGGGCAAGCGTTAGCATGTTCTCCAGGTGAATGGCCGAAAGCGGCATCTCCCGGGGAACGAGGACAAGCTTCCGACCCTCCTTGAGCATAACGTCCGCCGAGCGGCCGATGAGGTTATCTCCCGTCCCAGAGGCAATCTGGGCCAGTGATTTGGTCGAGCAGGGTATGATCACCATGCTATCTATCCCCGCACTCCCGCTCGCCGGGATGGCACCGATGTCCCCTTCCTTGTGGACAACGTGGGCAAGACCTTTCAGGTCCTGCTCGTCCAGGCCCGTCTCATACTTCAGGACCCGAAGGCCCGGCCGTGAAACGATCAAGTGACTCTCGACCTCGGGATAGGCGGCGTGGAGCACTTCCAAAAAGCGCGTCCCATAAATCGCCCCCGAGGCTCCGGTTATTGCCACGACCAATCTCATCGCCCTTCTCCGACCTTACTGGAACTCTACCCAGACTCTATCTGCACAATCGTTTCGTCAAAAAAAGATTCTACCTCCCCCACCATGACACGCATAGGGAGGGCGGTAAAATATCTGAGATGATTCCGATGGCGAGGGTGACGCGCCTGACCGTCTTCTCGATCTTTGACATCGCGGTGGAAAAGATACCCGTCTGTTCCGGTAAGGATGGGGGGATGCTACCCAACTCTCTTTATTGCCCTTCGGGGTGATTTTCGGATTTTTTCGAAATCCCGGTAAAGAAGAGCATAGTCCTTGTCCTTCATCCCGCGCGCCATGGCCTTTTCGAGGAATCGCAGGGTGGCCTCGGCGAACTTTCTTTCGGCACCGGCCCGTCTCCCGAGGGCCACGCCCATCTTGAGGTCCTTGTGGAGATTGTAGATGCGCGATTTCGCGTCCCACTTCCCCGATAAAATGTTCCGAGGAAATCGGAACTCGCTGGCGTAGCTCCGCGCGTTTGAAACATTGAAAACCTTGACCATATCCGCCAGTTGCAGGCCCACCCGCTCGGCCAAATGGCCTGCCTCACAGGTGGCGAGAAAGGTGGCGTGGCAAACGATGTTGTGAATGAGTTTCATGCTATGGCCCGCCCCACTTTCGCCCAGATAAAAAATATGCTTTGCGACAGGAGCGAGGAACTTCTTCGTCCGGCGGAAGGCGTCGAGGTCGCCTCCCACCATAAGTGTGAGCCTGCCTGCGTCCGCACCGGTGGGGCCCCCGCTCATCCCCGCGTCGATGTAGGCAATCCCTCTTTTCGCCGTCCGGGCGGCCAGCTTGCGCGTATGCGCCGGGGCGGAGGTTGTAAAGTCATAAAGTACCAGTCCCTCTCGGGCATTTGCGAGGATTCCCTCTTTCCCCTGCAAACATTCGCGCACTTCGGGGGTCGCCGGAACCACAAAGATAATGGTGGCACAGGCACGGGCCATCTCCCCCGGCGGAGCCACTTCCACCCCTCGCTTTTTCTCCCAAGCCTTCCGGGGAGCCGGAAGGGCGTCCCAGACCATGAGCCCCCAATGGCTTTTTGCCAGATTTTTCGCGATCCCTCGTCCCATGTTACCCAGCCCGATTACGCCCGCTCTTTCTTTCAGAGATAACATGAATAGATCCTCCTATTATATTGATAAATAACCGTAAATATAAATTAACATTTGCCCTCCCTTGGCGAACAAGTCTCCGACGGATCATATTCCTTGACCGGGTCGGTGTGGAACGCGATCCCGCCCCCCGGCTCACTTTGGAGGCGGGTGGTCACCCTCCAACGGGCGTCGTCGGTCTCGGGAAAGTCGAGTCGAAAATGGGCGCCCCGGCTCTCCTCTCGGCGAAGCGCGGCGGTGGCAAGAAGACTTCCCAGCAACGCTAGATTACGCACCGAAAGGGCGCTCTCAAGCTCCTGTCCCCGCACTTTCTCTGATGTCCGCGCCTCATCTGAAAGGCGCATCAGGGGGATTTCCTCCCGCTTGATCTGCTCGTACGCAGACAGGGCCGCGCGGCACTCCCCGGCCTCCCGGATGGGACCGAGTTTCTCATGGGCGAGCATCCGGCAGCGCATGCGCACCTCAGCCTGGAGAGGGCCCGCACGCCGATCAAGAAGACTTGCAAGCCAGGCGCGATCGGCCTCCGGAATGGACGCGGTAGAGGCAGGCGTTTCCCGGTCTCCGATCTTCGCTCCGGCCGCAGCCGCCCGGCCCGCCCGCCTCCCGTACGCAAGCGCGGAGGAAAGCGCAGACCCTCCGATGCGATTCCCTCCGTGAATCCCTCCCGCCGTCTCGCCAGCCGCCCACAAGCCGGGCACCGGGGTTCTCCCGTTCACGTCGATTTTGAGTCCGCCGAGCCAGGTGTGGCTCCCCGGCGCCACCTCGAGGGGAGTTCTGGTGATGTCGATCCCCCGGGAAAGGCAGGTCGCATAGACGTGGGGAATTTGCTTCATGATCGTTTCGATCGGCACCTCCGTCGCATCCATGAAGATGCCCCCCGTCAACCCGGCGCGTCCAGCGTGGATCTCCTTCGCCATGGCAAGAATGACCTCGCTCCGGGTGCTCTTCTCGGCCGTCTCGGGAAAGTAGCGCTTCAGAAAAGCCTCGCCCTCGCAGTTGAGGAAAACGGCCCCCGCGTTAATGAATCCGGTGGGATGGGGTGCGAACCCGAAAAGCTCCTCCGGTGAACAACACATGGCCTGAAAGTCGATCATCTCAATTCCCACCAGGGGCGCGCCCGCCCGGAAACCAAGCACGTAGCCGTCCCCGGTCACCTGGGAGGGATTGTCGTTCACATAAAAGAGGCCGCTTCCACCTCCCGTGCATAAGATAGTCTCGCGGGCTGCGTAGCAGACCAGGAGGCAGCGAGAATAATCCACCCCCCAGGCACCCGTCACGCGCCCTCCCTCCGAAATCAGGTCAAGAACGGCGGTGTGGGGATGCTGACCGATCCGGTCGTCGGCCCTAAGCTTTTTCGACAAAACCTTGGTGAGCATATTGCCGGTGGTGTCGTGATGGTGCACGGCCCGGGGGCGGCTATGGCTCGGGAACATCTTGAGGTTGAGCGCGCCGTTTTCGTCCCTCACAAACTCGGCGCCCCAGGTGCGCAAATCGTTTATCACCTCGATGATGTCATAGCACCAGGTGCGCGCCAACTTCGGATCGATCAGCTCCCCGCCATAGCGGAGGATTTCGCGCAGATGAAACTCGGGGCTGTCGTCCTTCCCCATGGCAGCCGCGAACCCGCCGCGCGCAACAGTGGTCGTCCCGCTCGCGGCACGCCCCTTGGTGGCCTGGATGACCCGCACGCCCGCCTCGGCGCACTCAAAGGCGGCTAGGGTACCCGCCGCCCCGCCACCGATGATGAGAACGTCGGTCTCGTGCTGTTCCACCGGAATGCCGAGGCCCACTCCCGTTCTCCTTCAAAAAAAATTGTATTTCCCCGCCGTCCGAGGCTGGTTTAGCCCACTTCCTTCATCATCTCCAGGAAGGCGCGCACGCAGGCATCGCCGAAGGCGGGGTCGTTGATGTGAAGGTCTAACTCCTCGACGCGGCCTTTCTTCAGATGGGAGCGGAGGGAGCGGGCGAAGGCCGCATCCGTCTCCGGCTGGAGCCAAGACTCGCGCGTTCGGCCCGCCAAGTCGTGTGTTGTCCGCTTCGTGTGTTCACTAAAGCCGCGCCTTGGGATCATGACGGCGATTCCACCCTTTGCCTCGTTCAGCCGCTCGGCCACAAACCGCCCCAGCGCCTCGAATTCCTCGGCGTTGGTGCGCATAAGGAGAATCTCGGCGTTGTATTGTAAAAATTCCCGATCCCGGAACCGCTCGGGCACCTCGCCCATCCAGAAATTCGCATGATCGAGGGCGCCCGGCACCACAACCTGGGGAATTCCTGCCGCACCCGCCTCCCTGAGTCTCCCCTCCCCCGAGCTGTATACTCCGTCCACCAAGAGGTCGGTCAGTTCGGAGGTGGTGACGTCCACTACCCCGGTCAATTCTCCGTGGCGGGCCAGCGACTCGAGCGCTTGGCCGCCCGGCCCGGAGGCGTGAAGTAGAATCACTTCGTAGCCCGCCTCCTTGAGGCGCTCCTCCACCCGGCGTACGCACCCTGCCGTTCCCCCGAAGGACGAAACCGCGACGAGGGGGGCCGTTTCAACCGCGGCCGTTTCTTGAGCGGGGCGGCCCTTCGCCATCGCGGCCACAGCCCG
>CAZUHN010000009.1:0-8964 GCA_964620535.1 uncultured Nitrospinaceae bacterium | reverse complement strand
AAAGCGCTGCTTGCCAATCCTGTGATCGAGGATTTTCGAATCGAAATCCACCCCCCCCCCGCTCACTATCCGGGAGCAGAATGAATTTCGCGGTCATCGTATTCCCCGGATCGAACTGCGACCACGACTGCTACCACGCGGTAAAATACGCTCTAGATGCGCCCACCCGCTTCGTTTGGCACAAAGAGACAGACCTGGGAGATGCAGACGTTGTGATCCTGCCCGGCGGATTCAGCTACGGCGACTATCTCCGCACGGGCGCCATCGCCCGCTTTTCGCCAATTATGGAATCAGTGCTGGTTCACGCCGCCGCAGGAAAACCCCTGATTGGAATTTGCAACGGTTTTCAGATATTGACCGAAATTGGCCTCCTGCCCGGTGCGCTTTTGCGGAATTCCTCCCTCCGGTTTATCTGCGACGATGTCTGGCTGCGCTGCGAGACATCGAAAACCCCTTTCACGGGGGAGATCCAATCCGGAGAAATTCTGCGGATGCCCATCGCGCACGGCGAGGGCAATTATTATTGCGACCAACAAACGCTCGCCGGCCTGGAGGCAAAAGAACAAATCGTATTTCGCTACTGCGACCCAGAGGGGAACGCCACCCCCGAATCGAACCCGAACGGATCCCTCTCGAACATCGCCGGCATCAGTAATCCTGAGGGGAATGTCCTTGGCATGATGCCGCATCCAGATCGCGCTGCTGAGGCGTTGTTGGGAAGCGCAGACGGCCTACGTCTTTTTTCCTCCGCAGTCTCCACCACAGTGAAATGATCACGCCCGCCGCCAGCGTTCCTACAACCCGGGAACTCGCACTCGAGCATGGCCTCACCGCCGAGGAGTGGAACGATATTCTCCGGCATATCGGCCGCGAACCGAATCTCACCGAGATCGGTATCTTCTCCGCCATGTGGAACGAACACTGCTCCTATAAGAGCAGCCGAGTTCACCTCCGCAAGTTCCCAACCGAAGGCTCCCATGTTCTTCAGGGGCCGGGCGAAAACGCCGGCGTCGTGGAAGTGGGTGACGGCCTCGCCGTGGCATTCAAAATGGAAAGCCACAATCACCCCTCTTTTATCGAGCCTTACCAGGGTGCGGCCACGGGCGTAGGGGGCATCCTCCGCGACATTTTCACAATGGGTGCCCGTCCAATCTCGCTCCTCAACAGTTTGCGATTCGGTGCCCCCCAGCATCCGCGCACCCCTTACCTCGTAGGAGGGGTCGTCTCGGGCATCGCCGGCTATGGCAACTGCATCGGCGTCCCGACGGTGGGAGGGGAAACCTCCTTTCACCCCTGCTACAACGGCAACATATTGGTAAACGTCATGTGCGTCGGGACGCTCAGGGACGACCGCATTTTTCGCGGAAAAGCAAGGGGGAAAGGCAATCCTGTCATTTATGTGGGTGCCGCGACGGGAAGAGACGGAATCCACGGCGCCTCCATGGCTTCCGCGGGATTCGACGAAACGGCTTCCGAAAAACGCCCCACCGTCCAGGTGGGCGATCCATTCAAAGAAAAGCTCCTCCTGGAGGCCTGCCTGGAATTGATGAAGCGCGGGGCGATTGTCGGCATTCAGGATATGGGCGCCGCCGGCCTCACATCGTCCTCCGTGGAGATGGCGGGCCGCGCGGGTACGGGAATGATTCTTCGTCTGGACGGCGTACCCTGCCGCGAAGAAGGAATGACGCCCTATGAGATGATGCTTTCGGAAAGCCAGGAGAGGATGCTGCTGGTCGCAAAACAGGGCAAAGAGGCCGAAGTCCGGGAAATTTTTGAAAACTGGGATCTGCCCATGGCAGTAGTGGGAAAGGTGACGAATGACGGCAGATTACGAGTGATGTCATCGGACCGGACCGTGGCGGACATTCCGGTCAAATTTCTCACTGACGACGCGCCACGCTACGACAGGCCGACAAAACCTGTGAAGAGGCTCTCGAACATCGATCCTCTGAACAACCTCCCCGAACAAGACAATCTCGGGCCCAGCCTTCTCAAAATGCTCGAACATCCAAATCATGGGGACAAAAAACCCATCTGGCGCCAATACGACCACATGGTGCGGACAAATTCGCTGACGCTCCCGGGCGCGGATGCTGCCCTTCTCCGGATTAAAGGGACAAACAGGGCGCTCGCGCTGACCACTGACGGGAACTCCCGCTATTGTGTCCTCGATCCAAGGATGGGCGGCCGACTCGCCGTAGCAGAGGCTGCGAGAAATATCAGTTGCGTGGGCGCCCGCCCCCTGGCCCTTACCAATTGTCTGAATTTTGGAAACCCGGAACGGTCGGAGGTCATGGCTGAGTTCTCGTCCGCCATCGAGGGAATGGCAGAGGCCTGCAATGTTTTGAAAATTCCTGTCGTAAGCGGAAACGTCAGCTTCTATAATGAAACCCACGGCATCCATATTTACCCGACACCGATTGTAGGAATGGTCGGGATTCTGGATGATATACGAGTTCGGGTGGGGACAGGTTTCCTTCGCGAGGGGGACAAAATCGCCCTGCTCTTTCCGGCCGACGAGGAGGCCCTGAACGCAAGATGCGCACACGAGTACGTCTGGATTCTCACAAATCGGGAGGGAGGAGAAGCCCCGCCCATTTCCTTGAATAACGAGGCGGCGGTCCAACGCTTTTGCCGCAAAATCGCCGGGAAGGGGCTCCTGCGCTCTGCCCATGATTTGTCGGAGGGTGGTTTGGGAATCGCCGTTGCCGAATCGTGCCTCGCTTCACCCAAGGGATTGCTAGGGGCAACTGTTCGGTTGCCGGAGGGAAAGGGGCGGCTGGATGGAAGGCTTTTCGGGGAATCGGCATCGAGAATTCTCATCTCCTCTTCTCCGAATTTTTTTAGCCGAGTCAGTAACGAGGCAGCACGCGAGAAGATCGCTTGCCTGGAAATTGGGAAGGTATTGGAGGGAGCGCTTCGGATAGAAGACCCAGGCGGCAGACCCCTTGTGGACATCGGGATGGGCGAAATGCAAGGTGTTTGGTCAGGAGCCTTATCGGAGATCATATAGAATGGATTTTGGGGACGACCACCCCCGGGAGGAATGTGCTGTTTTCGGCGTATTCGGCCACCCGGAAGCCGCAAATCTGACCTATCTCGGCCTCTATGCCCTCCAGCACCGCGGCCAGGAAAGTTCAGGCATCGTCGCTTCGGACGGCGAACGGGTTCACGCCGAAGTGGGCATGGGGCTTGTTGCTGATATTTTTACCGATACCCGGATTTCCACGCTTCACGGGCACATCGCGATTGGCCACAACCGGTATTCGACGGCCGGCCAGTCTCACATTTCAAATGCCCAGCCCTTTCTCGTCGATCATTCAAGAGGGGTCCTGGCCCTCGGCCACAATGGAAACCTCATCAACGCCGGGGCATTGCGCGGAGAATTAGAATCGAGTGGTTCAATCTTCCGCAGCACTTCCGACAGCGAAGTGATTTTGCACCTCATCGCGCGCTCTCTGGAGGAGAAAACCGAGTACGCCATCATCGACGCATTGAGAAAACTTAAAGGAGCGTTCACCTTGGCCATGATGACACCGGACAAGCTCATTGGCGTGCGGGACCCCATGGGATTCCGCCCGCTTGTTCTCGGCCGACTGGCCGGACGAAACGGGGATCCTGCCTGGATCTTGGCGAGTGAGTCCTGCGCCCTTGATCTCATCGAGGCTGAACTCGTCAGGGAAATTGAACCTGGAGAAATGGTAATCATTGATGACGCAGGAGTGCAAAGTCTTTCTCCTTTTCCGGCTTCTTCGCCGCGTCAATGCATATTCGAATTCATTTATTTCGCACGACCGGACAGCTTTATGTTCGGTGAGAACGTATACAAAATTCGCCGACAGCTTGGAGTACAGCTTGCGAAAGAGAATCCTGTCAAAACGGACATCGTCATTCCCGTTCCCGACTCCGGACTGGCGGCTGCCTTGGGGTATTCGGCGGAGTCAGGGCTTCCGATAGAATGGGGACTGATCCGGAATCACTACGTTGGGAGAACTTTCATCGAACCCCAACAATCAATCCGCCATTTCGGAGTAAAAATTAAATTGAATCCTCTCAAGGATTATCTAGAGGGAAAGAGCGTTGTAGTGGTCGACGATTCAATCGTTCGCGGGACCACCAGCCAGAAAATCGTAGAAATGCTTCGAAATGCCGGCAGTTCGGAAGTTCATATGCGCATCAGTTCTCCCCCGATCACTCATCCCTGTTTCTTCGGTATTGACATGCCCACTCACGAAGAACTGATAGCCTCCGCCAACGGGTTGGAGGAAACTCGTCGTTTCCTTGGCGCCGACTCGCTCGCCTACCTTTCCATTGAAGGACTTCTTGAATGTGTCCTTCCGAAAGAGGAAAACTTTTGCTACGCCTGCTTCACGGGCAACTATCCTATGTCCGTTGATCAATTGCACCCCCAACTTTCCCTGTTCCGGAACGGACTTACCACCGAACATCGCGGCTAGCAAAAAAAATGAAAATATTTGCGCTACGGTTCGAATACTGGTAAAATGATTTAAATTCTATCGGGGATTGTTTTCGCTGCGAATTGGATCGTTTCACCCATACGATATGCTCATACATCAGAGACCAATGCTGACGACAATCCGCTGGGGGGGGTTGCTTTGTTTTATTCTGACTGCGGCCGGATGCGTGAATGACGTCTCTCTTCAAGCAAAAGCCGAGATAAAACCTGCGGTTTCTCAGGACATCAATTCACCGTCGGAAAAGAATCAATCCACAAAACAGCAGATTGAAACACTCCTCTCTAAAATCCCTGCGAAAGCAAAGCCCCCCGGAACACGGGCTTCGGATTCCCCTCTTCCCGCTGACCGAAAAAACATTGAAGCAGCCAGTGATGGCGGCAAAAAAGAGGCCGATCCTTCTCCCCACGACATCACATTGCCGATCCCGCCAGAAGAGGATGAAGGTGAATCACTCATTCAGCCCTCTTTACGGAAGAACACTCCCCCCGGCTTCCATTACGATGTTCCCATGACTCGAAATGTAGCCGTCGATCGGTGGATCGAATACTTTACAGGTCCAGGACGGAAACGCTTTGCCGAATGGCTCCAGCGAAGCGGCAGATTCATTGGCCGGTTCCGCCAAATATTCAAAGAAAAAGAACTGCCCCAGGATCTAGCCTACCTCGCCCTCATCGAAAGCGGCTTTAACCTCCGCGCCCGCTCAAGGGCTGGCGCAGTTGGCCCCTGGCAATTCATGCGAGGAACCGCGCGCCGGGTGGGTTTGAAAGTAAATTGGTATATCGATGAACGCCGCGATCCGGAGAAGGCAACCCAGGCGGCTGCGGAACATCTTATCGATCTATATGATACCTTCGGCGATTGGTATCTTGCCTTGGCCAGCTACAACGCCGGGGAGAACCGGATCAAGCGGGCCATGCGCATTACGAGAAAAAAAACCTATTGGCGCCTGGTTGCGACAAGACATCTGCCCAACGAAACGCGCAATTATGTTCCGAAGTACCTCGCCGGACTCATAATCGCAAAGCAACCGGCGGCGTTCGGTTTTGCGGGACTCACATACGACTCGCCGAAGGTGTTTGAAACCGTAACCCTTTCCCGGGGAATAAGCCTGCGGGAAGCGGCCCGAATTTCGGGAGTAAAAATCGATGAATTGACTGACTTAAACACGGAATTTTTCAGACGGGTAACACCTCCCGGTCCGGGGCACATCCTTCGATTGCCGCAGGGAAAAGCGGAGGAATTCAAAATCAAACTGGCCAAAATACCTCACCGGGAATATTCCGTCGGGGGCAAATACAAGATTCGGCCGGGAGATACTTTCGGAGCCATCGCGCATCGGTTCGGCGTTTCTCTCCAAACGCTTTTGGAGTTGAACGCGAACTTGAACCCCCGGCGTTTGCGCGTTGGCACAATGATCCTTCTCCCGCCTTCTCCTCAGGAAAAAACCGCTGCTTTGCAGCGCAAAAGTATCCAAAAGAAAGAAGGATCCTTTGATCACGTCGTTCATCCAGGCGAAAACGTATGGACGATCGCGCGCCGATACGGTGTCCGGCCCAATGACCTTCTCCGTTGGAACCAACTTTCAAAATCGGGAAAGATTTTCCCGGGAGATCGCTTGACAATACACCGGTGATATCCTTTCTGTCGCTCATATATCAAATAGAGCCACTCCCCTTAAGAAAGCAGCGTCACCGATCTTGAAAACCGACGATTCTTGACACTTTTTTCTATGCTCACTTATTATACCGATGTCCTTTCAACGTCACGGAGTTGGATCGGAAATGTCCTGATCGATGCATTTGCTAATTGGAGTTCTTCCACAATAAATGCGTTTGTTAAACGATCTGCCAGCCAACATTCGTATTGCGGCTCTCATTTGTTCCTTAATTGTCGGAAGTTGCGCCTCAAGGCCAAGCGAACAAACTTCAGCCGGCGAACTTCTCATTCTCGGACGGGAGGATTTAAAAGCTGAAAGATTCCAAAGTGCCAGGGAAGCATTCAAAAAGCTCCTTCGAGAGCATCCTGACAGCAGGCATCGCCGTCAGGCCCTGATAAACCTGGCGGACTCATATTACAATGCGGGTGAATACATCGAGGCAAAGGTCCAGTACGAGGAGTACGTCCAACTTTATCCGATAAGCGCACAAACCCCCAAAGCATATTTCTTCCTCGGGATGTCGGATTACAATACTATTTTGGCCGTGGACAGGGATCAAGATTCAACGCGGCAGGCTTTAATAAACTTCCGAGAACTGCTCAAGCGGTTCCCGAAGTCGGAACTTTCGCCAGACGCCAAAAAGAGAATTACCCAACTACGGTTGCTCCTCGGAAAACATGAGATGTTGATCAGCCGATTTTATATTCGACGCGGGCTTCGCGTTTCGGCCATCCCCCGGCTTCGAGAGGTGATCGATAAGTACAAGGATATTCCAGAGTTAAGGGCCGAAGCGCTATTTTACCTAGGCGAGAGTTACTTGCTTGAAGAAAGCTTTATAAAGGCAGCAGAAGCCTTTCGCCTGTTGATTTCCGACTATTCAATTAGCCCATTTGCCAATAAGGCATACCAGCGACTTCTTGTTTTAACAAGAAAAAAGTAGCATGCCGGGTCAAAGGTTTTGTCCATACTGGTCTCCTTTCTTATAAGATGTTAATCCTTCCGGCGGCGATTGGATCGGATGCCATGCCTATCAGAAAGAAAACTTCCGCATTGACCAATAACTCTGTTGCACAAAAAGAATCAAAGCGAAAGTCCACCAATAAAGCAAAATCTGCTTCGATAAAACCCTCTTCCGCCAATAAACTTCCTGCCAAAGGGAAAGGCAAACAAAAAAAAACTGAGGTTCCGTATCCCAGCGAAGACAACTTGTCAATTTACCTCCGGGAGATTCGAAAATATTCTCTCCTGGACCGGGAAACGGAACACAAATTGGCAATCAAGGCACGGGACGAAAACGATGAAGAGGCTTTTAACAAGCTCGTTCGCTCCAATCTCAGGTACGTCGTCAGTGTAGCGAACCGCTACAAGGGGTTCGGCTTGCCCCTCGAAGATTTGATCAATGAAGGAAATATCGGGCTCATCCATGCGGTACGCCGATTCGATCCCAATAGAGGTGTTAAGCTGATATCTTACGCGGTTTGGTGGATCCGCCAATCGATTATGCACATCCTTGCCGATCATGCGGGCACGGTACGACTTCCCATTAAACAAGCGGGACTGATGCACAAAATCCGATCCGCTCATCAAACCCTGCGCCAACAGTTTGGACGTGACGCTACGATGGGTGAGATTTCCTCTTTCCTCAAGATGAAAATCGAAGACGTGGAAAATGTGATGAGAGTTTGCCGAACCTACCTTTCCCTCGACGCGCCGATTTCAGTTAACGACGAAACAAACTACATTGAACTACTTGAGGAGGAAAACACCATCTCGGCGGAAGAAAATCTTTTTCAGCATGCACTCGAAGATGAAATTGAGGATCTGCTCCAAGGCCTCGACTCCCGCGAACGGGCAATTATCCGCATGCGGTTTGGATTTGACGGTGAACCGATGACCTTGGAAGAAATCGGCCATGAAATCGGACTTTCGCGCGAGCGAATACGCCAGATTGAAAAAAAATCCATCCACCTCTTCCGCGCAAGGGCACGGAATAAAACTCTTCTCGACTTTTTGAGATAGGTATGAGCGAAAAAGAGAAGGTTACTCCTGCAAACCCGTCAATAGTCACCGGAGCCTCTTCGCCCGCCGGATGGCGGGAGACGGCTTTCCAGCTTATCGCCAGCGATGGAAGCGGTCACCTTACGTTATCCAATCGAATCACACTTATTAGGATCTTGATTCTTCCGGTATTTGTTCTCTTCATCCTTCAGGGCTCCTACCCCGCACGGGGAATTGCGTGCGCAATATTCGCGCTCGCGGTGTTCACGGACTGGCTGGATGGATACCTGGCCCGGACGCGGGGTCAAATCACCTCCCTCGGAGAAATACTCGATCCGGTGGCCGATAAACTTCTCGTAACGGCGGCTCTTATTCCCCTTGTGGCTTTGGAGGAAGTAGACTCCTGGATTGTTGGAATCATACTGGGGCGGGAATTATTGGTTACGGCCCTTCGGGCTATGGCCCTACGGAATGGCGTGGTGGTTGCGGCGAGTCGAATCGGAAAGACGAAGATGTTCCTCGAGGCCGCTGCCATCATATTGTTGCTATTAAAGCTATTCCCTCCCTTGGGAACAATTTTAATTTGGTCGGCCATGATCGTCTCCATTGTTTCCGCAGTGGATTATTTCCGGCACATTTCACAGGAAGTGAATTGACTCCAACTAACCTCATCTTTTTTTCCCTCGGGGCCCTTTTGGGCTCTATCCCCAGTGGCGTCCTCGTCTCAAAATTACCTGGCGGCGTTGATCCAAGAAATACCGGAAGCGGAAACATCGGGGCGACAAATGTATTTCGAACGAGCGGCGTCACGAGAGGCGCCATCACCCTCAT
>CAZUHN010000008.1:0-6065 GCA_964620535.1 uncultured Nitrospinaceae bacterium | reverse complement strand
GGCCGGGCTCAGTTTCCTCGGTCTCGGAGATCCCAGCGTCGTTACCTGGGGTTTCATGCTCCACAATTCGCAGGAGCATTTCCACCAAGCCTGGTGGCTAGCCGCTTTTCCCGGCATGGCACTGTTTCTAACGGCCCTCGGTTTGAACCTGATGGGTGACGGCCTAAACGACGCGCTAAACCCCCGGCTGCGAAGACTCTAAAATTCCCTGGCGAAACGGATTCGCACGAGATCAATTCAAATTCATTTTCACTGAATTCATCGGAGGTTCTTCTCGTGGCCGACGTTATCATTAAAGGCGGAACCCTGATCACCGTCGATCCTGACCGCCGGGTCATCGAAAAAGGAGCGGTCGCTATCACGAAGGATAAGATCGTCGCCGTAGGGCCCTCTCGGAAGGTCATTCGGGAGCACAAGGCTCGGAAGCTGATCGACGCCCGCGGCAAAGTTGTGATGCCCGGCCTTATCGACACCCACGGTCATTCAGGAACAGTTTTGACCAAGACCATCGGAGAACATGTTGCCGGGGGCGCGTGGCGATACCTCCAAGACCATATTTTTCTCCGTAGCATCACGGAAGATTACAGTTATGTGGACGGGAAGCTCATGGCGCTTGAGCGCCTCAAGTTTGGAACGACATGTTTTATGCACATGTTCGGTAACTCGCCACGGGGAGATGGTTCCATCTACGCTGAAACACAAATGCGGGGGGTTGCCGAGGTGGGGATCCGCCAGAATACAGGTGTTGGCTCGCCAAGACCGCCTTACCCCACCCACTATTCCTCATGGAAGAACGGAAAGAGGACTGACAAACCCGGAACCCTCGAAGGAGGCTTCAGGGTCGCCGAAAAGGTGATCCGCAAGTGCCACGGCATCGATGAGGGGCGGACTCTGGTCTGGATCTCCGTCTCCCGCCCGCAGGCACCCTCCATCCACGATCCGATGTTTAAACCAGAGTACATAAAATACTCGAAAAAGCAGGCGAAGACCATCAAACAGATCATGGATAAGTACGGAGTAGGATTTCATGCCCACGCCTATGGTGGAGTCGTGAAATGGTGTCACGAGCAGCTCGACATCCTTGGCCCCAATGTCCTTCTGGCCCACTGCACCGGGCTTTCGAAGCAAGAGATCAGATACCTTGCCGAGACTGACACCAAGGTAAACCACAATCCAACCGCCCGCCGGATTTACTCTTTCCCGGGCGTCTGCCCGGTGATCGAGTTGCTCGAAGCGGGGGTTAGCGTTTCCATTGGCACCGATATCGCGGGGCTGGACAGGACCGCAGATCAATTCAAGGACATCAAGGTTGCCATTCTGCTTCAGCGCTATCGCTTCCGCGATCCTTCCTGCTTACCCCCCGGCAAGGTCATCGAGATGATCACTATCGATGCCGCCCGCAACCTGAGGCTAGATCACCTCATCGGCTCATTGGAGGTGGGCAAAAAAGCGGACCTCATTCTCATCGATATGGAGCAGCCTCATCTCAAACCCTTGTGGATGGTACCGCAGCGGGTGGTCTATCAAGTAACGGGACATGACGTGGACACGGTGATGGTGGACGGGAAAATTCTGATGGAAGGTCGAAAAGTGAAGAGCGTGAATGAATGCAAGGTGATCGGAGAGGCGCAAAAGGAAGGAGACCTCATGGTGGAGCGGAGCGGCGTTGCGCCCTTCATGGGCATTCCCGATAAATTCTGGGGACATTCCCAGTATTGAACGGGCGACTGTAATTATTGCCCGTAAGTTTGCCTACTCGTCTGGAGAAATTTGGCATGGCTGACATCATCATCAAAGGTGGAACCGTGATCACCATCGATCCCGAGCGCCGAATAATCGAAAAGGGCGCCGTTGCTATCACAAAAGATAGGATCGTGGCCGTGGGACCCGTCCGAAAAGTTTTGAAAGAACACCGGGCCCGGAAGGTGGTCGATGCCCGCGGAAAGGTGCTCATGCCCGGCCTCATCGACACCCACGGCCACGGCGGCACCACTTTGACCAAGAACATCGGAGAGCACATCTCGGGAGCCGCCTGGCGCACTCTTCAGGATCATCTCCTCTACAGAAGCGTGACGGAGGACTATTGGTATGCCGAGGGAAGGCTCATGGCCCTCGAGCGCCTCAAATTCGGCACCACCTGTTTCATGCATATGTTTGGCACCGCCCCCCGGGGAGACGACCCCATCTATCCGGAGGCGCATATCCGCGGCATCGCCGAAGTGGGCATCCGCTCCTTCACCGGTATCGGCCCTCCCCGCCCGCCCTACCCCACTGTCTATTCCTCTTGGAAAAACGGAAAGAAAACGGACAAAAAACTCAACCTGGAGCACGGCTTTAAAACGGCCGAGAAAACGATCCGCAAGTGCCACGGTATGGACCAGGGTCGGGCGCACGTGTGGGTATCTGTATCTCGAATCCAGGCCCCCTCGAAGGACGATCCCATGTTCAAACTTGAGTACATGAAGTACTCGAAAACACAGGCTCAACATATCAAACGGATCATGGCCGAGTACGGAGTGGGCTTCCATGCCCACGCCTACGGGGGAGTCGTCAAATGGTGCCAGGAAGGGCTCAGTATCCTCGGCCCGCGGGTCCTCCTCGCACACTGCACGGGCCTATCGAAGCAGGAGATAAAATACCTCGCCCAGACCGACACCAAGGTCAACCACAATCCGACCGCGCGGCGGATTTATTCTTTCCCTGGTGTCTGTCCGGTGATCGAGATGCTCGACGCAGGGGTTAATGTCTCCATCGGAACCGACTGCACGGGCATGGACCGGACCCAGGATCAGTTTAAGGACGCTAAGGTCGCCGTTCTTCTTCAACGCCTTCGCTTCATGGATCCTTCCATCTTGCCCCCGGGAAAAGTGCTCGAAATGACCACCATAGACGCCGCCCGGAACCTCGGGATCGATAACGAGGTCGGTTCTCTCGAGGTTGGGAAGAAGGCCGATATCATCCTCATCAATATGCAACAACCCCACCTTGTTCCTGTCTGGATGGTCCCTCAACGGTTGGTGTACCTGGTGACGGGGCACGACGTAGACACGGTTCTCGTGGACGGGAGGATCCTGATGGAAGGGCGAAAGGTAAAGTCCGTAAATGAGAAGAAGGTGCTTCGGGATGCCCAAAAAGAAGGGGAACTCATGGTTGAGCGAAGCGGAGTCGCTCCATTAATGGGAATGCCGGAAAAGTTCTGGGGCCACGCACGTTACTGAGTCACCGAAAGAGATTGCTCGTCTATCCCCATTTTAGCAGGAGAAACGAGGCATGGCAGATATCATCATTAAAGGTGGCACCGTGATAACGATGAATCCGGAACGTCGGATCATCGATAAGGGCGCAGTCGCCATCAAAAAGGACAAGATCACCGCTGTCGGTTCGACCCGGAAAATATTGAAAGACCAAAAAGCGCATAAAGTGATAGACGCCCGCGGCAAGGTGATCATGCCTGGCCTCATCGACACCCATGGGCATTCCGGCACCACCTTGGCCAAGAACATCGCAGATCATGTTTCCGGCCACGCCAACCGTTTCCTGAAGGACCATATCCTTTTCCGGAGCACGACGGAGGACTACTGGTACACCGAAGGAAAGCTTATGGCCCTTGAGCGCCTCAAATTCGGCACCACTTGCTTCATGCACATGTTCGGTTTTGCTCCGCGGGGAGACGATCCCATCTACCCCGAGGTCCACATGCGAGGGATCGCCGAGTTGGGCATCCGTTCATTCACCGGTGTCGGTCCGCCGCGCCCGCCTTATCCTACCGTCTATTCCTCTTGGAAAAACGGAAAGAAAATTGACAACCGTATATCACTCGAAGAGGGCTTCCGGGTGGCCGAGAAGGTGATCCGCAAGTGTCACGGGATGGACGAAGGGCGCACCAATGTTTGGGTATCGGTTTCCCGGCCGCAGGCGCCATCAAAGCAAGATCCCATGTTCAAGCCGGAATACCTTAAATACTCGAAAAAACAGGCGAAACTTATCAAACGTATCATGGACAAGTATGGGGTAGGATTTCACGCGCACGCCTATGGCGGGGTCGTGAAATGGTGCCATGAACAACTCGACATTCTTGGCCCTAAGGTCCTCCTCGCTCATTGTACTGGCTTGTCGAAACAAGAGATCAAATATCTCGCCGAGACCGATACCAAAGTGAATCACAATCCGACCGCCCGCCGGATTTACTCTTTCCCGGGCGTCTGCCCGGTAGTCGAGCTAATCGACGCCGGAGTAAGCGTCTCTATCGGCACCGACTGCACTGGAGTGGACAGGACCCAAGACCAGTTCAAGGACATCAGGGTCGCCATTTTGCTTCAGCGCCTGCGGTTTACGGACCCCACGTTGATGCCTCCCGGCAAGGTACTCGAGATGATCACCATCGATGCCGCCCGAAATCTCGGGATCGATAACCTGGTCGGTTCCCTCGAGGTGGGGAAAAAAGCCGATGTTATTCTCATCAACATGCAACAGCCCCATCTTGTCCCGTTATGGATGATTCCCCAACGGGTCGTCTACCAGGTAACGGGCCACGACGTGGATACGGTTCTTGTAGATGGGAAAATCCTGCTCGAGGGAAGGAAAGCGAAAACCGTGAACGAAAGTAACCTTCTTCGAGACGCACAGCGTGAGGGAGAGGAAATGGTGGAACGGAGCGGCGCTGCTCCCTTTATG
The DNA here is from genome assembly GCA_964620535.1 of uncultured Nitrospinaceae bacterium. Lineage (GTDB taxonomy): Bacteria > UBA8248 > UBA8248 > UBA8248 > UBA8248 > CAZUHN01. The sequence goes on along the minus strand of CAZUHN010000008.1, from coordinate 1,391 downwards.
GGTTTGCCCGACCGTTTCTGGGGGCACTCCCGCTTCTAGGATGTTTCACATCCATGGGGGATTCCCGAGACCAGGCAAAAGGTCGAAGGCCCGCATGATCCGATACTGAATGGCCGGAAAAAAGACCTCGGCATATTCACCTCCACCTGCGCCCCCCGCGAATCGGCCTAGAGCCGATCCCGCTCGATAATATACTCAACGCTCTCGAAGGAAACGATGCCCGTCTCGATAGAGAGGCTCTTGTGTTCTTTTAGTGCATCGAGTTTGGCCTCGACTGTATCGCTAATGTCCATCCAGATGCTTACCTCGGAATACCCCGGAAACCGTGTCGCAATAGTAAAGGTGCCCCACCTTGAAGGAGGAATTCCCGGTCTGGACATTCTCCAGACGGGCCTTGAGGCAAGCGTTAAGGACGACCTCCGAAAGGACGCGGTGTTCGTTGTTGAAATCGGCGGAGTGCGTATGACGACGATATTCGAGCACACCTCACAGATCACTCCAACGACACGGTGGGCAAGTTCGATATCGCCTGTTAAGCGTCCCCTTCGCCACCCTATCTCCTCTCTTCCGTGTTTCCTCCGCACACCGACCCCATCACAACGCTGTGTTTCCACTTGGCGTACTTGGCCAGTGTTCCTCCGCGAATAAACGCCATGTCAAAGGGATCGGCGTGCGATCCAATGTCCAGTACCATCAACTTATCTATTTTGATCACTTCACTTTGCTCCCGGTAAAAAAAAGGGCGGGACCTCACCGGCCCCGCCCCCGAGAAAAGTTAATTTTCAAACTCGTTATTTCACAAACCCGACATCTTCCATTCCCTGAAATTGGGTGGGATCCGCCGGGAGGCCGACAAGCGCCTTTTTATGGGCGAAGGGATAAAATCTATCCCAAACCCATAGCACGGGGACGTCCTCGCTCAAGATCTTCGCCGCCTCAGAATAAAGCACCTGCCGTTTACTATGCACCAATTCCTTGGAAGCCTCATCGAAGATTTTGTCTAGTTTGGGATTGCAGTATCCCGAAACGTTTCGCGCGAAGAGACGTTGAATGTTCCGGCAAACGTACAACCTTTCCGTGCCGATGGCCGGATCGGGGCCGGAGGAAAAAGAGCCAAGCGTCATGTCAAAATTCCACTTAATGAAGGCTGTATCCCGCCAAGCGGCACCATCCAAGGGTTGAATCTTGACATCAATCCCAATCTTCGCCAGTTGCGCTTTTATTAGCTGTGACGCGTTTTCTAGCGCGTTTTGGGTTTTGTTGTAGCTGATCCGCATCTGGAAACGCATGCCGCCCGCCTTGGGAGGATAGCCCGCCGCATCGAGAAGTCGTTTCGCCTTCGCTGGATCGTGCGGATACTGTTTTCCCGCCGAGGTGTAGAAAGGCTTTTG
>CAZUHN010000007.1:0-1619 GCA_964620535.1 uncultured Nitrospinaceae bacterium | reverse complement strand
GTGCGTCGGGTGAGCTTGCACCGATCGCGCGGGATGGCCACTCTCTGGCTGGGATCTTCGACGTCGCCGGAGTCGCGTTCATAGCTGCCCCAGCCGATCCAATGCCGCGGCGCATCCGCAGGACAGTAGGGACATCGAGTGGGCAATACACAGACGACCGACCTCAAAGACGTACTTGATAACGGACCCCGTTCCATCACATCTTGTCCTCCAACCCAATGGCAGCCCACCACTTGCAGGAGGACAGGAAGAAAATGGATCTGGACGATCTGAGCAACAGCGTAATCGATGCGATCGAGGCAGGACAATACGACAAGGCTGAAGAGCTCTGCCAGAAGCTGCTCCAGGACTACTCCGACGTGTTCGACGGCTACGAACGCCTGGCCATGCTCAGGGAAGCTCAGGGACGCTTCCAGGAAGCTGCCGAGAACTACGACAAGGTGCTGGATATGATCAAGAAGAACCCAAACAACGTCGATCAGGATACGATCCAGTACATCACTGAGCTGCGGGACCAGGCCCTCGCTCAGGTCAAGGAATAACGAAAAACGCCGCGCTCCGCCCTTCCGGGCGGCCGCGCGGCCGCGCGCTTCCCTCACTCGCGCGCCACAACCTCAATCAACTCGGGTCAAATACTCCCGGAATCATCCTCCAATCCCGGTGCAGATACCGGGCCACTCCACAGCTGACGACGTACAAGCGGCAGGCCGTGTCCATTTCGTCCTCCCTTGCCGGAATATCAGCTCAAACAACTCAGCGTACAGTTGTCCCGTGCTGTGGAGTCAAAGCATGCAGGAAGACCGCAGGCGATTTCACATGTTGATGGGTATTGGGTGGGGTTGCCTTTGACCCCTTTGTTAGATGCAGGTCACTGGTAGTCATCAGACCGCCATCTTCTCTGTCCGGTTTGCCACTCGTCGAATTGCCCTTTGACCAGCGTCGTCAGAATCAGATGGAGGGTAAATCCAAGAAAAATAACGATTAGCAGTGTAAGGAATGGTGTCGTATCAAGATAGAAACCAGTCATCCATCCGACCCCACCCATTGCAGCCCCACCAAAGCCCCCGATCGCGTGAATGGATCTCCTTTTGAAGGTCCATTGCAGCACCGTGTCACAATCTGGGCATCCATATCGTGTAGAGCGCCTGCTGAATATCAGCCAACTCGAGGATATTGGCGTGTTGCATTTTGGACATTTCGGCACCATAGTCTATCCATTTCCGGTTATCAGAGGTGTTGGCGTGATTAGAGACTGACGCGGGGCAAGTGGTACTCCTACAAGTTGTCTGAACCTCAATATGTGTGTCATGAAGCTTCTGTTCATCACCGTTTCCCCATCCGCAAGTATTGAGGTATGTCCCCCAACTCGATGGTGTTCCCTCGACACGACTCGGCTGCGAGATACAGGGCGTTCTCAAGTTCGACGCCGCCTCCGATCCAGTCCTTACTCTGAATCAGTTCATGCAGGTCATACGTGACCTCGTCGTCGGTTCCCTCCCAGGTGTACGTGCGGAAGACCTCCAAGACATCTGGCGAAACACCTGTGATCTGCCATCCCTCCTCCCGGTTGGCACGTCTGAGGATCTCGTCGACCAGGGCGGGTATCTCCTCCGGACGCT
>CAZUHN010000006.1:0-41090 GCA_964620535.1 uncultured Nitrospinaceae bacterium | reverse complement strand
ATAACGTTACCAATTCCATGCGGCGTTCAATCGATGAGATGAATCGCCGGAGAATCGTCCAGCTTGCATATAACGAAAAGTACGGTATTACGCCTCGATCCATAGATCGAAAAATGGACGATCTCCTGGAAAGCGTTTGGGAATCGGATTATGTCGATTTGGGCGGAGTGGCGGAAGGAGAGTCGATTTATGGTCAGGTTTTGGATGGAGATTCCGAGGAACTTGAGAACCTTCGGGTGCAGATGCGCGAGGCCGCTCAGCGACTCGAATTTGAACGCGCGGCGGAATTGAGGGATACGATAATCGCACTCGAGCGCCGTCAACTCGGAGTGAAAATATCTTAGGGAGTTTGCAGGTGGCGGCTTCAGGTGTAGGCCAAAGTTTGACTGCCTATTCAGGATCAATTGACCGCGAGGTTGTCCAATCCCTTCCAAAAAAGACAGGGATTTACATATTCAAAGATTTGTCTGGCAAGACACTCTACATCGGGAAAGCGGTGGACCTGCGAAGTCGCGTCCGGAACTATTTTGGAAAGAACCCCGGGCGGGGTCCATGGATCTCCCGAATGGTCCAGGAAGTCGCCTCCATTCAATATATTATCACCGAAAACGAGGTTGAAGCTCTAATCCTTGAGAGCAACTACGTAAAAAAGAGCAAGCCCAAGTACAACGTAATGCTCCGAGATGATAAGCACTATCCATTTCTTAAGCTCAGCACAAATGAAGATTATCCCCGACTCAGCATTGTTCGGAGTCCTGGAAGGGACGGGGCTACTTATTTGGGGCCCTTCCCATCGGCAGGAAGTGTCCGCCGAACAATCCGTTTCATCCACAGAAACTTTAACATTCGTGCATGTACTGGTGGGATCGAGGATAAGACGGCGAAGCGTTGCCTTTATTATCAAATGGGACAATGTCTGGGGCCTTGTGATGGATTGCAAAGCTATGATGCTTATCAAGCAAAGGTTCGGGATTCGACAGATTTCCTCAAAGGGAGCGCGCAAGACCTCTTGGAACGGCTCCGTGTTGAAATGGGAGAGCATGCAACATCTTATCGATTCGAAGCGGCGGCTAAGATACGAGATCAGATAAAAGCGATCGAGCATGTAATCGAGAAGCAGCAAATGATCTCGGTAAAAGGCGTTGAACAGGATGTCCTCGGCTTTCATCGTGAGGGTGATAAAATTTTCTTCCGGATTTTCTTTGTCCGGAATGGAAGACTCTTGGCGGATCAGGGATTCGTCGTCCCGATGAGAGGAGGAATGCCAGATAAGGAAATCATCTCAGGATTTATTAAACAATATTATAGAGATCGATCTTACTCGCCAGACGAAATTTTGCTTCCTGCAGAGCCTCCGGACTCGAGTCTGATAGCTGGATGGTTGTCTGAGCGAAAGGGAAAGAAGGTCATTGTCCATGAACCGCGTCGTGGAGGTAAAAAACGCCTGGTCGAAATGGCCTGCAAGAACGCAAGCCAAGCGCTCGATCGCGAAGGTGAAAGAATTCGAAAAGAACATAAAGCCCTGGGTGCACTTCGGAAAGCATTGAATTTGGAGGAACTCCCAACCCGTATTGAAGCATTTGATGTATCCAACTTACATGGCAGCCACGTCGTGGGTGCGAGTGTGACCTTCCATGAAGGCCGCCCCATGAAGGACGGATATCGCCGGTACAATATTCGGTCCACCGAAGGTGACGCGGACGATTTTGCTTCCATGCGAGAAATTGTCACTCGGAGATTGGAGCGGCTCGTGAATCAAGGAGAGGAACTACCCCATCTTATTGTAATAGATGGGGGAAAAGGGCAATTGTCCGCCGTCGTGGCCGCTGTCGAAGAAGTAGGCGTTGCGGATGTGGCTCTTTGTTCTCTTTCCAAAGGACGTTCCGCTGACAGTGCGGCGGACCAAGATGTTGTATACTTCCCGAATCAATCAGAATATGTCCGATTTCAGGAAGGAAGCCCTGAGAAACTATTGCTTCAAAGGATACGAGATGAGGTCCATCGATTTGCCGTTACTTTTCATAGGACACGGAGAGCTCAAGGCGAAATCCGAAGCGGATTAGACGATGTTCCCGGCCTAGGCCCCAAGCGGCGGCGCGCTTTGCTGCGCATATTTGGTAGCCTTCATGGGGTGCTTACGGCAAGTGATGAACAACTCCTTGGGGTAGAGGGCATCAATCGAAAGATTATCGACTCAATCTGGGAGAAATTAGGGAGAATTGAGTGAATCTATGGATGGGGCGGTAACAGAGTAATGAAAACGAGAGATTTGGGATGCGCGGTTCTCTCCGGGCTGTTACTGGTCTCTTCGTTTCCTCCATTTCGTTTCGAGGCATTGATATGGCTGTCTCTTGTTCCCCTTCTTTGGTCGTTTGACCGAAAGCACCCCCACGAAGCCTTTGCGTTGGGATTTTTATCGGGCTTCATTGCTTATGGAATTATCATATGGTGGGTGAGGATAGCAATGGTCAACTTCGGCGGACTAGCGCCATGGCTGGCATGGTTCGTTACGGCCTTGCTCGCCGCCTACATGGCTCTGTATATTGGGTTGTTCGGATACTTTCTCGTTCGCCTCTTCCCAAATGGTGGTTTTCCCCGCCTGATGCTTGCCGCCCCCCTTTGGGTGACACTCGAATTGGTAAGAGTCTATGTCCTTTCTGGTTTTCCTTGGGCCTTAATCGGGTACAGTCAGTACAGGGTACTGCCGGTTGTCCAGATCGCGGATTTGGTCGGCGTGTACGGGATATCCTTTTTTATCTTGGCGGTAAACGCGAGTATTTGGCATTTTTTCCGATATCCACGGAAGGCTCCATTTGTCGTTGTTGGGGGCATTGCCGGGTTGGCCGCAATCGTTGTGGGATACGGCTATCTTCGGCTTTTTGAGGTGCCCGCCGAGGCCGGACCCAAAATAAGATCTGTCGGTATCGTTCAAGGAAATACAGATCAATTCATCAAATGGAACCCCGAATCTCGAGAAGCCATTGTCAAAAATCATGAAGAATTGACAATGGCCTTGTCGGAGAAGTTTCGAAAAGAACAACATTCCGACCCTCCTCTGATCGTTTGGCCTGAAGCAGCGGCTCCATTATTTTTTGATGAAGAACCTTATTGGCAAAAGCGAATGAGCGAGATTGCGCGCCGTTCGGAAGCCTACTTGCTTTTCGGGGCACTACGCGTTGATCGCTCCAATTTGTCTCCTAAATTTTTTAATTCAGCCTATCTTCTCGGACCTGACGGATCAGATGTGGGTCGATACGACAAGATACACCTCGTTCCTTTCGGCGAGTACGTTCCACTGGGTACTCTATTGTTTTTTGTGAAAAAGCTCGTTCCCATCCTCGGAACCACCGTTCCGGGTGAAGAGGCAAAAGTGTTCCACATTCCGGGGGGGAGCTTTGGCGTCCTGATTTGTTTTGAAGCGATATTTCCCCGCGTGGTTCGTCAGTTCAAGTCCGCCCAGTTTCTGGTAAATATTACAAACGACGCTTGGTACGGTGACACCGCGGCGTCAGAACAGCATCTTTCCATGGTAACTTTGCGGGCGGTAGAGCATCGCGTCCCTATCGTCCGGGCTGCCAATACGGGAATCAGCGCTATAATCGACGCACGTGGTGCCATCTTGAGAAGGAGCCCTCTTTTCCGGCCTTGGCACCATTTGGATTCTATCGCCCCCAGGACGAGAAGTCTTACCCTTTATGCAAAAATGGGAGATGTCTTCGCATTCACTTGCGCGTTGATTGTCTTATTCGCCATCTCCGCGGTCTGGCGGCGTCCCCGTGTAAGGGTGTATGATTGATACTGGTCTTGTATTTTCTGTTTTCTACGTCTGGAGATACAGGGAGATCGAAATGGAGGAGTTAGTAAAGATGGGCGAAAAACTGGAGGCGCGCCTCCAGGAACTACGAGGCCATCTTTGACATCTCTGGGCTCGAAGGGAAATGTAAGAATCTCGATAAGATCACTGGTGATCCCAATTTCTGGAATGACACCGAGGCCGCTCAAAAAACTTTAAAGCGGCGTGCGGGTTTCCAGCAAACAATCGATACCTGGAAATGTCTCCACGCTAAGTTGACGGATCAAAATGACCTTCTCCAGCTTATGGAGATGGAAAGTCCGGATCCGGCCCTCCAAGCAGAGGTTAATGAAAATTTAACTTCCCTCTCAATAGAGATCGATCGGCTTGAATTTCAACTCGTCATGGACGAGGAGCGGGATGCCGCCAACGCCATTCTGTCGGTGAACGCTGGTGCGGGTGGCGTGGAGAGCCAGGATTGGGCGGAAATGCTCCTCCGCTTGTACGCAAGGTGGGCGGAAGGGAGAGGATTTTCGACGCGTATCGTATCCATGCTCTCGGGGGAAGAGGCGGGGATAAAGAATGTCGTCCTCATCATTCAGGGGGAATACGTGTATGGCTATCTACGGTCGGAGGTTGGCGTCCATCGCCTTGTGCGAATCTCTCCATTTGATGCGAGCGGTCGAAGGCACACTTCTTTCGCCTCGGTAGATGTCACGCCCGAAGTGGGTGACGACGTGGAGGTTGAGATTAACGAAAAGGATCTTCGAATTGATGTTTTCCGAAGCTCTGGGGCTGGCGGGCAGCACGTCAATACTACTGACTCGGCTGTTCGGATCACGCATTTTCCGACGGGCATCGTTGTTTCTTGCCAGAATGAACGGAGTCAGCACAAAAACCGGGCAACGGCGATGAAGCTGTTGCGCGCCCAGATTTACGAGTTGGAGAGGCGAAAGCGTGAAGAAGAAAAAGAGGCGCTTCATGCTATGAAAAAGACAATTGGATTCGGAAGCCAGATCCGGTCGTATATCCTTCACCCTTACCGGATGGTAAAGGACCATCGGACCGATGTGGAAACTTCTAATGTAGATACCGTTTTGGGCGGGGACATCGACATGTTTATCGATGCCTATCTAATATCACTTATTGAGGCCCGCGCTGAAGCGAAATCGTGAGAGAATACGAAGATGTTTTGGAAAGACATTTGCCCCACTGCATTCCCTTCTCTGGTTCGCGATGTCGGTTTGGAAATTATAGATTTTCCGTTCACTTAGGAGTGTAAGCATTCATGCCTGCCTGGTATGAAGGATGAAAGAAATTCATGAAGAAAACTGATCCGGAAAAGAACAAGGATATGTCTTCCCCGGCTGGCGCTTCAGGAGAAGAGGAAGTTTCTTCTCATGAAGAGAAGAGCGAACTCATTGCCAATCGGAGAGCCAAACTCGATGATATCAAATCAGAAGGCAGAAATCCTTTTGCGAATCGATTTTCTATCTCTCATCAGATCGGGGAGTTAATTTCCAAGTATAAGGATTGGATGCAAGATGATTTTGAGGAAGAAAAGGAGAAAATATTCGTCATCGCCGGCCGGCTCATGGCCAAGCGCCTACAAGGGAAAGTCCTTTTCATGGACCTGAAGGATGCGACAGGACGGATTCAGCTTTTCTTCCGTTTGAACGACCTTGGAGATAAAGCATTCGCACGTGCCAAGGACTTCGATATTGGCGATATTATTGGATGCAGCGGAGGGATTTTTCGTACACGAACTGACGAGCTCTCCCTTTGGGTTCGCGAGGCCGATATTTTGACGAAAAGCCTTATCCCACTTCCCGAAAAATGGCACGGAATACGGGACGTGGAGGCTCGTTACCGCCATCGATATGTGGATCTCATTGCAAATCCGGAGGTAACGGAGATCTTTCACACTCGAACGCGGATGATCCAGTTCATCCGCCGATTCCTCGATGAGCGGAGATTTCTAGAAGTAGAAACTCCGATGATGCAAGCCATTCCGGGCGGTGCTGCGGCCCGCCCATTTAAAACGTACCACAATACGCTGGACATGCCGCTCTTTCTCCGCGTGGCCCCCGAGCTTTTCCTTAAGCGCTTAGTCGTCGGCGGTCTCGACCGCGTCTATGAAATCAACCGGAATTTCCGAAACGAAGGAATTTCCACACAGCATAATCCAGAATTCACAATGCTCGAATTCTATATGGCTTATTCCGATTACAACGATCTCATGGCGTTAACTGAAGAAATGATTTCCTCCCTGGCGGATTATCTCTTTGGGGAAAGGAAGATCAAATACGGCGGAGAAGAAATATCACTTTCTCCGAAATGGCCGCGGATAAAATGGCGGGAAGCCATCGTTGAAGTGGGTGGGGCATCGCCGCAAGTGTTAGAGGATGAAGAATGTGCAAGAGACTATGCCCGGGAAATCGCTGCTCCCAAAGGGAATGTAATTTCGTGTGAAATGGACCATGTCCACATACTTGATTTTCTGTTTGAAGGAATTGTGGAACCGAAGCTTCGCCAGCCGACCTTTATATACGACTTCCCGCGTGCGCTTTCCCCTCTTTCAAAAAGCCGGGAAGACGATGCGGAAACCGTTGAGCGGTTCGAGTTGATTGTGGCTGGCCACGAAATAGCTAACGCTTATACAGAATTGAACGATCCGGACGAACAGCGTGACCGATTTTTGAAGCAGTCCGATGAAAAAGAAAAGGGGAACGAGAACGCATCAGATGTGGATTGGGATTATATTCGAGCGCTGGAATATGGGATGCCACCTACGGCAGGAGAGGGAATCGGGATTGATCGGTTGGCCATGCTTTTTACCGATTCGAGCTCCATTCGGGATGTCATTTTTTTTCCTCTTCTTCGTAAAAAGAAAGAATAGAAAATATGCCAATCGCCGTAGAAATGCAGATTAGCTTGCAACATCTGCGTGCGAAGAAGGCGGGATTCGTATCTTTAACAACGTGGATTTCTGTCATCGGTATCGCACTTGGCGTCGCGGTTCTCATTGTTGTTGTTGGCGTAATGACTGGATTTCAGCGGGAAATCCGCATTAAGCTTTTGGGAACCCAGAGCCACATTGAGGTGTATAAGATTGGTGAAGGTGCCATGGAAAAATGGCGCGAAGTAATATCCCATATCCAGGATGTTCCTGAAATAGTTGCAGCGAGCCCATTTGTGTTTGGCCAGGTAATGCTCACCTCCCGGACGGGGGTTGCCGGGGCTATTGTACGCGGAATCGATCCGTCTCGGGAGATCGATGTTACCGATATCGGTAAATATATTCAGCCCGGATCGCTTGAAAGACTAAACAGTCATGAGTCAATAATTGCCTCGGACCGAAAGAAGAAAAGCGAGATTCCTTCGGCCGGGTTGGTGATCGGAGAGGTGTTGGCAACTATCCTGGGTGCGAATGTAGGGGACGATGTAACGATGGTGAGCCCCGTTGGGGTGGTAACCCCTGCTGGTATGCTGCCCCTAACAAGACGTTTCAAGGTTGTGGGTACTTTCCGCAGCGGTTTTTACCAATTCGATTCGGGGATGGCATTTATATCTATCAAAGATGCCCAAGATTTTTTTGGGATTAAAGATGGAGTAACAGGAATTCACGCTCGTGTTCGTGATATTTTCGCTGCGGAGAAGGTAGCAAATGAACTGCAAAAAGATTTGAAAAATTTAAAAAGGGCCAAAGGGCCATATTGGGCACGCTCTTGGCAACGCATGAATGTAAATTTGTTTTCCGCCCTCAAAACCGAAAGAATCACCATGTTCATACTGCTCCTTCTGGTAATCATTGTAGCGGCCTTTAATATCGTAGGTTCTCTTATCATGGTAGTAATGGAAAAAGGAAAAGAAATTGCCATACTAATATCAATGGGGGCAACCAGAGGGGCAATTTTACGGATTTTTTTCATTCAGGGTGCAATTATGGGATTGTCAGGTTCGGTTTTAGGGACCGTCGGGGGATTGACGCTGGGATGGAAACTATCAATTGTGGAGAATTTTTTGGAAAAATTTCTAGGTCTGGACATCCTTCCGGCCAGCGTCTACCATATAGATAAGTTGCCGGTTCGCATGACATTTGTTGATGTGACGGCAACAGCGGTTATTGCGGTGATAATAAGCCTTGGAGCTACGCTTTATCCTGCTTGGCGGGCTTCTCGGGTGGACCCTGTGGAAATGCTTCGCTATGGGTGAGCAAACCAGTAGCGAAGTAAGTATGCACGTCCAAAGCATTGAAGGAAGAGATATAATTGTATCAATTCGAGATTTGAAGAAATCATATTTCGTCCCCGGGGGTGAAATTCAAGCATTGCGGGGTGTTGACCTTGAGATTATCCGGGGCGAAATGGTTGCTCTGGTAGGGGCTTCTGGAGCTGGTAAAAGCACCCTTCTTCATTTGATTGGTGCGTTGGACCGCCCCTCATCGGGGGGGGTATTCTTTAGGGGGGAGCGGATCCACAGTCGACCGGATGCGGAACTTGCTCAATTTCGAAATCGTTGTCTGGGATTTGTATTTCAGTTCCACCATTTGTTGCCGGAATTCACTGCCCTGGAAAATGTAATAATACCAGGGCTGTTGGGATCGAAATCCAGACGGGAAACGGAAATTAAGGCACGAGATTTGATTGAAAAAGTGGGGCTGGGAACTCGAGCGAATCACCGCCCTGCAGAACTTTCAGGAGGTGAGCAACAACGGGTAGCGGTAGCAAGGGCGTTAGTTAATGACCCGCCTATTGTTCTCGCGGATGAACCCACGGGCAATCTCGATTCGAGGGCCTCAGGATCTATTGTGAATTTGCTTAGGGAGTTTAATGGCAATAGAAATTTAACGATTCTTGTAGTTACTCACAATCCTTCGATTTCAGCGCAAATGGATCGAATCGTTACCATGAGGGATGGTCGGATAACCGGTAAATTGTAAGTAAGGGGGCGTGATGTTCAAGCGATTCACCGAGCGTGCTAGGAAAGTAATCATCCGTGCTAGGGAGGAAGCTGAACATTATCGGCATGAGTATCTTGGCACCGAGCACATCCTTCTCGGCGTATTGAAGGATGGAGGAGGGATTGCGATTGCAGTTCTCCAAAAGCTGGGGGTTGATCCGAAGCAATTGCGCCTTGAATTGGAGAGAAATCTGCCCAAAAGCCTGAGCGGACCTATCGAAGGTGATATTCCCTTCACTCCAAAAGCAAAAAAGGTGCTTGAGTACGCTGTTGAGGAAGCCCGTCTTATGGGCCATAACTACATTGGTACAGAGCATCTTCTGTTGGGAATTGTTCGTGAGAAGGACGGCTTGGCGGCAAAGATTTTGGCAAGCTTCGGCGTGAAGCTTCAGCAGACGCGCGAACAAACAATCAACCTCCTGCGTGAACCAGTTGCTACGCGTTCCCGTGAAAAAAGTAAAACTCCCGCGCTCGATGAGTTCGGCCGCGATTTGACCGAACTGGCCGAGGAAGGAAAATTAGATCCTGTGATCGGTCGCGAAAATGAGATCGAACGAGTTATTCAAATTTTGGCCCGCCGGACCAAGAACAATCCCGTATTGATAGGTGAGCCAGGCGTCGGAAAAACGGCTATCGTAGAAGGACTTGCACAACTCATCGTTGCCAAGGATGTTCCCCAAATCCTCTATGATAAACGCGTTGTTGCGCTTGACCTTGGGGCACTTGTCGCAGGTACGAAATACCGCGGGCAATTCGAAGCGCGCTTGAAGGTAATTATGAAAGAAATAACACAGAGCAAAGACGTGATCATTTTCATCGACGAACTTCACACACTTGTGGGAGCGGGTGCCGCCGAGGGCTCTATCGATGCTTCCAATATGCTCAAGCCGGCGCTCAGCCGGGGAGAGCTTCAATGTATCGGCGCCACAACTCTTGATGAGTATCGTAAGTACATAGAGAAAAACGGAGCGCTGGAAAGACGCTTCCAAAATATCACGGTTGACCCTCCCTCGAACGACGATACGATTAGCATTCTTCGTGGCTTAAAGGACAAATATGAAAGGCATCACAATGCGCAAATCCAGGATGAGGCTATAGTTTCAGCTGTGAAACTTTCCTCGCAATATGTTTCTGACCGCTTTCTTCCGGATAAAGCGATCGATGTCATCGATGAGGCCGGCAGTAAGGTTCGCCTGGAAAGGGAAACCTTCCCGCCGAGTATCCGGGATCTTCAGCGAGACATCGAGGAAAAGGTTCGCCTTAAAAAGGACATGATTGAAAAACAGGATTTCGAGAAGGCTGTAGAACTTCGGGATCAAGAAGAACAAAATCGAGACAAACTGGAAGAACTAAAAGAAGAGTGGTCCTCTTGCCAGTCGGAAGAGGAACCTGCAGTCACGGAGGAAGATGTCGCGTTCGTGGTAAGCCGAATGACGGGGATTCCCCTTCAGCGCATCGAAGAGGTGGAAAACCAGCGGCTTCTTCGGATGGAAGAGGAATTAAACGCGAAAATAATCGCGCAAGAGGAAGCCACCAGGTTGCTCACCAAGGTTGTTCGGAGATCAAGGGCTGGTTTAAAAAACCCCAAACGCCCGATAGGGAGTTTTCTCTTTCTCGGTCCCACTGGGGTGGGAAAGACGGAGATGGCTCGAGTGTTGGTCGAATTTATGTTTGGAGATCAGTCGGCTCTCATTCGAATCGACATGAGCGAGTACATGGAGCGCTTCAGCGTATCGAGATTAACCGGAGCCCCTCCGGGATACGTCGGCTATGAAGAAGGAGGGCAACTTACTGAACGCGTACGCAGGAAACCGTATTCGGTCATTCTGCTCGATGAAATGGAGAAGGCACACCCCGACGTATACCATATTCTGCTTCAGGTGATGGACGATGGGATTTTGACCGATAGTTACGGGCGCGCAGTTGATTTCAGGAATACGATTATTATTATGACTTCAAACCTTTCAGCTCGATCTATCGAAAAAGGCACGTCACTTGGTTTCCAGAAGGCGGATTCTTTGTCCAATTTTGAGAGGATGAAAGACAGTATTCGAGACGAGCTGAAGAGAACTTTCAATCCCGAATTTTTGAACCGGATTGATGAGGTAGTTATTTTTCATCCGCTTACAAAAGAAGACATCCTTAAAATCATTGATATTGAGGTGGTAAAAGTAAATATGACATTGTCGGACAAGGGGATGAGCGTAGAATTAACGGACGAGGCGCGGGAATGGCTTGCAAAGGAGGGTTACGATCCAGCTTATGGAGCACGACCGCTCCGCAGGGTCATTCAGCGCCAGATAGAGGACACCCTTAGTGAGGAAATTCTTCGAGGGAAGTTCTCAGATGGAGGTGTCGTCCTCGCGAAACTTGCTGGCGATGAATTGGTTTTTGAATCTAAAGAAAACTCTGAGGTACTTAGCATAAGGGACGTTTAAGGGTTGCGCCCGCTTGTTTTAAGGTCCCTGATATACAGCTAAGGTGCGTGTCAATGCGAAATACGACCGATGTGTTATTTTGCGCCTTATTGGCGTTTATTTTTTTGTTATGGGTGCCATCTACGTCTTACAGTCAGCCCACCACCCCCGAGATCGAAATTAGGGCGATTGAAATTCAAGGAAATCGACGCGTCGACCGATCTACCATCCTCTTCTACATTAAATTAGCCGAAAGAAGTTCCTACACGAATGTGGAACTGGTTGAATTGATCCGCAAGGACGTGAAAACCATCTACGAACTCGGGTTTTTTCGAGACGTCCGGGTAGATGTGGAACCTTTTGAAGGTGGCCTGAAAGTAATTTACGTTATCAATGAAAAGCCCACCATTAATCTTGTGAAAATTATGGGAAATTCCCGGCTGGATGAGGAAAAAATCCGTGAACGAGTAACAGTGAAAGTCCAAACTATCGTGAGCGAAGTAGCGATAAAAGAAACAGTTCGAAACATAATAAAACTCTATCAGGAAAAGGGATATTATTTTGCTCGAGTGGAAGCTGTTCTTAAGGAGGGCAGGCGAAATAATATCGGTGTAACTTTTCGTATTGATGAAGGCGAGACAGTACAGATAGAGACGGTCCAGTTTACGGGAAATAATAATCTATCCCGAAGAGATCTCCTCGGTACGATGGAAACAACGGAAGGTGGTTTTTTCTCCTTTATTACCGGATCGGGTGTTTTTACGGAAGAAGAACTCCAAAAAGATCTAGTCCGGATTCGGTTACAATACCAAAAAAACGGTTTTCTGAAAGCGCAAATAGGTCAACCTGTTGTTCGAGAAGATAGGGAAAAGGGAAAAATTCACATTACGATTCCTGTTAGCGAGGGGCTCGCCTATAGTGTTGGAAATGTCGAGGTTCGCGGTGGAGAGGATGTTGTTCCACCCGAAGAGCTTTTGGCGAAATCACCGCTTTTTGAAGGGGATATTTACAATCACACCTTGATGCTCAAGGATGTCCAGAGGATAACGAATATCTTCGCTGGACGGGGATATGCCTTCGTCGATATTCAACCTGTTACATCACCGAACGACGAGAAGAAAACCGTTGACATTATTTTCAACGTTAACAAGGGTCGGCGTGTTTTTATAGGGAAGGTAAATATTAAGGGGAACACTCGAACACGAGAAAATGTTGTTCGCCGCGAGATACGAGTTGCGGAAGGGTCTCTTTATAATTCTAAAAACTTGGCCCATACGCGGTCTCGGCTTCAAAAGCTCGGTTATTTCGGAGATCCGCGAATAATTGAGAAACGTCGAGTTGTATCTGATGAAATCCTTGATATTGACATAGAAGTCGATGAGATACCAACTGGTGCTCTTTCGGGTGGACTTGGCTTCAATAGTGACGAAGGTTCTATACTTACGGCTGAATTACGGGAACAGAATTTGTTCGGGAAAGGATTCATTGCGTCCCTTTTGGGACGTTTTTCTGGCTCTAGTACGGATTTTATTTTTTCCTTCACTGACCCAAATTTACGCGACTCTGATTTTTCTTTGGGTGGCGAGATATTTTTCGTAGATCAGGAATTTCACGCGTATCATACCCGAGTCGAGGGAGGACGAATAACCCTGGGAAGAAGTTTGTCCGAATTCGTTGGAGCCGGTCTGACTTATGAACTTTCCAGCGCAAGGATCTTCCGCGTAAAGAGCATTGCTCCTCAGTTCATTCTCGATGATGCCAATAAGTCGCTGTTGACGAGCAGCATAACTCCATCCCTGAAATTTGATAGTCGAGTTTTTGGCACCGGAAGCCGTAGGTTTACGCCAATATCAGGGACATTGGCCCGAACTGCCGTGGGCATTTCGGGTGGCGTCTTGGGCGGTGATATAGATGTTATTTCTTCTTCGGCGGAATTCCGTCAGTACCATAATATAGGTGAAAAATTTAGAAGACGATTTTTGAAACAATTGGTTTGGTCATATCGTGTAGATGCTCGTTATGCCGATGCTTATAATGGCTCTCTTCCCACTGTTCGTAGATTATTTTTAAGGGGGCGCCGAATTGTACGAGGATTTGAAAGTAATGACTTGGGCCCGAAGGACATTGAAGGCGATGCAATTGGCGGCTACTCGACTGGCCTTGTATCTAATGAATTGACCCATCCCTTCTTTGGACCCACTCTTATTGCAATTTTTCTAGATGTGGGTAACGTATGGGAGAGGCATAATGCATTTGATGTATCGGATGTGCGAATAGGCGGTGGAGGGGGACTTCGTTTTATAACGCCATTGGGCCCGATTCGTTTCGATCTGGGTTATAAGTTGGATAAAAAGTCAGATGAGAGACGGCGAGAGGTCCATTTTGAATTGGGTGCATCTTTCTAATCGAGACAAGAAATAATCGGAAGTTCTATTAAAGGGTTTTTTGAGAATATGCGGAAAAAGTTTCGTTTGATGGCGTTGATGGGAATTGCCGTAATCACTTGGGTGATAGGTTATTCTTGCCCAGTGATGGGGGCGGGTAAAATCGGTGTTGTAGATTTGAGGTTGGCCTGGGCCGATTCGAAGGCGGGAAGAGATGCAAGGGTTGTTATAGAAAGGGAAAAAGTACATCTACAGGAAATCATTAATAAAAAGAGGATTGAGTTAAAAGAATTTGTGGCAAAGGGCCAAGATTTGCAGCTCGAGATTAACCAAAAAAGCGCTATATGGCGTGAGGAGGAGCGGGAGCGAAAATCTGCCGAGATACTCAAACTTAGGCGGGAAGGGGCAAGGATGAACGACGATCTGAAAAGGATCATCAAGGAAAGCAATAATGATCTTCGAGGTCGTCGCCAGAAAATGTTTGATCGGTTCATAAGGGAAATACGTGAGACGGTAATGGAAATCGGAGCCGAAATGAAATTCGCTCTTATCGTGGATAGATCAACTGGTGGCATATTATTTTTCGAGAAAGCATTGGATATCACGAAATTGGTTATCAAAAGGTACGACCAGAAAAAGAGATAAAAGTGCGCCTTTCGGAAATCGCCGAGCGAATTAATGGAGAAGTGTTCGGCGATGGAGATTGCGAAGTAAGTGATGTGGCGGACTATAACACTGCAGGGCCCGACGCATTAAGCTGCGCCGACTCATTGGAGCGCCTCAAAAAGCCGACTGCGGCAGGTGCATTAGTCGTTCCCTCCGATGTGGATCCGGGGCGACCCGGAATACGTTGCGACAATCCAATATTGGGATTTATCAAAGCCATCCACATTTTTCGTCCTCAATTGCTTCCTGAACCAGGAATTCATCCAGCTGCACAAATAAACGAGGGGGTTCGGATCGGAGAATGTGTATCGGTGGGTCCTTATGCATCTATCGGAAAAGGAGCGAATATTGGTGCCGGATGCCAAATCGGTGCCGGGGTCCGGATAGGGAACGAGGTGATCATGGGGCAAAAGTGCGTTATTCACCCCAACGCCGTTCTCTACTCGTCCGTTAAATTAGGCGCCTATGTCACGATTCATGCTGGAGCAGTCATAGGCGCAGATGGTTTTGGTTATGTGCCGGATGAAAAGGGGGGTTTTGAAAAATTTCCTCAGACAGGTTCGGTTATGATTGAAGATGGCGTTGAAATTGGTGCTAATACCACAATCGATCGGGCGGCCCTCGGTGTGACCAGTATTGGGCGGGGAACCAAAATCGACAATCTTGTCCAAATCGGGCACAACGTAGATATAGGAGAAGGATGTGTTTTGGCCAGCCAGGTGGGAATATCTGGAAGTGTTAAGATTGGAAAAGGAGCCATATTGGGCGGCCAGGTTGGTGTGGCTGACCATGTTGAAATCGGAGAGGGGGCGCAAATCGGGGCACAGACAGGAATAACAAAAAACATAGAAGGGGGGAAAACGTATTTGGATTCACCGGCGGATGAGGTGAGCCAAGTCCGCCGGAGAATCGCCGTCTATCGAAGACTGCCTGAGCTACTCACGCGGGTGAATAAGATAGAGGAGAAATTGAAGGAGAGAAAGACTTGATCAGCACGAATGAAATTCTACATTACCTTCCTCACCGATATCCATTACTTCTTATTGATCGTGTTCTCGAATTAGACGAAAAATCCGTAAGAATTGTTGCCCAGAAGAATGTTTCCTACAACGAGCCTTTTTTCCAAGGGCATTTTCCGGGGCACCCAGTGATGCCCGGTGTTCTAATTGTCGAAGCCCTTGCCCAGGCAGGCATCCTATGTCTATTTGCCCTTGAATTGGCCCCGTTGGGTTCTGATATTTATTTTGCAGGCTTCGAACGGGTGAAATTTCGAAAAGTCGTGGTCCCCAGCGATCAACTTCGGCTTGATGTTAAACTCCTGCGTAGCCGGGGTAGATACTGGAAGATGGATGGGGTGGCCACGGTAGATGATAAAACCGTTGCTGAGGCAATATTGTCCGCTATAATTCAACCCACTTAAAAAAATCGTGACTAGAATTCATCCTACCGCGCACTTGGATCCCGAAGCGTCCGTTGGAAACAACGTGCGTATTGGCCCTGGAGCGATAATAGGTCCTGGCGTTCAGTTGGGGGACGATTGTGAAGTGGGGGCGTATGCCATATTGGAGGGGATTGCAAATATTGGATCTGGTTGCAGAATCTTTCCAAGGGCTATCGTAGGAGGAGAGCCTCAAGTAGTTGACCTAAAGGAAGGAGGCGGTAAAGTAGAGATCGGTCCGAATACGGTTATTCGAGAGATGGCGACGATTCATCGGTCTATGTATGAGGATGGTGTTACTCGGGTGGGTTCTCAATGCTATTTCATGGCTTACTCCCACGTGGCACACGATTGTCAGGTGGGTGATCATGTGATTTTCACTAACTGCATTACTCTTGGCGGCCATGTGGAGGTGGGGAGCCACTGTTTTGTTTCCAACTGTGTGGGAGTTCACCAATTCGTTCGGTTTGGGGAGGGGGCAATTATTCTTGGCCCCACGGCGGTTCGGATGGATGTGCCTCCTTTTATAACGCTAGAGGGGTTCCCCCTCCGTGTTCGGGGACTAAACGTTGTTGGTTTGCGCAGAATGGGCGTCTCCCCCGAGATTCGTGCGGATTTGAAACGGGCTTACCGGATCCTCTTTCAAGATGCAAAGACAGTACCCGAGGGAATCGGCCGAATCGAGTCTGAACTGACGATGGGCCGGGAGGTTCAATCCGTGATAGAATTTGTTCAGTGCTCCAAGCGAGGTTTTTACCGGGGACAAGTTTAACAATTAGCCCGAAGGAATATTATTATAATGGATTCTATACGAATAGGCGTAGTAGGCGTTGGGCACATGGGAAGCTATCATGTCGCCGCGCTTGCCGAAATCCTAGATGCCAATCTTGTGGCACTAGCTGACATCGACCGAAATCGTGTGCACGAACTAGCGGGGAAGTACGGTGCCGAAGAATTTACAGATTCTTCCGATTTAATCGGTCGGGTAGACGCGGTGACGATTGCGGTACCGACAGCTTATCACCATTCGATATCCCGTATATTCCTTGAGAACGGGATTCACGTTCTGCTTGAAAAACCCATTTGCAATGATTTGTTGAAGGCCAGAGAGTTGTTTCAGATTGCCACAAAGAACAATCTTATTTTACATATCGGACATGTAGAAAGATTTAATGGTGCGGTACAAGAGTTGAATCGTGTTGTCCGGGATCCGCAATTAATTGAATGTCGTCGTTTGGGTCCTTTCTCTCCGCGCGTCCAGGAAGACGGCGTAGTGCTTGATCTCATGATTCATGACCTGGATATAGTCCTACGGTTGGTTGATAAGGATATCAAGGAAATATCGGCGCAAGGAGCCTCAATTTTATCTGATCAGGATGATATTGCGAATGTGCAGATCCGATTTTCCGATGGCTGTATTGCAAACCTCACAGCCAGTCGTGTGACCCAGACGAAGGTTCGGACACTATCTATATCTCAACCGGATGCTTATATAAGACTTGATTATGCTGATCAGGAGCTTCGAATACACCGGCAAACCACAACTGAGCATCGGCTGACGAGAGAGGAACTCAAATACAGGGAACAATTTAATGTGGAAAGAGTTTTTGTTCACAATGATAATCCTTTGAAGCTTGAGCTACGAAATTTTCTCCAAGCTATCCATGCAGGGAATGTCGTTTCCCAACCAGAAAGTGAATTATGCTCACTGGAAATTTCCCTCCGCGTCCTTAAGTTAATTAACGTTCCTATCCCCATTTCATATTAAGTCTTCCGGGATGCCTTCTTCCCTGGAGAAAATCGGTCTCATCGCAGGCTCTGGAACACTTGCCTTCGAATTCTTTCAAAATGCAAGGAAAGGCGGTTGCGAGGTAGCCGTTGTTGCGCTTTCCGAAGAGACCTTCGGTGCTTTATCGGACAAGGCAAAGATTATTGTTCGCCTTTCTCCCGGCCAACCTAATAAAATCATCAAGTTCTTTTTGGGTGAGAATGTCCGGCGAATTGGATTTGCCGGAAAGGTAGAAAAGAGTTTGCTGTTTCAAAAAATTAGATTTGACATGGAAGCACTCCGTTTCTTCACCCGAACACGGAACATGTCTGATGGAACGATTATGGATGCCGTCCTGGAATATTGTGAAAAAAACGGCGTCGAAGTCCTCTCGCAAAAGGAGTTTCTTTCTCATCTTTTGGCGCCGGAAGGACAGATTGGAAATAGACGCTTGAAACGCTCCCAGCTCAAAGACGCTAGTTACGCATTTCGAATCGCGAGAGAAATTGCCTGTCTTGAACTGGGTCAAACCGTTGTTGTTCACAAAGGCGCTGTGGTGGCCCTGGAGGCGATAGAAGGGACGAATGAAACAATCCGTAGAGGAGGTAGATTATCAGGCAGAGGTCCTCTGGTTTGTAAAGTGGCCCGGCCCAATCAGGATCCGCGATATGATATTCCCGTAGTAGGGTTAGAGACCATGATAGCTCTTCGGGAAGCGGGAGCGGCAGCGCTCGTTATTGAAGCGGGAAACACGTTTCTTCTTGACCGAGATCGGATGATTGAAGAAGCCGACGCAGCCGGAATCGCTATTTTCGGCTGGACGGCTACAATGGGCGAATGACCACTCACGATCTCAAATTAATGATGGTGGCGGGAGAGGCGTCGGGGGACGAACACGCGGGCCGCCTTTTCGAGGCATTTTCCAGGAATATTCCGGATGTCTCCGCCTTCGGAATGGGCGGTGAGGAAATGCGCAGGGCAGGAGTCGAGATCCTGCACGGATGCGAGGGATTGTCCGTGACCGGGTTCGGGGATATTCTCAAGATAATTCCGGAATTGTATCGGGTTCGACGGGACCTGATTCGGTGCGTGCGCGAGCGGCGGCCCGCCGCAGTTATCCTCGTCGACTATCCCGGCTTCAATCTCGCCCTTGCCCGTTCGGTCTGCAAGTTGCCCGAAAAACCTCGCTTGATTTATTTCATCCCGCCCCAGGTTTGGGGCTGGTGGGAGAAGCGGGCGCGCGCAGTCGCGCGCAATTTCGACATGTGTTTGACGAGCCTTCCCTTTGAGCCGTCTTATTTCCGGCGGGATGGCGGAAACGCGGAATTCGTTGGCAATCCCGTTGCCTATAATCTCTCGGGCGCCCCCTCGCGGAAGAAAGCGCGGTCCGCGCTGGGGATATCCGAAGATAAGCGCATTGTCGCCCTCCTTCCCGGCAGTCGTGCCAAGGAGGTTGCGCGGCTTATGCCCCCCATGCTTGGAGCGGTCCGCCTCGTTCGCCGGCGCCTCCCGGAAGTCGAATTTCTCGTTCCGGAATCAAAAAACCTCCCGGAGGGTGCAGCCGGACGCCATCTGGATTCGGCCGATTTTTATGTGAAGGTGATTCGGGGGCGTGCGCATGAGGCGCTCCGTGCCGCGGATATGGCCGTGGTCGCCAGCGGCACAGCGACTCTTGAGGCAGGTCTTCTGGGCACGCCAATGGTCGTTGTCTACAGGGATGGCCACCTCTCTTATTTATTGCTGAAATATTTTCTCAGCCGCGTGGATTACATCAGCCTCGTGAATCTCCTTGCGGGGTGGGAGGCATCGCCCGAACTTCTTCAGTATCAGGCGCGGCCCGCGAAAATCGCCGCTGCGCTTCTATCTCTTTTGGAAAATCCTGAAGTTCGTGAAAGCCAACTCCGTGCGTTCGCGCGGATTCGCGGGGGCCTGGGCGGCGGCGACCCGTACGAGAAGGCGGCAGGCCGTATCTCAACCTTATTGGGAATTGACACTTGAGATCGAGGACCCAATCACCTCTCTATGACGATTGGGGGCGTGACCCGCAGGCGCCGCTCCCCATCCGGCTTGCGGCGTTGGGTATCGCGGGAGTTCTGCGTACCGTTTATGCAACCGCGCGCGGGGTATGCCTTCAAAAGGATATTCATGATCGAATTTTAAAAGGAGAAGCCGGCCTTCATATCGGAGTATTCTGGCATTCTCAAATCGCGCTTACTGCAATTTTTTTTGGCGGTGTTCCCCGTGTCTGTCTTGTCAGCCGGAGCCCGGACGGAGAACTTCTGTCCCGGTTGGTTTCCTATCTGGGCAGTCGGAGTATTCGTGGTTCCTCCAATTCCTTGAGTGGAAAGAGCAAGGGAGGAGGGATCGCCCTTCGCGCCATGTTGCGGGCGATAGAGAATGGATATCATCTTGTCGTCACGCCTGACGGACCCAAAGGCCCGGCAGGGCGCATTAAACCGGGAGCGGTATTGATTGGGGCGATGTCCGGCCGGCCGATCATGCCGATGGGTTTCGCGGCATCAAAATTCTTTCGACTCAAGACTTGGGATCGAACGATTATTCCGGTTCCTTTTACACGAATTGTTCTCTCTTATGGAGAGCCCCTGGTCGTGCCTCGAACGGATGACCCCGCGCTTCTTGAAAAGTGCCGATGTGAGTTAGAGAACCGTCTTCAGGAAGCAAACCGACGGGCTATCGAATCGATCAAGGGGATCGGAGGATAATGGGAGTTCCGATATTCTTTCTATACAATTTTTCGCTTCGATTGATTTTCCCGTTTCTCGTTATTTTCCTCTTCATACGATTAAATAGGCGTGGGAGGGGATTGGGGAGTTTTGGGGAACGTTTTGGATATGTTTCCGATCTTCCCGAGGTGAGTGAAGAAAAGCGCCTTTGGATTCATGCTGTCTCGGTTGGGGAAGTTGGAGTCGCTGCGGCGCTCCTGCCCGCATTGAAAGAACGGCACCCGAATCTTCGTATCGTCATTTCGACTGTAACGGAGACGGGGAGGGAGGCGGCTTCCCGCTTGGCCGGCGTCGAGAAAATAATATATCTTCCGTTCGATTTTCCATCTGCCATCCGACGTGTCCTTTCTCGTCTTCGGCCTTCTGCTCTCGCGGTGGTGGAGACCGAGCTTTGGCCGAATCTAATTCGTGAGGCCAATCGGCGAAACCTCCCAGTCGCGATCGTGAACGGTCGCCTGTCAAAAAGATCTTTTATCCGGTATTCCTATCTTAGTGCCTTGCTTCATCCTCTCTTGAACTCCATCAACGGAGTGGCGGCGCGAAACGAAACCGATTCGGCTCGATTCAAAGCCCTGGGTGCTTCGCGTGTCGTTTCCACGGGAAACATCAAATTCGATATGCACCCTCCCCGGCCGATCGGGGATATATCCACAGAAAAGAAAAGATTTGCGCTGGAAGGTACCGATCCCGTAATTGTGGCGGGAAGCACCCATCCGAGAGAGGAGGCCAAAATAGGCAGGTGTTTCAAGGAACTTGCAATGCAATATGTCGATCTTGGTCTCCTCGTCGCGCCGCGGCATCTGGAACGCTTGGGGGAAGTAGAGGCTGACCTACGCAGGGCGGGATTGGCCCCGGTTCGCTGGAGCCAGGTTCTCCATTCAAAGGAGGAGCCCTCCATCCGGCGAAAGGTGGTTATCCTGGATATTATGGGCCAGCTGGCGGATGCCTATTCGTGCGCAACGGTGGCCTTTATCGGGGGAAGCTTAATCCCTCACGGTGGCCAAAATCCCATAGAAGCGGCGAGTTGGGGGGTCCCGTTGGTGTTCGGCCCTCACATGGACAATTTCGAGGATGTAGCGGATGGACTTGTGAAAGCAGGCGGGGCGGCCCGGGTGGAACGGGAAGAGGACCTTTTAAGAGTGTTCGTGCAATGGTTTTCCGATTCGGCGGCGCGCCGGCGCGCGGGTGAAATGGCGCTTTCTGTCGCACGATCGCACAGAGGGGCGTCCGTCCGTTGCGTCGATTTTCTGGAAGAAGTTTTCTGGAACGCGGGCGGAAAAGAAAAATGATCGGAAAGATGGCGATGAGCCGGGCGCTGGAGGGAAGGCTGGACGCTCCGGTTTGGGCCCGATGCGCTTTGGCCGCCCTCGCGCCGGCGGGCGTTGTCTACGGAAAGATGATGCAGCTTCGCCGTTGGCTCTATGAGAACGATTACTTTGAGAGGAAAAGTCTCAATGCGCCGGTTATTTCTGTAGGAAACCTCACACTGGGAGGAACCGGCAAAACGCCCACGGTCGCTTGGATCGCAGAGCGGTTGTTGGCAGCGGGCCATCGGCCCGCGGTGGTGAGCCGGGGTTACGGGGAAATGGCCTCTGGGGTCACCGTTGTGGGGGACGGCCGGGGAGGTTGCCTGAGTTGCCCGCCGGCGGCGGACGAAGCGGTGATGCTGGCCCGAAATTTTCCGAATGTACCGGTGATCACAGGCCGAGCACGGCCACCCGCAGCACGTATGGCCGTGGATATATTTGGGGCGACTGCCGTGATCCTCGATGACGGATTTCAACACGTCGCACTGCAGCGAAACATGGATTTGGTGACCCTGCGGGGGGAGGATCTTTTCGGGAATGGGCGCGTTTTTCCTTCAGGCGCTCTTCGCGAGCCGGCCGCGGTCTTGGGCCGGGCGAGCGCTGTACTCCTAACGGGTGAGGTAATGCCAGAAAACCGAAGAGCGATAGAGCGAGCGATTGGAGATCTTGACGTATATTGTGGAAGCTTGCTGGTGGATGCGCTCTTGGATGGGGAGGGAAAGGCGGCGGAAAATCCGGGCGATCTGGCCGGCAGCGGGGTTGTCGCCGTGAGCGGTATCGCCCGTCCGGAAAGTTTTGCAAAAACCCTCGCCCGGATCGGAGTTCGGGTTCTCGCTCACGAGATTTTCCCTGACCATGCCCGTTATACAGATTCGGATGCGGACCGCATTATTTCTTCCCGCGCAAAAACGAGGGCCGATTTTATTGTGGCAACAGAAAAGGATGCGGTGAAGCTTTCCCCCTTCATGGCAACGGAAACGTTTCGGTTTCTCCGTGTAAAAATGAAAATTGATCGGCCAGAAGACCTCACTGCCCGGATATTGGCCGCCGTTGAAATGAGCCGGGGGAAAATGAACCCGTAAATCAGCCTTTGACCCGCATGAGCATGTAGGATCCCATTGCGAGGAAGAGAGCAGTCGGGCCCCACGCGGCCAAGATCGGCGGGAGACGGCCAGCGTGTCCCAGAGAAAGACCCGCATAGAAAAAGACGAGATATATCGCTCCAATTCCGATCGCTATGGCGACGCCCAGCGCGAGACCCCCGCTTCGGTTGGACCTCAGGGAGAAAGGTATCCCGACGAGGGCAAGGACAAAAACGATAAGGGGGTTGGATAATTTTCCCCATTTATCGACGACATAGCTTGTGGTATCGACACCGGTGGTTTGGAGGAAACGGATGTAGTCGGTGAGTTCTACATAGTTCATTTCTTCAGGAAATTTTCCCATCCCTTTGAAATCGGCGGGCCGTTCGAGGATGGGGAAATGAGCCTCCTGAAACTGCTCTTGGCGGAATTCCCCTCTCTGGCCGAAGTGATAAATTAAACCTTGTTTGAAGATCCATCTTTTTTCCTCGTTGTTCCATTCGACGTTATCTGCATCGATCTGTTGCACCAACCTGTTGTTCTCATCAAGATGGAAAATTGTCACCCCACTCAATTTGTTTTTGAATGGGTCAAGGTGCGTAATATTCCAAATGGTGTTGTTTTCCGAGTGAAACCAGACTTTGTCGGTGCGGTTGTAGCCGCGGGGCGGAATTTTTTTGATGCGTACATCCCAGATATGGTTCATCTGTCGGTTCGTGTAAGGGATAATATATTCGTTCGCGAGAAAGGACATGCCCCCGATAAAAAAGACAGCAATGAGAATGGGAGACACGATGCGATACAAACTGGCACCGCAAGCCCGAAAAGCCACAATTTCATTGTTGCGGGAGAGGAGAAGGAGAGAAAGGGTACACGCCAAGAGAACCGCAAGGGGAAGGGAAATGAATATTATTTGCGGTGTTTTGAAGGCGAAAAAAAGGACCGCGTCAGAAACGGCCGCCTTTTTTTCGACAAGATCATCGATCCGCTCAATCGTTTCGGCGAGGAGAAACAACGTCAGCGCGCCAAATTGGGCCATTGCCACAAGGCGCAGAAATTGAAACATGATGTAGCGGCTGGTGATTGTCATAGCTCATTCGACATGAGTCGATTTAAGATAGGTATTTTTCCCATTGCGCTTCCGATTAGGCCGAATATGTCGAGGGGACCCTGCCGGGCCACTCTGCGAACGGCCCATAAGGCAACGAAGGAGATGAAAATATTTGGCCCCCAAACTGCGACTTGCGCGGGAAGCTGTCCGTTTTCGCCGAGCCCTTCGGAGAATGTGGCAAATATGTAGTACAGGAAGAGAAGAGCTAGGCTGACGGTAAAACCCCCGTGTCGTCCGGAACGAGGGTTTTGGATACCGAGTGGGGCGCCCAAGAGGGCGAGTATAAAAACGGTGATAGGAGCCGCGAATCTTTTTTGTAGTTCAACCAGGAACGCGTTGTGGCGGATCGTTCCGGGCGTAGATGCCGTTATATTGTTTTTCAAGTCTTGGATGGGAAGCGAGCGGAGCCTTACACGAAGGGTTTTGGCCTGTTCAATCGTTTTCGAAACGTCAAGGTTGAGGTTGTAGGTTCCGAAACGGACAAGCTGATATTGGTTCTTCGCCAAGGACGTGTGGTATTTTTTTTTCATCCACTGCCTCGCTTCCTTTCCATCTTCCTCAGAAACACTGCCCACTTTGTGAATTGAGCCATTGACTAGGCGGAGGAACAGTTTTTGATTTTCTGGGTCGTTTATCAGCATGCCTTTGTTGGAAAAAATTACTTGGGAGTCGTCCGGCAGGCGGGAGTCCGATATGAGGACACCTTCCAATACATGATTCTTCTTGGAGATATTTCGGACGAAAATGACGAGCCCGTCAAAGTTGTCGTTGAAGACCCGCTCCTTAATTTCAAGATTGGCCATTCGGGTTTGCAGGATTTCATGCCGAATCAAATTGGTCAGATTGTGGCTCCAGGGAAGACCGTAAATCATCACAAAGGCGCTGATGGCAGCGGAGATCAAACCCAATAACGCCACGGGAGCAAGTTGCGCATACAGGCTCATTCCCGATGCGTTCATGGCGATGAACTCATTGTCGTTCGAAAGACGGCTGAAGACGAGGATACAGGTGACCAGAGTCGCCATCGGGAGCGTGACCAGCAACAATACTGGAATGATGGTGAGAAGGAGTTTCCCCACGATCGCGAAAGGTACTCCCTTGTTGATGATAAGTTCGGTGAGTTGAAAGAGGCGGTTTAACAGAAGCACAAAGGTAAGAAGAAAAAGGCAGAGGAAAAAGTATATGAAAAGCTCTCCGAAAATATACCGGTAGAGTTTTTTCAATGGGTTATCTCCAGGAGGTGCCTCAACCACGTATTCAACTCGTATATTAGCTTTGCTCATCCGGATAGGAAACCCTTTGGGTTCTCTGCCGGGATGGGTGAATTGTTGACGGGCCTTTTAAGGAATTGATAGCGTGAGGCGGCATATTGCCATCGGCTGGCCGGGGAATGTCCGCTTCTCCTCTCTTTTTAGGCCTCTTCTGGAGAAAAAGATGGGTATACCGTCTATGGAAAAATCCTTGCCACAGGTGGTTTTCGCGCCTGCCTGGATCGGTGATACGGCCATGGCGGCCCCCTTTTTCGCCTCCCTGAGAGCCGCCCTCCCCGGCCGTCGAATCGAGGCGGTTGCGAGTCCGTGGACCGGGGGGCTGCTGGAGACTTATCCCTGGATCGATGAAGTTCACATACTCGGAGGCGGTGGAGGAGTCAATAAATGGAGGGCGTTTTTCCCCTTGCGGCGGCGGCTTCAAAAGGATCGGCGCCGAGAAGCTTGGCTCTTGCCCAATAGCTTTCGGTCCGCCCTGACCGCGCGGCTGATCGGAGCGGAAAGGCGGATCGGGTACGCGACAGACGGGCGCGGCTGGCTGCTCACCCATCCGGTGCCCGCTCCTCCCCATTCGCTTCCTCCCCACCTGATTGATTACTATATAAATATATTGGAGGCTCAGGGGCTACAGCCCAAGCACCGGGAGGTTCGCCTTCCCGTCACCGCGGAAGCGGCTCGGTTCGCCGATACGCTTCTCTCGGCGGAAGATGCCGGTGACGGCGGCCCAATCGTGGGCGTTCATCCCGGCGCTTTCTTTGGGGACTCGAAAATTTGGAAAGCGGAATCTTTCGGTGCGCTTGCGAGAATGCTGGCGGAGAAAGACGGTGCCCGAGTAATTCTCTTGGGAGGCCCCGGGGAAGCGGATTTGGCCGAAAGCGTCCGGGCCGCATCAATAGGGGCGGCGGAAAACTTTGCCGGGCGGGATACCCTATCCACCCTACCCGGCATTCTGGCCCGGCTTGACGTTTTCGTCTCCGGCGACACGGGTCCGCTTCATGTGGCGGCCCTTGTCGGGACCCCGACAGTATCGCTTTTCGGCCCGACCGATCCAAGGCGGACCGCGCCCCGCGGGGAAGGGCACAAGATTATCCGGCGGGAACTCGATTGTAGCCCTTGCTTTGCGCGAACCTGTCCGTTGGGCCATCACAAGTGCATGGCCGAGATTGCGTCGGAGGTTGTGGCCGATGCCGTTCGCAATTTGGTGCGGGAAGAGGCGAAAGGGGCACTTGCAAAGAAATATGCATAAGGCATAAACAGGCCAGCGAGGGAAAATTGAACGGACGACCGGCGGTTTTTTTGGATCGAGACGGCACATTGAACAGAGACGTAGGCTATGTGACGCACCTTGATGATTTTCAGCTATACGCGCGCGCGGCTGCGGCGGTCAAGCGGATAGCGGATTCGGGTTATGCGGCCATTCTCGCCACGAACCAAGCAGGCGTAGCCCGCGGATATTTTCCTGAATGGATGGTGGAAAAAGTGCACGAAAAGCTTCAATCCGAACTGGCCAAGCACGGAGCCAAACTCGACGCGATCTACTATTGCCCCCATCACCCAAGTTCGGAAGACCCCGCCTATGCCATCGATAGCGAAATGCGTAAGCCCCGCCCGGGAATGCTCCTCAAGGCTGCGAAAGAACATGATTTGGCCCTGCCGCGCTCCTTCATGATCGGGGACAAATATTCAGACATGGAGTGCGGTTGGGCGGCGGGATGCCGGTCGGCCTTCGTGCTTACCGGTTATGGCCGGGGAGAGATGGAGTTGCGCGGAGATTCTTGGCCGCGAAAACCCGACATCATTGCCGAAGACGTTTATGCGGCGGTGGAGAGCGTTTTGGAAATAAACAGAGAGGAAGGGCGATGAAAGGCAAGTTGCGTGAAATCGTGGAGGGTTTCCCCCAAATCCGCCTTGCCGTATTGGGGGACTTTATCGCCGATGAATTCATCCATGGAGAAACGTCCCGCATCAGCCGCGAGGCCCCGGTTCTCGTTCTGAACTTTAATTCCCGGGAAATACTTCCGGGTGGGGGGGGAAATGCGGCCATGAATGCGGCCTCCCTCGGGGGCAAAATTCTCACCATCGGATCGTTGGGCGACGATTCTTCGGGAAGAGGCCTGATCGATGTTCTCAAGAAACGCCGTGTTGATATTGAACGACTTTCCCTGGAGAAGAGGCGCATCAGTCCCACCAAAATGCGAATAATGGCCGGAGGGCGAAATACGAGCCGCCAGCAAGTGATTCGTATCGACCATGAGCCGCGGGAAACCATACGGGGAGAAATGGAGAACAGGGTTATCCGCTCCTTGGAGGATATGAAACGTCTGGGCGTGAGTGCCCTTGTCGTGTCCGACTATGGTCTCGGCTGTATTACCGAAAAAGTCCGCGAGACGGTGCAAAACCTTTCCAGCGAGATGATCGTAACCGTCGACAGCCGAAACGCGGTTGATTCGTTTCGCGGGGTAACCGCCATCACGCCGAATGAAGAGGAGGTTGAAGCCCTGCTGGGGTTTTCGCCCAACAGCGAACGGATTGATCAGGCCGGGCAAATGCTGCTTGAACAAACCTGCGCCCAAGGGGTTCTGATTACCCGCGGCAGCAAAGGGATGAGCCTTTTCGAGAAAAACTCCGGGCGGAAGGATTTGCCGATTTACGGCTCGGACGAAGTCACGGATGTAACGGGTGCGGGGGATACTGTTATCTCTGCATTTACGCTGGCCCTCGCCGCGGGTGCATCGATGATGGAAGCGGCGGATATTGCGAATCGGGCGGCCGGTCTCGTGGTGATGAAGCAGGGGACCGCCGTTGTTGACGCTGAAGAGCTTCTCATGACTTTTGACAAGGACAGTTGATGAACCAGGACGCAGATTTTTTTTCCGGAAAGCTTTTCCGATTGGATGCGCTTGCTCCTGAGATGGACCGTCTCAAGGCGGAAGGAAAGCGGATCGTATTTGCGAATGGAATCTTTGATATTCTGCACGTGGGACACATTCGGTATCTTCGGTCCGCCAAGAAACACGGTGACATCCTGGTGGTGGGGGTGAACGGAGACGCTTCCGCGCGAAAGCTGAAGGGTAAAGGGAGGCTCTTCACGAACCAGGATGAAAGGTTGGAGGTCCTGGCGGGCATAGATCCGATAGATTACTTGATCCTTTTTGAGGATGATGACGTGACGAAACTTTTGCTCACCCTGAAACCGCACTTTCACGCAAAGGGTACCGATTACACGGTGGATTCCGTTCCGGAGCGTGAAACGGTGCGCAGCTATGGGGGTGAGGTGATCATCTGCGGCGATCCAAAAAACCATTCCTCTTCGGTGATTCGAGAGCGCATCGAGAATTCTTCCCCAGAAGTGGAAACATGAAAGATCGGTTTCTTTTGATTCGTCTTGGCGCATTTGGAGACGTCATTCACACGCTCCCGCTGGCCGCTGCGATACGGGATGCGTGCCCAAACGCTTTTCTTTGTTGGGCCGTGGAACCCGGGCCGTCGGTTTTGCTTCAAGATAATCCTGATGTTGATGAAATCCTTCTGCTGGACACGCGCGATTGGAGGACGAATATCCTTCGGAAGGGGTTGCTGGCTTTGTGCCGTGATATTCAGGGGCTAAGCAAAATTCGGGCCGATGTCGCCATCGACGCGCAGGGGCTCGTGAAAAGCGGAGCGATCTCGTGGTGCTCCGGGGCGGGGATGCGAGTCGGTTTCGAGCACCGAGCATGCCGTGAGGCAATGAACGTGATGTTCACGAACATTTGGGCGGAGCCGCCCAGCCGCCCTCATCACGTCGTGGAGAAAAACCTTTCGTTGCTGAATCCCATTGGCATCCCGATTCCAGAAACGGATGCCGTGCGTTTCCCTTTGCCCGAGACGCGGGAGGAGGCCGAAGGCGCAGTAGGATATTTTAATAAAAAAGGCCTAGCGGATGGCCATCTCGTTTTGGCGGTACATCCCGGCGCGGGATGGATCACGAAACGGTGGGGCGAAGACCGATACGCCACACTCGCCGACGCCTGGGTTGGTATGACGGGGGGAAAGGTTTTGCTGACTTGGGGACCGGGAGAAGAGGTTGCCGCCGAAAATGTTGCGTCAATGATGAAAAATCCCTCCCTCGTAGCGCCTCCCACGACATTTCGGGAGATGGCCGCTTTTCTCAGGCGGTGCCATGTCTTTGCGGGAGGGGATACCGGGCCTTTGCACCTGGCGTCGGCTCTTGGTATTCCCTGTCTGGCCATCATCGGGCCGACGGATCCGGTGCGTAATGGCCCTTGGGGCGAAGGCCACGCCGTTATGCACCGAAAGATCGCCTGTAGCGGATGCTACGGCAGGACGTGCCCGGACATCGAGTGTCTGGATCGGGTGGAGGTCGCGGAAGCCGCCAGAGAATTGGGCCGGCTGTGGGAAAATCACGTAAAGGATTGAAATTTCTGCCATAATATTTGGGATGCTATAATGTCCGTATTATTGGTGACTGGGGCAGCGGGGTTCATCGGATCCCACTTGTGCGAGCGGCTTCTTGAAGGTGGGGGTGAGATTATCGGAATCGACCGGTTTTCCTCCTATTACGGAAGGGAGGATAAGGAAGCAAACCTTCAAAGTCTCAATGGGAAAGGGGGTTTCCGGTTTCGAGAACTCGACCTGAGGACCGATCCGCTGGAAGAGATTGCTTCACAAGTAAACGGGGTGTTTCATCTAGCGGCGCAGCCGGGGGTCAGAAAGAGTTGGGGCAGCGCCTTTGAGGAATATGTGGGGGACAACGTTCTCGCCACCCAGCGCCTTCTTGAGGCTTTCCGGGACCGCCCACTGCGAGGCTTCGTTTATGCTTCTTCTTCGTCGATTTACGGGAATGCGGAATCGGCGCCCACGGTCGAGGATACGATTCCGTGTCCGGTGTCGCCCTATGGGATGACCAAGCTCGCGGGAGAGAATCTTTGTACGATCTACAATCGAAACTATGGGGTTCCGACGGTAATGTTGCGGTATTTCACCGTTTTCGGTCCCCGGCAAAGGCCGGATATGGCCTTTTACCGTTTTTTGAAGGCGGGGCTTCGCGAGGAGCCGATATCGCTTTACGGGGACGGGAGTCAAAGCAGGGATTTTACCTATGTGGATGATGCCGTCGATGCCACGGCGACGGCCATGGAAAAGGGCGAGCGTGGTTGTGTCTACAACGTCGGGGGCGGCGTGCGTGCCACGATGAACGATGTAATCGCCAGCATTGAAAAGATATTGGAGAAACCTTTACTAATTAATAGCGAGCCAGTCCAGAAGGGTGATGTGTGGCACACATGGGCGGACACAAGGCGGGCCGCCGCCGTCCTCGGTTTCCAACCCGCCACGCGGCTGGAAGATGGCCTTCGGCTCGAGCGGGACTGGTTATTGAGGAGAGATGAAGGATGACGATCGATAAAGAGTTGCTGGAAATTCTTGCATGTCCGGTGAGCAAAAAACCTGTCGAACTGAGTGAGGACGGCTACTTTTTGATTTGCCGGGAGTCGAAGCTGGTTTACCGGATTGAGGATGATATTCCTATTATGCTGGTGGACGAAGCCATTCCGTTGGAAGAATGGGAGAAAAGCCAAGCGAAAGAGGGATAAAGTGACGAAGGAGGTTTATCCCCTATTGCGGGAGGAAACGAGAGCGACGCAAGAGCGCGAATCCCTGAGTGTTACGATTGTCACCCTGAACGAAGCCCACCATGTTGGAAAGTGCATTGACAGTGTCTCATGGGCCGATGAGGTGGTGGTGGTCGACTGCGGCAGTACGGATCAGACACGGGAAATTTCCCGCTCACGGGGAGCCAATGTAATTGAGCATCTTTGGCGGGGATACGCCGCTCAGAAAAACCTGGCAATCGAAAACACCCAACATCCCTGGGTCCTGAGCTTGGACGCCGACGAGTACGTAACGGCCGCTTTGCGCGATCGGATATTGGCGGTGCTTCAGGAAAACGGTCCGGCAGAAGGGTACCGAATCCCCCGGAAAAATATATTTTTTGGCAAATGGCTTCGCCATGGCGAGCTTTGGCCGGACCATCAGATTCGTTTGTTCCGCAGAAAAAATGCACGTTTTTTGTCGAAACCCGTTCATGAGTCGGTTGAAGTGAGCGGGAAGGTGGAAGAATTCAACGAGCCTATGGAGCACCATAGCTACGAGAGATTGGGAGATTATTTTGCGCGGCAGGTACGATACGCGGAGCTTGCCTCCAAGGATTTGGAGTTAAGGGGTGATTCCTCGCGGTTTGGAGACTTCACGCTTCGCCCTCTTTGGCGATTCGTCAAAAGTTATTTTCTCAAATCGGGCTGGCGGGACGGATTCGAGGGGTTCATTGTCTCGGCCGGTTCGTCTTTCTATGTTTTTATGCGCGCCGCCTATCTGTGGGAGAGTCGTCGCCGGCGTGAGATCCCTTAACATCGTTCACACAGAGGCCTCTCCCGGCTGGGGAGGGCAGGAGACAAGAATCCTTCTCGAGGCGGCCGTCCTTCAGAAGCAAGGCCACTGCGTGTTGATCGTGGGCCAGCCGGAGGGTTTACTGAAAAAGGAGGCCGAGCAGGCTGGAATCCCCTTTCAGGCGGTCCGGATGCGGGCGAGTTGGGACCCCTTGGCGCTGATCCAAATGCTGCGACTCATCAGAAAATATCGTCCGGATGTCGTTCACACCCACAGCAGCAAGGACAGCTGGCTGGCGGGTTTGGCCGGCCGGGCGCTGGCGGTGCCTGTCGTGAGGACCCGCCATGTATCGATACCCGTCAAGGGGCATTGGCTGAATTGGGCCTATCGGCTTCCCCACCGAATCATGGCCACCGCCGAGCGCATACGCCAAATGTTGATCGAGGGCGGAAGTTGCAATCCCTCGCGCGTTTGTGTGCTGCCGACGGGGGTGGATTTTTCCCAGTTTCACGAAAACGTGCGGCGGGAAACCTTTCGCCAGGAATTTTCCCTCGAAGAAGATACACCGGCGGTGGGAATTATTGCTCAGCTCCGGAAAAGCAAGGGGCACGATCACTTATTGGCCGCGGCGCGCATGTTGAAAGAAAAGGATGATCGTGTGCGCTTTTTCATTGTGGGAGATGGCGAGTGGCGGGATATATTCCGGGCGGAGGCGGAACGCCTGGGGCTCTTGGACGGTACCGTTATTTTTACGGGTTACCGGAGGGACGTCCCCCAAATCATGGCGGGGCTCGATCTGCTCGCTATTGCGTCAACGCGTACCGAGGGCATCCCCCAGGTGGCGCTTCAGGCAATGGCGATGGGCTTGCCCATCATTGGAACCGATATTGGAGGTGTTCCCGAGGTCCTTGGTCCTTCCGGCGCGGGTAAGATCATTCCGTCCAAGGACCCAAATGCCTTGGCAGAGGGAATTGAAGAACTGCTGGCCGATTCTGCGCGCCGTGCCCGAATGGGCGCCTCGGGGAAAACATACGTCCGGGAACATCATTCATTGGAGAAAATGCTGGACGAGACCGTCCACATCTACGAAGAGGTGATGGCCGTATGCGCCCGATGAGCGTGGTTCAGGTGATCAGCAGTCCCTGGTGGACGGGTGCCGCCGAGCCGGCCCTCTTCCTGACGGCGGACCTCGCCGAGCGCGGCCACAGCCTGCATTTTGTTTGCGGGGGAGGAGAGCGCCTCGAGGAGGAGGCCGCAAAGGCGGGCGTGCCGCGAATCTCAGGTTTGGAGCCCACGCGGAGCCTCAAGCCGTGGACCGTTTGGCGGGCTGTGCGCGATCTCGCCGCCCTTATCAATCGCGTGGAACCCGATGTCGTGCATGCGCATCTCACCGCGGACCATTGGCTCGCGCACCTTGCCGCTTCCATGGCGAGGCGGCCTGTCCGCCTGGTTCGTTCGGTTCATCATCCGAGGGCGGCAAAGACAAGCCCCGCATACCGCTACCTTTATTATGTGACGGACGCCATCATCGCCGTGAGCCAATACATCGCCGGCGCTCTGCACGACGGCGTGGGGGTGCCCGCCGAGCACCTTCACATCGTTCCGGGAGGAGTTGATCTCAACCGGTTTCGCCCCCCGACCGCGGAATGCCGGGCGCGTGGACGGGAAATTTTGGGAATCGATTCGGATGTTCCCGTCATCGGCATCGTATCCCGCCTGGCCCCCGGTCGCGGCCTTCCGGTGTTGCTTGAAGCCTTCCGCCGGGTTGCGGCGGATATTCCGAACGCCCGGCTCGTGGTGGTTGGAAAGGGAGAATTTCTCTCGAAGCTGTGCCACCATGCGGGCGTTCTGAACCTAACCGAAAAAGTACTTTTCCCGGGTTACATCGAAGGCGAGTTGGTTCCGGTTCTTGCGGCTTTTGATATCTTTACCCTGATGACGCCGGGGTCGGAGGGCAGTTGCCGGGCGGTGTTGGAGGCGATGGCCCTGGGTCTCCCCTGTGTGGTGGCCGATAACAGCGGTCTCGCAGAGGTGGTTGAGGGCGGCATGACGGCCGGAATCGTCCCGCCGGGGTCTCCCGAATTGTTGGCGGACGCCTTCATCGGCCTATTGAAAAACGAGAAGCTGCGCGCCGCATACGGCAAGGAGGGAAGAAACCGGGTGGAGGAGCGCTTCGGCAGAGGACATCGCGCTTCGAGCGTCGAGACCGTCTATGCGTCTATATTGGAGAATGCCGCGCCCATGCCGCACGATTATGCGGGAGCGAAAAGATGAACAGGATCCGAATCTACCTTCGCCTTATGGCGTATCTCCGACGATATTCACTGCGGTTTTCGATCGCGGTATTTTGCACGGTCGTTGTCGGTGGCCTAAGCGCCGTTCCCGCGCTCCTTGTGAAGTATGTGGTGGACGATTTGCTCATTGGCCGAAACGTCCGGATCGTGCAATTGCTCTCACTGACGGTTGTTGCGATCTATCTCCTGAAAAGCGTTGCCACTTATTTGCAGAACTATTTTATGTACTGGGTGGGCCACCGCGTCGTGATGGATATCCGCAACGCTCTGCATCAGCATCTCGTCAGCCTTCCCCTGCGTTTTTTTGATCACAAGACGACGGGGGAGCTCATGGCCAAAGTCACCTATGACATCGCCTTGATGCAAAAAGCGGCCTCCAGCGCGGTTCGAGATTTCGGTCGGCACTTTTTTACCTTTATCGCCCTTCTCTCGATAGCGACCTATCAATTCCCCAAAATGGTCCTTCTCTTCCTCGTCGTAATCGCACCTATCGGTTTTCTCATCGCGAAGTTTGGGGAGAAAATCCGCCGAATCACCCGGAAGACCCAGGACAGGATGGGAG
The DNA here is from genome assembly GCA_964620535.1 of uncultured Nitrospinaceae bacterium. GTDB lineage: Bacteria > UBA8248 > UBA8248 > UBA8248 > UBA8248 > CAZUHN01. Next base: position 6,910 of record CAZUHN010000006.1, on the reverse strand, counting down.
ATATCAACTCGCTCATGAAGGAAACGTACGCCGGCATCCGGGTGGTAAAGGCCTTCGGGGCGGAAAGGTACGAGAAAGAACGGTTCGAGAAAGCAAACCGTTCCTTTTTCCGGACGATAATGGGAGCCATGCGAACCCGCGCCCTCGCTCCGCCGCTTGTCGAAGCGATCGGGGGAATTCTGGCCGGCGGCGTATTGTGGTACGGGTCCGCGTTGGTGATTCGGGGAGAAGTTTCGCCGGGCCAGCTTTCGAGCTTCCTGGTGGCCGTGGGAATGATTTACAGCCCGCTGAAATCTCTTACCCGGGTATATCACACCTTGATGGAAGGGGTGGCAGGCTGCCAGTCCGTTTTCGAGTTGATGGACAATCATGGCCTTGAGCCCATGAACCCCGTCGGGCGGAAGATGGAGCCTCTCGCCCACAGCATCCAGTTCAGCGGTGTGAGTTTTTCATACGATGCCACGGCGGTTCTCCAGGACATAAACCTGATCGTTCCCGCAGGATCTATTTTCGCATTGGTGGGAATGAGCGGGGCCGGGAAGACCACCTTCCTCGATCTCATTCCCTATTTTTACACCCCTGCCATGGGGAGAATCACCTTCGATGGGGTGGACATAAGGGAGATCGACTTGTCGAGCCTGCGTAGGCAGATTGCGGTTGTAGGCCAGCATGTTGTCCTCTTCAATGACACGGTGGCGATGAACATCGCCTATGGCGCCGGGGAACCCATTGATCCGGAAGCCGTAGTCGCCGCCGCCAAAGCCGCGAACGCCCACGAATTCATCTGCGAGCTGTCCAACGGCTACGAGACGCGCATCGGGGAGGACGGCTTTCGCCTCTCCGGAGGGGAGCGGCAGCGCATCGCCATCGCCAGAGCCATCTTCCAAGATCCCTCCATTCTTCTCCTGGACGAGGCGACGAGTTCCCTCGACACCGAGAGCGAGCTTTTGATCCAGGAAGCCTTGGATCGGCTCATGAAGGGGAGGACCACAATCGTGGTCGCTCACCGCCTCTCCACCGTGAAGCAGGCGGACAAAATTCATGTTTTGGACGGCGGACAGATTGTCGAGCAGGGCACCCATTCGGATCTCATGGCCCATGGCGGCCTGTATCATAGGCTTTATGAATTACAGTTCGCCGATGACGATGAAATATCAGAAGGGATCGCCCGCAAAGATATGGAATCCGAAGGGTATATCGGCAAGCGGGACCGCTTGGCTCCCGGCGATACGAATGTAGATCGATGACACACAGTGTAACGGAAATGATGGATGCGGCAGTGCCCGCCGAATCTGAGCGCCCGCTTTCGATTATGCAAATCGTCACCTGCCGGGGCTGGAGTTCCGACGCTTGGGCCGCGGTGGCCTTGAGTTTGGGGCTATCGGGTGAGGGGCACCGGGTACTGTTCCTTTGCCGCAATGTGGAGAGGGGCCGCACGCTTGCCGAACGAATCCGACGAGAAGGGGTACCGGAGGTTGCTTTCATCGAGGCAAGCAATAGCTTTCACCCCTTGAGTTACCTTCAAGATCTCATGTATCTCAGGCGGTTGGCGCGCGAGCGGTCCGTGGACATCATCCACCTTCACAGGGGAGTGGAACATTGGCTGGCCGCCCTCGCTTGGCCTTTTGGAGGAGCCCCTTCCATCGTCCGGAGCCGGCACATCCTCGAGCCGGTGAAGAATCACCTTTTCAACCGATGGCTTTACCTCCGGGGCACGGATAGCGTCATTCCGGTTTGCGAGAAAATTCTCCTTGGCTATCAACGATTGGGGCCGTTTCCCCCTGAGAAGTTTTCCGTAGTGATGGGAGGTGTGGACTCTGCCTCCTACCGGCCCTCTGACAACGGCGCTTCGTTCCGAACCGAGTGGGGAATTCCTCCGCAGGCGTGGGTGGTGGGTGTCGCGGGAAGCTTGAGAATGTGGATGAAGGGGCAGGACATTCTTTTGCGGGCGGCGGCGCGGCTGGGACATGAGGGGAAAGAGCCCCCATGGATGGTGTTTATCGGAAAAGGAGAGGATCTGGATAATCTCAAAGCGTTGTCCTCTGCGCTCGGCCTGGGAGATCGTGCTGTTTTTCCCGGATATGTGGAAAAACTCGCGGCCGCCTTTGCTGCCTGCGATGTTCTTGCGTTTCCGTCCCGGCGGTCGGAGGGGACAAGCCGGGTTTTGTTTGAATATCTCGCTGCGGGGAGACCCGTCGTGGCGAGCCGGGTGGGGTGCGTAGAAGAGATCGTCCGCGACGGGATGGAGGGAATACTGGTCCCGGCTGATGATGAAGCGGCCTTAGCCGGTGCCCTGGCAAGTTTGAAAGAGGAACCGCAGGCCGCCCGGAAGATGGGAGAGTTAGCCCGCCGCCGGGCAAAGGAGGAGTTCGATCGCCGTGTGATGGCCCGCCGGACGGTGGAGATTTACCGGGAAACGGTGCGTTCCCGGAGAGGATTGGCGCAATGAGCCAGGGAGAGGTGGAAGGGACGCTGATTCTTGGGATTAGCGATTCGCATTGCGCCACCGCATGCCTGCTCCGGGACGGGGAGGTGATCGGCTGCCTGAGCGAGGAGCGCCTTACCCGAATAAAAAATCAAGGGGGTTATCCCCGACGGGCGGTCGAATCCTTGATGTCGCAGGGGATCGTAAAGCCGGAAGAGATCTCCGCAGTGGCCCTCGCGGGGCATGAGGCCATGGACGTGGAGTGGTTCGAGCTAGTTACCCGTGACGAGAAGTACATAGATAAATATTTCGGAGTGAAGAAGGGCGGGATCCTCCGCAGGAAGGTTCGGCGTTGGGGGAAAAGGCTGGGCTTCTCGGGCGAGGCTCCGGGGAAGCAGCATTTGCCGAATGAAAAGCGGTTCCAGGAAATCGCCAGCCATATCGGGATTCCGAAATCTAATATTCATATCGTTGAACATCATACCTCACACGCCGCCGCGGCCTATTATGGCTCACCTTTCGCGTTTCAGGACCAATCAGCGGCGGTTCTTACGAATGACGCCTCGGGGGACGGCCTTTGCGCCACTTGGAACGTGGGAGGAAAAAAGGGAATCGAGCGGTTGGCCGCCTCGCCGAGCGCGCCGGGCTCCTTGGGAAGTTTTTACAGCCTGCTCACCGTTTTCCTCGGGATGCGTCAGCTTGAGCACGAATATAAGGTGATGGGGCTTGCTCCCTATGCGCCGGAGGGGGGGGCAAAAAACTCCTACGAAGTGCTGCGAAAGATGATCGCCTACGAGAAAATGAACGGCACCCCGCAATTTCGGTGGAGAGTACGGAAGGGCCGATTCCGCTATTTGATGGAGAATCTGGTGCGCCACCGATTTGATTGGGTCGCGGCCGCCGGCCAGGAACTCCTGGAGGAGATGCTCTTGGAGTGGGTTCGGGCGGGTATTGATGCGGCCGGAGAGAACCGCATTGCAGTGAGCGGCGGCGTGTTCATGAACGTTAAGGCCAACAAGAAGGTGGCCGCTCTCGACGAGGTGAGCGAACTTTTTGTTTTGCCCAGCTGCGGAGACGAATCGAACGCCATCGGGGCCGCGTATTGGCTGCAGGCCCAAGGAACTCCAGGGGTCAAGCCGCGGCCTTGCGTACCCCTTTCACATCTGTATTTCGGCGAAGACATTCTCGAGGAGGATGTGGCGGAAACCCTTGATCGAATGAACGTGCGGGAAAGGCACCGGGTTCAGAGATATGATGACATCGAATTAAAGGTGGCCGGATATCTTGCGTCTGGCGATATTGTCGCTCGAGTCAAGGGGCGGGAGGAATTTGGCGCGCGTGCGCTTGGAAACCGATCAATCCTGGCGAATCCGAGTGTTCATCAGGTCGTCTCTGTAATAAACAAAATGATCAAGTCCCGGGACTTTTGGATGCCCTTCTCGCCGACAGTTCTTGATAAGCGGGAAGAAGAGTATCTCCAAAACCCAAAGAGGCTGCGTTCCCCATATATGATGCTCACCTTTGACAGCACGCCTGCGGGTCTCGAAAAGCTCACCGCGGCCTGCCACCCTTACGATGGTACCCTGCGGCCGCAGATTCTCGAACGAGAGGTGAATCCCGATTATTATCGTTTGATCGAAATTTTCGAGGAACTGACGGGCATCGGGGCCATTCTCAATACGTCCTACAATCTTCACGGGGAGCCCATCGTTTCGAACGCGGAAGATGCGATTCACACTTTTGAGACTTCGGGCCTGCCCCATCTCGCCCTCGGTCAGTATCTAATTTCAAAGAAGAATGCATAGTTGGCAAAGCCGCGGCGTTTTTCGGTAGGACACGCATGAAGATTGCTCTTATCCGCTCCGCCGTACACCGAACGGGGGGAGTGGAGCGCTATGTTTGGCTTCTTGCCCGGGAGATGGCCCGGCGTGGCCACGAGGTGTCCTTACTCGCCCGCAGGTGCCCGGAATTGCCCGGCCCCTCTGTTCGTTTCCGCAGAATTCAGGCGCGCGGGCCCTTTTCATTCCTCAAGGTGCTCTCCTTCGCGAGGGGGGTGCGGGCGCTGCTGCGGGAAGAGGAGTTCGATGTGGTCCATTCCTGCGATCGGATCTTTGACTGTGACATTTACCGCGCCGGCGAAGGTCTGCACCGCGAGTGGCTTTTGGTCTCGAAACGATATCTGTCCCCCCTGAAGGCGGCCCTGAGATGGTTCGACCCGCTTCATCATCTTCTTTGCCGCATTGAAAAGCGGCTCATCAAGGATGGCGGGGCAAGGCGCGTAACCGCCATTGGGCAGAAGGGCGCGGAAGAGATCCGCCGCCATTTCGGACTGGAAAATATCCCGGTCATCTATAACGGCGTGGATCCGGATGAGTTCCGCCCGCCGGAAGAGGGGGAGCGGGAAAAAATACGCGGCCGGTTGGGCGTGCCGCGGGAGGCATTTATGGTGCTTTTTGTGGGAAGCGGATATTTCCGCAAGGGATTGTGGTTTCTCATCGAAGCTTTTTCGCGCCTCGGGAACGGGGGGCCGGGGACGCCCTGGCTCGTTGTCGCCGGGAAAGGAACCATGGGTCCATACCGCCGGTTGGCCCGTTCGCTTGGAGTGAATCGGCGGACGCTGTTTTGCGGGGCGATAGACCCTGCAGGGGAAATCTACCGGGCGGCCAACGTATTTGTTTTCCCCACCCTTTACGAACCGTTCGGCAATGTATGCCTCGAAGCGTTGGCGAGCGGGTTGCCTTGCGTGTTCTCCTCGCGCTGCGGCGGGGCGGAGATCGTGACGGATGGCGAAAACGGGTTCGTTCTCGATGATCCCGCCGATGTGCATGAAATGTCCCGCCAAATCCGGACCTGCATGGACGAGAAGCGCGCGGTGGCCCTGGGAAAGGCGGCACGTGAGTTGGCATTGCGCTTCAGCGTTTCGGCGAATGTCGACGTGACCGAATCACTCTACCGGGAGATTGTCTCGGAGAAAACAGCGGGTACCTTTCGCCCTCTTGCCCTAACAAAAATTCTGTGAAGTTTCTTCTGTGCGCACCGGTGTACCCCCCCTCGGTCGGCGGGGTCCAGACGCTCTCGTACTCTCTGGCGGCGGGTTTGGTGCGGCGCGAGAACCGGATAAGGGTGTTGGCACGAGGTTGGGAGGAAGACGCCGAGACCGACGCGGAAACGGCGCCCGCGGAGGTGACCCGCGTCGGTTTGAAACCGCTCCTCTGGCCGGTATTCGCCCGCATTGTCGTCGCCCAACGGCCGGATGCCGTTTTACTGACGCATCGGGCGGATTTCTTGCGGCCGGCGTTTTACGCGCGGCGCATGATGGGTGTTCCCGTGGCGGTTGTGGTCCACGGAAACGAGGTATACGGTTCCCGCCGCCGGGAGAAATTGATAGTCTCTCTCGGCAGGGCCGATGCGGTGATCGCGGTGAGCCATTACGCGCACGGCCGCTTGCTTGAGATGGGCCTGAGGCCGGAGAAAACGTTCGCCATACCGAATGGAGTCTCATTTTCCTCATTTGACGGATCTGAAGCGGGCGCCGTTGCCCGGCGTGAATTAGGCCTCGGCGGGAAAAAGGTTATCCTCTCCGTGGGGCGGCTCGCCCGGGTGAAAGGTTTTGACGCTGTGATTAGGGCCTTGCCCCAGGTGGCGGAGCGCCATCCCGACGTGATTTATCTCATCGTGGGGGATGGTCCCGAGCGGGGCGGCTTGCGCGCTCTCGCGAATGAACTCGGAGTGGGCGAGCGGGTGTTGTTCCTCGGTGAGGTTTCTCGCAGCAAGCTGGGACGCGGCTCCCACGCCTATTATCAGGCGTGCGACGTTTTCGCGATGCCGAGCCGGGAGGTTGCGGGAACGGGTGCCGTCGAGGCCTTTGGCATCGCCCATCTGGAAGCGGGCGCTTGCAGAAAACCCGTCATCGCGGGCCGTTCGGGCGGGGCTTCCGAAGCCGTTGCCAACGGAGAATCGGGGATTCTCGTTGATGCGGACAATCCCGGTGATGTGGAATCCGCCCTTCGCCGCTTGCTGGCTTCCCCGGATTTGGCTCGGGCCATGGGTGAGTCGGGCCGGAAGCGGGCCGAGGCGAGAACATGGGACACAGTTTCGGAGCAGTATGAAGCGATATTGAAAGGGCTGTCATCCTCTTGATGGGGATGGATTGAGGATTCGCCCGAAAAGTTAATTGTGATTGGGACCAGCCGGTGAAAAAAATTCTTCTCCCAATATTTTCTCTTGCTATCGCCCTTCTCGTCGCGGAAGGGTTCACGCGATTGGTTTTTCGCCACAAGGATTTTCCTGCTTGGCAACGAGCGACCATTCGCTATCAGGCGGATTCCTGTTTTGGTTGGAAAATCGTATCGAGAGAGTATGTCCAGAGCCGCGAGACCATCCGGATCAACAGCCTCGGATTGCGGGGGCCGGAGCTTTCCAGGAAAAAGGCGCCGGGCGAAATTCGCATTTTCGTTTTGGGGGGCTCATCCACTTTCAACAACA
>CAZUHN010000005.1:0-1912 GCA_964620535.1 uncultured Nitrospinaceae bacterium | reverse complement strand
CGGGAGGACGGATTCATTACTCCGAAATCCCGCAACGCCCGAAGGGAGATTCCCTTATTCCCGGATTTCGCCCTCGCTCTGAAAGAGTGGTACCTGGCTTGCGAGGATAAAGGCCCAAAGGCGCGGATATTCCCGTTGCAACTAGATGGCTTCCGGCGACTGTGGGTCCAGATGGTGAAACTTGCCCGAGCTGAGAATGAGCGCAGGGGCCACAAGCGGCCCTTCCCCGACATTACCCCCAAGGGGATGAGACACACTTTCGCAACGATTCACGCCAACCGATTCGGGCGCACCAAGGACGGCCCGGCTCCCAAGAACCTGCAAGCATGGATGGGACATTCGAATTTCAGTGTCACGATGGATGTGTACGCTCACTGCGTTCGGGAGGATTGGATAGTTCTCCCCAAACCGTTCGGAAGCCGTGTCAATGAAAAGCTAGCAGTAAATGAATGAAAAATTTGAGCGATGTTTCCTAGATGTTTCCTGAAAAACAAAAAGTGGGTTAGCCATCTCTGGCTAACCCACTGATTTTGTCTGGTAGCGGGGCCCGGATTCGAACCGGGGACCTTTGGGTTATGAGCCCAACGAGCTACCAGCTGCTCCACCCCGCACCGAAATGTATAAGTGATTTAAAGGCTTGGGGGCCGGGTGTCAAGGGCTCAGGGCTAAAAGTTCAAGGCTCAAGGCTGCTTCCCGGCTTTCCCGCCTCCCCGCTTTCTGTCGGGAACGAACTCATAGACCGTCTCGCCCGGTTTCACGAGGCCCAGGTCCTCCCGGGCGATTCGTTCGATGTAGGTGAGATCGCTCCGGAGGGAGTGAATCTGATTTTGGAGAACGCGGTTTTCCTCGTAAAGACGAGTCACCTCGCCCCTGAGCTCGCCTAACCTCCGTTGATTGACGATTACCGCCAACAGGCCGTCCCTACCGAGAATGGCGGCGCCCAGAAGAATGGCACAGACCCCTCCTACCAGCCAGTAAAGGTAGCGGTCCGGCTTCTCATTGCGGGTGTCTTGTCTCGAACTCGTCAAGGCTCGGTCGTGCTCCGGCCCGGGCAGAGGGGCTTCATTCTACAACAAGCGACCTAGATAGCGGCAAACGCCTCGCGCGCCGCCTCGAGGGTCGTCTCGATCTCGGCCTCCGTATGGGCCGAGGAGAGGAAACCCACCTCGAACTGGCTCGGCGCGAGGGCCACCCCCCGCTCCAGCATGGCGTGGAAGAAACGGGCGAACTTTTCCGTGTCCGAGCGCTGGGCGTCGGCGAAATCGCGGACCGGGCCCTCCTGGAAAAACGTGCAGAACATCGACCCCCGGCGAGCGCCCCAGGTGGCCACCCCCGCCGCACGCGCGGCCTCGGCCATCCCTTCCTCGAGCCGGCGGCCCCGATCCTCGAGCGCCTCGGGAAGGCCCTCTTCCTTGATGATGCGAAGGGTTTCGACGCCCGCCGCCATCGCCAACGGGTTTCCCGAGAGGGTTCCCGCCTGATAGACGGGCCCCAGGGGAGAGACCACCTCCATGACCTCGCGCCGCCCTCCGTACGCGCCCACCGGCATCCCGCCGCCGATCACCTTGCCCAGCGTGGTGAGATCAGGCTGGATTCCAAAGAGCGACTGCGCCCCCCCGCGGGCCACGCGAAATCCCGTCATCACCTCATCGAAAATGAGGAGCGAGTTCGAGCCCTTGGTCGAGCGCCTCACCATTTCCATAAAACCCTCTTCGGGGGGGACGAGGCCCATGTTGCCGCCCACGGGCTCCAGAATGAGCGCGGCGATATTTTTCCCCTCGCGCAGAAACAGATTCTCCAGCGCCTCCGCGTCGTTGTAGGGAAGTGTGATCGTGTTGCGGGCGTAATCGGCCGGGACGCCCGCGCTGTCGGGGATTCCCAGCGTGGCGCCGCCGCTCCCCGCCTTCACGAG
>CAZUHN010000004.1:0-6207 GCA_964620535.1 uncultured Nitrospinaceae bacterium | reverse complement strand
CGCGCGGGTCGGGTACGCCCTCGCCCACCGCGAGACGGTCAGCGCCTTCAACAAAATCCGCCTCCACTTCGGGGTGAGCTTGATGGCACAGGCGGGGGCGCTGGCTTCCTTGCGGGATCTCGATTTCATCCGCGGCGTCGTCCGCGCTGTGGAGCAAGGGCGGCGAGAATATCATTCTCTGGCGAAAGAGCTGGGATTGGCGACTCTTCCCTCTTCCGCGAATTATGTCGCCATGGATCTCAGAACAGCCGAAAACGCAAAAAAAGTAGTGGAGGAACTCATCCATTGGGATGTCTTCGTCCGGTCTCCAGGCGCGCCTCCTCTGAACCGACTGGTCCGCGTCACCGTCGGTACGCCGCCGGAACGGATCGCTTTCGGGGATATTTTCCGCAGCGTCATCGCCTCGTCCCGGATATAAAAAGCTCTTTTGGGGTGGAAAAAGGAGGAGTCGGGCTGCCGAGATGAACTGACCCCTCCCGGGCGGCCGGATTTATCTTTTTCTCATCATCTTTGTCTCTTTCTCATCCACCTCGAACGTCACCGGGTCCACGACCACGCCGTAGTCCCGCGCGGCGGCCTCGGGAGAGACGTATTCGTCCCGGACATCCCGGGCGACGCGCTCGGCCGGGCGCTCAAAGGGATCTTCGAAGCCGCCCCCGCCCGTCCCCTCGATGCGCAAAAGCCCCGGGGGGAGGTCCAGGTTCGCGTACTGGGGAAGGTCCGTCTCGCTTCCACCCTCAGGCGTGAAGCTCACGCGGGCGATGGGGCCGGGACCGCCGCCCAGAAGACCGAAGGAGGTGATCGTGCGTGCGGGCTCGCACCGGGTGGAGCAGGAGACCGGCATTTTAATGCGGCTTTCGTAGATCACGCTCGTCCCGCCGCGCCAGCGCCCGGCCCCCCCGCCGTCCATGCGGATTTCCTGCTTCACGAAGTGCAGGGGGTAGACCTGCTCGTAGTGCTCGAGGTTGGGAACGGTGAGGGCACCCAGGGTGGGCATGTTGCCGATCAGGTCGAGACCATCACGCCCGTGCACCGCCCCCGTCCCGGGGCCCCCGCCCCAGTGGTAGACCACGAAGAATTCTCCTCGCTTGTCGTAGCCCGCCGTAACGGGATACGCCGTTTTCGCCCACGCCGCCGAGACACGCTCGGGGACGGCGCCTGCCATCGCCTTCCAGACGCACTGGATGATCTCGTGCGAGGGAAAGACGGTACAGAGCGTGACCGGGGCAGGAAAACGCGCGTTCACGACGCTCCCCTCGGGCGCGATGATCTTGATGGGACGGTAGGTCCCCTCGTTGTGCGGGATGTGCGGGGCCACCAGGGAGGAAATCCCGGTGTAGAGGGCCGAGGATGTGTTTGCAATCGGGCTGTTCTTGTAGCCCTTGATCTGGGGGGCCGTCCCGGTGAAGTCAGCGGTGAGACCGGTCCCCTTCTTGGTGAGGGTCAGCTTGATGGGGATTTCCATGGGCTCGAAGCAGTCGGTGTTCATGGTATCTACACCAATGTAGACGCCGTCCGGGATCCTAGCGAGCTCGGCGCGCATCAAAGCCTCGGAGTAGGCGAGCAGCCCCGCGAACCCGGCGTGGACCGTCTCCAGATCCATCTCGCGAAAAACCTCGGCGAGGCGCGAGGCGCCGACGCGGGTGCTGCCCACCATAGCCGAGAAGTCGTGGATGATGACTTCGGGCGTGCGCGTGTTGGCCAGGATCAGCCGGATGATGTCCGCGCGGGGCTCGCCGCGTTCGTGGATGCGGATCGGAGTGATCCGGAAGCCTTCGTGGAAAATCTCCGTGGCGTCGGAATTATAGGTCCCGATGACGCCTCCACCCACGTCCACCTGGTGCGCCCGGTTGCACACAAACCCGAAAAGAACGTCCCCCACGAAGACGGGGGCGATCATCGTCCAGTCCGGAAGATGGTTGCCGCCGCCCATGTACGGATCGTTGAGCAGAAAGAGGTCGCCCGGGGCCATCGAGTCCCCGAAATCCTTGATGACGCCGCGCACGGCGAAGCCGCCGCTCCCCGTGTGAATGGGCAGGCCGTCCGCCTGGGAAACGAGGTGACCCTCCGAGTCGGTGATGAAGCAGGAAAAATCGTGCGCCTGGCTGAAGATGGTGGAGCGGGCGGTGCGCTGCATGATGATACCCATCTCGCGGGCGATGACATCCAACCTTTGTTGAAGGATGGCGAGGGTGACAGGGTCGGGCGCCCCGGCCGGCCGCGCCGCGGGCCAAGCAGATTCTTCCGACGCCGCCGCGAGCTCGATGACGAACGCACCGCCGCCGCCGGGATGAAGGACATCGCCCGGCTCGACGAGAACCGTGGTGGTCGCCTCCTCGACCACAGCGGGACCCTCTATCCGGGCGTCCGGGGCGAGGTCCGCCCCCCGGTAGACGGGGGTATCCTCCCAACTCTCCGTCGCCTCGAAGTAAACGGCACGGCGGGCCCGGGGGGCGGGCGCTCCGCCGCGCAGGGCCGGAACGTCAAATGAAAGCGCTTCCTCCGGCTCCTCCGCCCGCACCCGGAAGCCGGTGACCTCGACGGGTTCCGCCGGGCGGTGGTGGCCGTAGGTTTCCTCGTGAAGGGCGTGGAACCGTTTGGCCATCGTCTCGGGGGCGTCATCGGCGAGGGGCGGTTCCACCTCCACCGTTAGGTACCAAGCCTGGCCGGGATAGCGCATATCGATCGCCAGGGTGTAGGCAAAGCGGCCCGGATCGCCTCGGGCCCCCTTGATCTCGGCGCGGATCTCCTCGTGAAGGGCCGCAAGCTCGCCATTGAGGGATTCGGCGTCCATCTCCACCAGGCGGAACTGGCGGCTCTTGAGGCGGTCGTACCGAACGGCGTTCCCGACCATTCCGACGGCGCACGCGCACGCCGCTTCACGCGGCACGATCACCGTGGCCATCCCGCAGATCCGCGCCACCGCCGAGGCCGACAGCCCCCCCGCCCCCCCGCCCGCGATGAGGGCCATCCGCCGGGGGTCGGCCCCGTGCCGGGCGCAGATGGTCTGCACAGCGCCCGCCATCTGGCGGTTCGCAATCCGGATGATCCCGGCGGCCGCCTCTTTTACTTCCATCCCCAGGGATCCGGCGATGTTGTGCCGAATCGCCTCCTCCGCCAGCTCAACCGAGAGTGGAAGCTCACCGTCCAGGAGGCCGCACGGATCCAGGCGCCCGAGAAGGAGGTGGGCATCCGTCACGGTGGGCTCGCTTCCTCCCTTCCCGTAGCTCGCGGGGCCCGGCTCCGCCCCCGCGCTCTGGGGCCCCACGCGGAGTCCCCCGCCAGCGTCCACCCAGGCCAGGGTGCCGCCCCCCGTGCCGATAGTGTGGACCTCGACCGCCGGAAGGCTGGCGTGGTACCCGCCCACCACCGATTGGTCCACCATCCCCGGCCGGCCCTCCCGCAGGAGGGTGACGTCGGCGCTAGTACCCCCCATGTCGAAGAAGACCGCGTCCTGGAAACCGCAGGCAGTGGCGTAAATGCCTCCCGCGGCGGCCCCGGCCGCCGGCCCCGAGAGGATGAGCGCCGCCGGGAGGAAGCGGCAGTGCTCCACGGTGGCCATCCCGCTGTTGCTCTGCATGAGGAGGAAGGGGCCCGAGTAACCCATGCCGCGGAGGGTCTCCTCCAGCCTTTCCAGGTAGGCCGTGGTCCGAGGCGCGATGTAGGCGTTCATCGCCGCCGTCGAGGAGCGCTCGTACTCTCCCATGATGGGGGCGACGCGGGAGGAGAGGATCACCGGAATCTCCGGCAGAAGGCCGCGGAGAATCCCGCCGGCGCGCTCGTCGTGCGCGCCGTTCAGGTAGGAATTGAAAAAGCAGACCGCGGCCGCCTCCACGCCCTCGCGGGCGAATTTCTCAGCCGCCGCGCGCACGTCCGCCTCCTCCAGAGGTGCGAACTCGGCGCCGTCCTGGCCGATCCGCCCCCCCACCGGGAGGCGGAGATAGCGCTCGGCGAGAACGGGCGGGTTCGGGGCGCGGTGGTCCCATACGTGGTCGCGGATCCCCCGCCGGAACGAGAGCGAGTCGCGGAACCCCCGCGTGACCAGAAGGCCCACCTTCGCCCCTTGCCGAGTGAGCAGGGCGTTCGTCGCAACCGTCGAACCATGAACAAACCGCCCACACCCGCCGAGGAGGGAGCCGGCGTCCACCCCGAGGGCGGCGGCGGCCCGCTCCAGGGCGCGGAGGACGCCGCGGTCCGGGTTCTGGGGCTGGGAGGGCGCCTTGGCCAGGCAAATCAGGCGCCCCGCGGCGTCGGCCACGGCGAGGTCGGTGAAGGTGCCCCCCACGTCCACGCCGATCCGGTACCCTTCGCTCATCCCTCGAGCCTTTCTTTTTTCAGCTTTCGGGCCATACAAAACAAAAGACAACCCCGGAGGGCAAGAAAACCGGCGTTCACTGGAGAGAGACGCCCCCGTCCACGACAACGAGCGATCCCGTTACGTAAGAAGAGGCCGGGGAGCAGAGGTACACAACGAGGGCCGGCACTTCTTCCGCCCGGCCCACCCGGCCCAGGGGCATCCGCTTCACATAGGCCGCCAGGGCTTCCGGATCGTTCATGAGGGGGGCGCCCATGTCCGTATCGAACTGCCCGGGGAGGACGGCGTTCACTCGGATCCCCAGCGGGGCGAATTCAACGGCGAGAGATTGGGTCAGGTTCTGGACGGCCGCCTTGGAGGCGCCGTATACGGGCACGTTAGGCCGGGCGCGGATCCCGGCGACCGAGCCGAAATTAACCACTCGTCCTCCGCCCGATTTCTGGACCTCGGGCTTTCGCATGTGGGGGACTGCCGCCGTGCATACATAGAAGGTGCCGTACACGTTGACGGCAAACGTCCGGTGCAATTCCTCGTCCCGGGTTTCGAGAGATGCAGTGCGGGGGCAGATTCCCGCCGCGTTCACGGCGATGTCGATCCGGCCCAGGTCGCGCGCCACCCAGTCGACCGCCTCGCGGGAGGCGTCCGGGTCCGACACCTCGAAAGGATAGATCTCCGCCCGGCGGCCCGCCGCCCGGACGGCTTCGGCCGTTTCCTCGAGGGCGGACGAGCCGGTGGCGCAAAGGGCCAGGTCCGCTCCGGCCTCGGCCAGGGCCAGCGCCGAACTTCTCCCCAGTCCCCGGCTGGCGCCCGTCACGAGCGCCGCCGCCCCTTCCATCCGCATCGCGTCCAAAACACCCATTCCCTAATTCCCCCTTGCTTATTCTTCCGCGCACCCGCGGCCGTTCAAGATCGGCCCGCCTTAGATCACGAATGCTCCGGGCGGGGCGGCCCGTGAATCTCAATGGCTCGGGTGTCCTCCAGGCCGCGAGTCCAATGCGCCACCCCCACGTCGTGATGCCACGCGTCACCCGACCCCAGCGTGTGCTTCTCCTCCCCGATGCCCATCTGCAACTTTCCGCTTATGACGTAACCGATGGATTCGTGCTTCGGATGGCTGTGAAGCGGACGAAAATAGCCCTTCCCGATATGGAGTTCCACCATCTGCAGGCGCTCGCCCGTGAGCAGCACCCACAAATCTACCCGCCCTTCCAGAAGAACCCCGCCCACCTTTTTCCCCTCCATATCGAGGGGAGTAACCGTGCTAACGTTTGCGATCACCTTCCCATTCGTTTCCATTTCTGATCTCCCAACACTCGCTCGGGCGAAACGGCACTGCGAGTCTCTCTCCGCACATTTCCCGGAAATTCGCAAACGATCCTCCCGCACGCCCAATGCGCCTCGATTGCGGCGCGGCGAAACATGTTTAAGCCGATTCTGAATTTCCGAAAAAGGACGACATGATAGCAAGATTTTCCGCGGCGGGACACCATTTCGACCCGCTTTGGCCTTGGGGGACATCCAAGCCGCCGGGATTCTCCATACAACCTTCATCTGCCTCTGTCGTGGCCACACCTCGCCGAATGTTCGAGGACAAATTGATTCCCGAAAAGCTGGGCATGGAAATTGGGGAGTGGAAAACAAACTCCACTTTCAAGTGCGTCCTGTCCAAAAACCAGATCGATGTCCAAAGTGACCTGCCCCCGATAGTGGTACCACCCCTTATGTTAGTCCTTCAGCCACCTCCTCCGGAATGACCTGCCCCCCCAAAACCGGTCCAGGCCGAATGAGAGGATTTTCGATATAGTTTCGGTTCTGGACGGCAACCGAGGGGGAAGGCTTATGCCCAAGAAGCGCCACACCGCGGAGCAGATCATCGGGAAGCTGAGAGAGGC
>CAZUHN010000003.1:0-19199 GCA_964620535.1 uncultured Nitrospinaceae bacterium | reverse complement strand
CAGTCCGATACGCCGCCGACGTCGAAGACCACCGCCGGAAGGCCGTGCGGCATCGCCTCGATCCTGGCGATGCCGAAGGGCTCGGGCCAGATCGAGGGAAGGGCGGCGACGCGCACCCGCCGGTAGGCCTCCGGGACGCCGCTCCCTTGGCAGCTGACCCGAAAAGACGACTTGGTGACGCGAGGTGATATCGGCGTACGAGAGTGCCTCGGCCCCCGGCTGACGGCGCGGGGAGGTCCGGTCTAGTTCGTCGACCTCCTCCGGCTGAGGAGGATCACGATGCGCCGGTTGCGGGACCGGCCCTCCGGGGTGTCGTTGTTCCCCACTGGCTGGTAGGAGGCGTAGCCGGCCGCCGAAAGCTGCTCGGGGGGAACGCCCAGCCCCTGCAGATGGCGTACCACGGCGGTCGCCCGGGCGGTGGAAAGCTCCCAGTTGGTCGGGTAGCGGTTCGAGCGCGCGCCGCTGGTCGGCACGTTGTCCGTGTGCCCTTCGACCCGGATCATCCGGGAGGAGAGGTCCTCAAAAATCTCCCCAATGCGGTTGAGGGTCTTGCGGCCGTCCTCCTTGATCCGGATGCTGCCCGAATCGAACAGAAGGCGCTCGATGATGTCGATCTGGAACTGCTCGCGGGTTTTCCGCACGGTCACCTCTTGACTTTCGAGCTGAGACTGAAGCAGGACGAGCCGATTTTCCAATTCCTTTGCGCGCCGAGCCTCTTTTTTCGCCCGGACCTCGAAGGCCTGGGCACGATCGCTCGCCGAGCGGCGATCGTCGGTCATCTGCTTGAGCATGGCCCGGGCCTCGTTGAGTTTGCGCCGCCTTTCCTCGGCCGAGGTGGCCGTCCCGATGAGGCTGCGCTGCACCCGTACGAGGTCCGCCCGGTAGCTCACGGTCGCCTTGCGGAAATTCTCTCTTTCGGCGGTTAGCTTTTCCGAGAGGCCGAGCGCGGCTTTTTCCACCTCTCCCCGTTTTTCTCTCTCGGCGGAAATCGCTTCGCGCAGTTGCTCGGCCTCTCCGCGGAGGGCCTGCGCCTCGTCATTGGTGGTTTTCAATTCCTCCGCCAGACCGCCCGCCGAAGCTTCCAGTTGTTCGGTTTTTTTCCGCTCGGCGGAAATCGCTTCGCGCAGCCGCTCGGCCTCTCCGCGCGCGGAGGCCAGTTCCTCGCTCAGCCTCCTGGCCGTGTTCTTTTCTTCTGCCGCGCTTTTTTCGAGTTCGCCGACTTTCTCCTTCAGGCTGTCCCCGTGCGCGCCCGCTTCGCGAAGCGCCTCGCGGGCGGCTCGGAAGTCTTGCCCCGCTTGCTGTGCCTGGTAGGCGAAGTATCCCCCGCCGCCGAGTAGAATGACAGATGCGAGAGACAGGAGTCGGTTTGCTATGACGGCGACCCTCCCTGATTGGGTAATCGTAGTCTCTTAGGAATGCGGAGAATCATAGCACAGTCGCTCGGAGAGGGGGCAGGGCGGTAGAGGATTAGTGTCCGTCGAGGCCGGTGATGTGAAAGCCTGCGTGCTTTACCCGGTGATTCCGGTTGATGTGGATGAGCATAGGAGTGAGGCCCTCGACCACCCGGGCGTTCTGGAGCTGCCCGGCGTCGAGGGCGCGGAATCCACACAGCTTCGCGAGGGAGAGGGCCGCCTCCATGGCGTCATCGAAATCGCTGCATATCAGGACATCGCCTTCCACCGGATGGTCGAGGTTCTGGAGAAGGGTGAAGGAGACCGTCTGGAAGGCGGCGGCGACGTGGGTCTCGGGGCCGAGAATTTCCTGGGCCTCCTCGGCCGCGCTCCGCCCCGATCTGGTCTGGAGCCGGGTGGGATTATTGGGATCCAGGGGGACCGTGGTGTCGATGAGGGGTTTTCCCTGGAGCGCCTCCCCCAGCGGGGCCAGGATGGCCTCATGGGCCGAATAGGGGACGGTGAGCACCGCCACCTCGGCCTCCCAGGCGGCATCGAGATTGGGGAGGCCCCGGACGAGGTCTTCCCCCAGTTTTTCGTTGACCTCGCCCGCGACCCGCTCAGCCTTTTCCCGCTGGCGCGAGCCGATCACCACCTCTTCTCTCCGCGCCCAGCGCAGGGAGAGGCCGCTCCCCTCTTTCCCGGTTCCGCCCAAAATGGCGACGCGCATTTCGTATCTCCATAGGGGCGAGGTGGGGGTGGATTCCCCCGGCCTTACCGGGGCGGCCCCCGCTTCGGAGGTCGCACTTTCAGGCTAACCGGCCCCGCCCGTCATTTCAATCGGCCCGGGGTCCGCGGGAAGCCCCAGGTGCCCGGTTCGGATGTGGTTCCACAGCCCGAGCGAGGTCCCGTCGGGCCCGGGCATGGGATGCCGTCATTCAATCTACTTCGTTCAATCTATACCGGATCGGCAGAACGATCACTCCTCTTACGTAGGGGAGGGGGGCCGCGCGGCGGACGGTCTCGAGGGAGGAGCCGTCCAGGGCGGAGTGGCCCGAGGATTTTCGCAGCCGGACCGGCCCCAGCCGCCCGTCCGGAAGGATCCGGAACGCCACCACCGCGGTCCCTTCGATCCCGCCCGCCCGCGCGTTTTCCGGATATATTCTCACCTCCTCGATTCGCCGCCGGATCTTGGAGATGCGCGCCGCCAGTGCCTCTTTCGAGGGCGGCGCTTCCCCGGCGGGCCACGCCGGCCGGCCGGGCCGCGCCAGCCGGGATGTCCGGGGTGGGGGCGGTATTCGCAGTGGGGCGGGGCGGGAGATTTTCGGTTCCAGCCGGGAGCCGCTCGGGGGCCGGGCGGGGGCCGCCTTCTCATCCTCCCGCGGAGGGGGAGGGGGGGCTTCCGCGGCGGGGTGTGCTGTAATCTCGGCCGGCGGCGGGGGTGCGGGGTTTTTATTGCGGTCGGCGATGGGGTCCAGCCCGCGCGGCTTCCGGGCGGGTTTGCTTTTTTCTTCTCCCGGAGTGGGGATGGGAGCCGGAGCGGTACGGTCCGTTTTTACTTTTCGGGTGGGCGGGTGGGAGAGAGAAACCCTCCGGGGGAGAGCCGATGGCGCACGCGCCTTGATTTTCACCTCCGCCGGAGGCGCCGCCGCCTGGGGGAGCGGATCCGGCGCGGCGGGGGCGGGCCGGGGGACGGATTCCCCTTTCGGTGGAAAATCCGTGGTGGGCGGAAGGGGTGCGATTTCCTTGCGGAGGCCCCTCTCCCCCGCCCGGGATTCCGATTTAATCCGGACCTGAAAACGGAGGCTGCCGGGCGCGGAGTCGGTGCGCGCGAGGGTGGCTACTCCGGCCAGGAGGACGAGGTGGACCCCCGCCGATAGGAGGTACAGGGGCGCCATCCCCAGCTTTTTTCTCATATCGTTCGTCCCGCACTCTTTCCAGATCATGGTGCTCAGTAGAGAAGATGTAGACGGCTCTTGCCCAGGGGCGGCTCCCTGTCGGGGATAGCCGCGGGGGTTTCCATGACGGCGATAAGTGTGCCGTCCGGACTCAGAGCGACCTGATCGAAGGGAACGGGTCCCTCGGTCCGGAACTCGCCCGCGTAGATGCGGCCGTCCTCGGCCTCGGTGTCGAATAGCACGATTCCGTTGATGTCCTCCCGCCGCAGATTTTGGCTCTTGCTCAAGGCCACCGCCAGCCAACGCGTATCCTTCGACGCCGCGACCCCGTTCGGCCGATTCGGCGCGGCCCAGCGCATGCGCAGCCTCCCCGACCAGTCGTAAAAAAGGATGGCGTTGCGGTTCGGGTGGGCCTGGGCGATGGAGGCGGCGCCCTCGGGGGCCGCCTGCAGGGGAATGAAGCCATCCCCCAGGAGGTAGACGGCGAAATTCCGCGTCGCCGCCATCGAGCCGGTCTCGGAGACCACCGGCAGGCCGCTCACGAGGACCGGCCCGCCCCGGGGTTCCGTCCAGCGCAGCCGCCCCCCCTCCAGGATGAACAGGCGGCCGTCCGCGGTGGAGGCTCCCGCCAGGTTTCCGTCCGGGCGGACCCCGACGCCCCGCCAGGTGGAGACATCCTGGAAGTAGGGACGAAGGGGTTGGAATGGGTATTTCCACGAAATTTTTCCCGACTCGAGATCCACCGCGTAGAGGCCCGGGGGGTTCTCTCCCCACTCGCTCTCCGGACGGGCGGAGCCGAGGATGGCGACGGCCTGCCGCATTGCCGCGTCGGCGGAAAACCAGGTCAGCTTGAGCGGCGCCGGTTTGCCGGCGGGCCACTTCCAACGCAGTGCCCCGGTTCTTCCCTCGAAGCGGTAAAGGTGGGAGAGGTGTCGGACGGAACGGTCCGGGCCGGGGCGCCAGACGTGAAGGGCACCCACCAGGAGGTCCCCCTCCGGGGTGACGGCCATCCGGTAGGGCCCCGGGTATTCGACCCATGCGAGGGCGCTGGTGGGGTCGAAGGGGGTGGCGGTCTCCAACTCGCCGGCCAGTCGGTGGCGCCACAGCTCGCGCCCGCTGGGAAGGTCGAATGCGCGGATGAATCCATCCCGCGTTTGCTCTCCGATGAAGAGGACGCGGCCGCCGGGCGAGAAGGCGGCGGACTTCGCCATCCCCTCCGCGATTCGCCTCTGGAAGAGAACCTTCCCGCTCTCCACCTTGATGACGCGGACGAACCCGCGCCGGGTGCCCACTGCCAGCCGATCGCCCGAGGGCGAGAAAAGCAGAAACGAGGTCTCGTTGGTGAGCCCGGCGTCTACCCGGAGGGGGAGGACGGATTCCATGTCCAGGGCGAAGAGGGGAACGGGGTCGGCGAGGAGGGGGGCGCGGGCCTCGAGGGCCCGGCCGGTGCCCTCCCCCCAGCGGATGGCGCAGCGCTCCTCCGGCCGCCAGCGGAAGCGCAGCAACAGGGCGGAGCGGATCGTCGCAACCTCCACCTTTCGTGGCTCGTCGCCGCAGCGGGCCGTGACCGCCGCTCCCGCTTGGATTTCCGCCCCGCGCAGCACCCCGCCCAGGCGGGCGAAGGTGAACCGAGGGACCTGGGCGTCGGAGGAGCAGCTGGCGAGAAGACCGGCCAGGAGAAGGAGGTGGCAGCGGCGGCGCATCAGAGGACCTCCGGGGTGAGGGCGTAAAGCGGCAACAGCGCCGGATGGTAGTAGATGCCAGTGGCATAGAGAAGATAGAAAACCTTCGCCAGGACGGCGAGGAGGAGGCACCCCCCCGATGCCAGGAGCAAGGTTTTTTCCCCGATCGTCATGGCGAGGGGCCGAAGCGCCGTCCGTTCTCGGCCGGGATCGTAGGCGCGGCTCGCCGCGGCGAGGGCCACCGTCTCCGCCCGACGGATGGAGGCCGCGATGACGGGCCGCGCGACGGCGAGCAGGGCGCGGGGGACGTTCAGCCCGCCCCGGCCCGCCGGTTGGAGCCCCCGCATGCGCTGGGCCCGGAGCGCGTGTTGCGCTTCGAGGGCGGTGACCGGAATGAAGCGCAGGGCCGTCGCCGCGCAGAAGGCCAGCGAATGGGGCAGGCGCAGGGCGGAGATTCCCGCATAAATCCGGTTGGGCTCGGTGGTCCAGGCGAGGGCTAGGCCGGCGCTGATGGTGGCGATGAGGCGGAGGGACTGCGCCGCGCCGTAGGCGACGCCCTCGCGGTACGCTGTGAGGCCGCCCGTCAGTGGTCCGAGGAGGGGGAAGTCCGGGGGGAAGACGACGAAGAGAACTGTTCGGGGGGCGGTGTGGTAGAACAGGGCCTGGGAGAGCATGAGGCCCCAAACGGTGGATGTGAGGAGGAACGCGAGGAGAAGAAATTGTCGGGTGTTGGGCCGCGCCGCCAGGGCGCAGGCGAAGCCCGCCCCGGCGAGGGCGGCGAGGGCCGGAAAGGCGTCCAGGGTGACGGCGAGCACGCCGATGTAGAGGAGCATGATGAGCTTGAAGCGCGGGTCGCGCTCTTTCGCTGCGCGGTGCGGTTCACTCGGCACGGTCGAGTCCTCCGATGAGCGCCTCGATGGTCCGGGGGGCCCGGGGCGCGGCCAGGCGGCGCGCGATCCGGGCGAGGGGCCCCACCTCCTCGTCGGCTACTTGCCCCTCCCCCTCCCCTCCCATCAGGGCGTCGATGGGGCCCAGGGCGGCCCGCTTTCCCTCCCGGAGGATCACCGCCCTGTCGGCCACCCGAAGGGCCGCGTCCGAATCGTGCGTGCAGAGGATGACGGCCCGCGTTTCCCGGGCGGCGTCCACCCACCCGCGGAGGTCGTCGAGGAAGCCGAGGCGGGCGCCCCGGTCCAGGCCCGCGGTCGGCTCGTCCAGGAGGAGAACCTGGGGCTCGCCCGCCAGCAGCGCGGCCAGCGCCACCCGCAGCCGCTCCCCCCGGCTCAAGGAGAAGGGGTTCCGCGCCCGAAGCCCCGCGATCCCGAGCCCCTCCAGGCCGGCCGCGACCGCCCGCCGGGCGCGGCCGGCCTCGAACCCCAGCAGGCGGGGCCCGAGGGCCACCTCGTCCTCCACGGTTTCGGCGCTCAGCATGAGGTCTGGGTTTTGAAACAGGAATCCCACGCGCCCGGCCAAGGTGTGGGGCTTGAGCCTTCCCGCCGGTTCGCCGAACCAGTCGATCGCGCCGGACTGGCGGGGAAGGAGGCCCGCGAGCAGGCTGAGAAAGGTGGACTTCCCCGCGCCGTTGTGCCCCAGCAGGGTGAGGATCTCGCCTGCCTCGAGTTGGAAGGAGAGGGCGTACAGAGCGGGCGCGGCGGCGCCCCGGTAGCGGTGGCCGAGGTCCCGGACCCGCATTAGCGGGGCTCCCTTTTCTCGATGATTTTCCGCCGGGATTTTTTGGATTCTCAACCCGGCCGCCTTCAGGCGGGCGCAGGCGGCCTCTTCCCCCCCGGCCGGTCCCGCCTCGGTGCGGGAGGCCAGCTCCATCCAGGGCGGCACCTCCAGGCCGAGTTCGCGCAGGAGTGGAAGGGCTTCCGGGAAATTTTCTCTCGAAAACGTCCCGCGTATGCTCCCCCTCGCCATGACGACGAGCCGGTCGGCCAGGGGGAGGACGCGCCCGATCCGGTGCTCGGCGACGAGAAAAGCGATCCCGAGATTTTGGCGGATTGGGGAAAGGGCGCGGAGCACTTCCGCCGCGCCCCGCTCATCGAGCTGGCTTGTCGGCTCGTCAAGGGCGAGGAGACGGGGGCGCAGCGATAGGACGCTCGCCAGGGCGGCCCGCTGTTTTTCTCCTCCCGAGAGTTCGGCGCAACGGGCGCGGCGTTTTCCCTCCGCCGATACGGCCGCGAGAGCCTCGGCGATCCGGACCGGAATTTCTCCGGATGGGACGCCCATGTTCTCGGGGCCGAAGGCCACCTCATCCTCCACCCTGTCGCAGAGGAGCTGATCCTCCGGGTTCTGGAAGAGCAGCCCCACCCGGCCGGGGAGGATGCCCCTCCCGTTTTCCCCGAACACTTCGACGCTTCCCTCCATCCTCCCGGCGCTCTCGCGCGGAATCAGGCCGTTCGCCGTCTTGAGGAGGGTGGTCTTTCCACAGCCGGTGGGGCCGGTGAGGAGGACGAACTCCCCCGCGCCGATGCGGAGGTCGATCCCCTCCAGGGCGAGGGCGTCCGCGCCCGCGTACCGGAACCGTACGCCCGCCCACCGGATCGCGCACCCGCTCCTCATCCCGCCACCTCCCGGAGGGGACCGCCCAGGCGCAGGCCGAGGGCGACCCCGAGGAATGTGTAGAGTACGCTCGAGACCGCGAGGAACAGGACGATGTACCAGTCGGCGTAGACGAGACGGAAGAAGAAGATGTGAAGGTGAAAGGAGGCAGCCGTGATGAGGGTGTCGGCGGCGACGAAGGCCGCCCCCCCGACGAGCAGGGGGCGCCAGCGCTCCCGCGGCCAGCGATCGAAGAGGCGCCCCCCCGGGCCGCCCCGGGTGACGCCCGCGAGCCAGGCGGCGCTTTCCAGCGTGATGACTTCGGCGATGAGCATCAGGAGCGGCAGGAGCTGGAGAGAGTAGATCGTGAGGGCGAGGATGAGCCTGCGGATCCCGATGAGGAGGCCCAGGGCGCCGGGAACGGGGTAGCGCATCAGAAAGGCCACTCCGATGGCGTAGACGGGAACCGCCGTGAAGAGACCGGAGATGAGGAAGGCGAAGGGGCCCAGCGCCGATGTGAGGAGGTTCCCGAGGATGAGCTCGGGCACCCCCGCGAGAACGGTGATGACCGCCGCGAAGGTGGAGGCGCCGGCGAGGACGCGGAGCGGGAACATTTTCGATAGCCGCCTTCTGTTCCAAAAGAGGAGGAGCGATCCCAGGATTCCGAGCCCCAGGATCCCGGCCGTGAAAAGAAAAGCCCGGAGGCTGGGGCGGCGCAGCTCGAGGGGAAGGTCGAGGGTGATGAGATTCGCCTCCGCCCCCCAGAGGCGCACCTCTATCCTGCGCCGGAACTGGCCCGGCCGGCTCCCGCGCGGGTCGAAGTAAAAGGGCAGGACGACGGGGGTGAGGCGGCCCGGCGGAAGGACGGCGAAGGCGCTGCTCCTCCCCGTTCCGCCGCTGATGAGGCCGGGGGCGCGGAGGAAGTTGACCGGCGCTCCCGTTTCGAGGGAGAGAATCCGGGCGGTGGCCGCCACCGCGAGGGCGCCTTCGGCCCGGTTCCGGATCCAGACCGTCTGGTGCCGGAAGGGCACGAAGGGATTGGGCGGCGGGCCCGCCCCCCCGAGGAGGTTTTGGAGAAAATGCCCCGGGCCGCCGGGGAGGTACATGATCCCGGGCACCCGCTTTGCGTCGAACTCGCCCTCCTGGTCTGTGGGAAAGCGCGTTTTTTCCACCGCGAGGAAGCGGGCGAGTTCGCCCGCCTCCCGGATTTGGACGTGTGCACTCGCCCGAAGGGGCGGCGTGGCGCCCCCGTCCGGAATGAGCTTGGCCTCGAAGGCGAGCGGGCCTTTCGCTCCGCCGGTGAGGCGGAGGGAAAATTGGCGGAACCACAAGTCGTTCGGGGCGTGGGTGGCGCCGCGGGCGAGGAGGAGGGTTCCTTCTTCGGTTTTTCGGATCTCGACGCCCGGCGGGACGGCCGCTGTCTCCACTCCGGCGGGGAGGCGCAGCCGGACGCGGAAGCCGCCCGCCTCTTTCCGGCCGGCGGTTGCCTTCAGCGTGGCCTGGAACGCTGCCCCGGCGGGGAGGATGGTGCGGGGGGAGGCGGAGCCGTGGGGGATTTCAAGGGAAAGGGCGAGGGGGGGCAGCTCCCGCTCGGGCGCCCGCACGGTTTTGGCGACGGCCCGCCCGCCGGAGGTCCGCAAGCGGAAGGTGTAGCGCCCGCCCGGCCGCCAGGGGAAATCGAGCCGGACCGCCCTTCCCCGCCTCCCGGCGAGGTCCCGCCGGAGGAGGAGCCCTCCGCCCGGCCGGGTTACGGAAATTTCCGCGATTTTTACCGGTTCGGAGAGCGCCACCTCCGCCCGCCCGAAGGAGAAGGAAACCCGTTGGATGTCCACCGCGCCTAATTCCCTCCCGCACGCGGTGAGGGCAAGAAAAACGAGGAAAAAGGTCCGCCCGGACCGCCGAGCACCGAAGCCGAGGGCGCAGACGATCTCGGTGGCGATCGCGATGAAGGAGAGCGCTCGCTGCTGCGGCATTTTTATTGCCTCCCCGGGGGGGCAGAGCCCGACGCACGAACTCTGCCCCCTCTGTGTGCAGGCTTTCCGCAGAGGCCGGTCCGCCGCGCTAAAAGCGCAGCCGGAAGCCCGCGTACAAGCTGATGCCGGGTGCGTTGAAGCCGAACACTTCGTCATAATCCTCATCCAGGATATTGTTCGCCCGGAACTCGGCGGTGAGCCGTCTCGCCTGGAGCCATCCCCCCTTCCGGGCGGCGGGCCCGCGCTCCGGAATGAGATCGTAGGCGAGCGCGAGGTCAATCTTGGTGAAGCCCGGGTTGTTCACCGTCCGGGCCGCACCCCCGTTCGAACCGTCCACGAAGGGGCGGAAGTCTCCGTCGCGCCGGTCTCCCACCTGGTTCACGAATACGCCCGCACTCAGCCGGTCCGGGTGGTACAGGACGCTTCCGCTCCACCACCAGTTGGGCCTCCGGAGGAGTTCCCTCCCCTGCACGAAGGAGGACCCTCCGGCCCCGTCACGGTCGTCCAGGACCACCGTGTCCAGGGTGTTGTAGCTCACCCGGAGGGTGAAATACTCCAGATCGATCAGCGCGGCGGAGAACTCGGCCCCCTTCAGCCGGACTTTCGAAATGTTTTCGAAGCTCATCCCGTTCGGGAACCCGCCGAAGCTGAAGGCGATAAGGTTCTTAAGGTGGGTTTCGAAGTAGGTCGCGGTCCACTTCATTTTTCCGCCGAGCAAGTCTTGGTCCACCCCCATCTCCCAATTCTCCTGCTTTTCGCTCTTCAGGTTGGGATTTCCCGTGAAGGTGGAAATGCCGAAAAGGTCTGAGAAGGAGGGCCGCTTGACGCCCTCCCCGACGACCCCGCGAATCTTGGTGCCGGCGCCCCGGATGCGGTAGGCGGCGGAAAACTTCGTGGTCAGCGGATCTTCCCCGACGTCGAAGTCGTCGAATCGGACTCCGGCGGTTAGGGTGAGGTTCCTCCGCAGGGTGAGCTGTTCCTGGGCGTAGAGGGAGCGGGCGCGGCGCCTGCGGTTCACCGTGCTGCCGATCTGGGCCTGGAAGAAGCGCTCCTCTTCCCACTCGAAGCCCAGGGTGGAGACGGACCGCGCCCGCTTCTCGCCGAAGCGGAGGTTCACCTGGTTGTCCACGAGGTAGCGGGTCTTGGTGGTGTCGTTCCGGTTGGGGGCGAAGAAGGGGCGAGCCGCGTCTAGGATGTCCGTCTTATCCTGGAACAGGGTTTCCCTCTCGAAGACGGAGATGCGAGGAATGTACTCGAGCCACGGAACGGGCCGTAGCTCCAGCCGCAGGCCCGCGATCTGGTCGATGTTTCTCTGAAATGTGTTGAGCTCTTTGTCCGTGAAGTTGTCATCGAGGCGGATGTCGGTGTTCACCGCGCCCGTGTCCGAGGCGTTGTCGAATCGATTCTGGTTCACCTGGTAGAGAAGCCGGGCCTTGGCCTGGGGGGTGGAGACGAGATCGAGAACGACGGTTCCCACGGTCCGGTAGTAGCTGTCGTTTTCGAAGCGGCCCTCGGTGCCGATCCGACTGGCCGAGGCGAGGTAGCCGCCCCGTTCCGTTCCGCCCCGGACCTTCACGGACTCTTCCCAGGTGGAGAAGCTACCGTGGCGGGCGTGGGCCTCGAATTCGGCCGCACTGCCCGGGCGGCCCACGTCCGGCAGGATGTTCACTACCCCCGCTGCGGCGTCCGAGCCGTACAGGTTGCTCTGGGGGCCCCGCAGGATCTCCACCCTTTCGATCCATTCCGACGAGAGGTGGCCGAAGTCGAAGGGGATGCCGTCGGGGGAGGAGATCTTGAAGCCGTCTAGGAGAACGCTGGTGAAATTGTTTTCGCTGCCGCGGATGCGGAAGTCGGTCGAGCCGCCCCGGCTCCCGCTCTGCTCCAGGACGCCGCCCGCGGCGTCGCGGAGCGCATCGTTGAGATCACCGGAGAGGCGTCCCCGGATTTGTTCCTTCGAGATGACCTCGATGGAACCCGCCACCGTGCTGACCCGGCGGCGGGTGCGCGTCGCCGTGACCGTTATGGGATCCAGGGCCAGCTCTCCCGGCCCCTCGGTGCCGGCTCTCCCGCCTTCCGCCGTCTGGCCGGCCGCCCCCCCCGCCACGAAGAGAGAGAGCGCGAAGAGCCCTCCCCATAAGGAGATCCAAAAGAATTCTTTCCCGGCACTCTTTGTGAAGTCCGTTTTGCCTAGGAGTTCCTTCCGATCTGTCCGCATGGTTTCCCCCCGGCGCCCCGAGGCACCTCTTGAAGGTCCGCCGCCGGACCGGTCTCCTGGCTCGCGACGATGGCCGGCCTCCGCCCTTCCCGGACCGCGGGGCCCAGTGGGCATTCTTTCGGAGGTCGCGTCGATCACAGTTGCTGGGCAGCCCCGGATTCTCACCGGGTTCCCGTGCACCTGCCGGACAATTCGGTCGGAACGATTCCGCCTCTTTGGTTTTGGCCGCGGTGTTTTCAGAGGAAGGAAGACGGGCCGGGCGGGGCTTTCCACCCCAGGAAGAGGAGCGGAGGCCGAACCGGAAAAAAGCCCCGGCCCTTTGGCGAAGCTACGAGCCGGGGTTCATCACCACCAGGGTCATGGCCGCACCTCCCAAGCCTCGAAGACGCCGCGGTTGGAAAAAGGCGCAGTCAGGTATCCTGGCTTCCGGATCGTCCTACTCGCGGAGGCCTTCCCGGCGCTCCCGCGCCAGTGGCCGCTTGTTCCGCTTTCGTCCCCGGTTACAGTGGCGGGTCCGCGCCGGAATCTCACCGGCTTCCCTGCCCCCCGCACGGAGGGCCCCTGCACCCAGTTAAATTCAGAGAAAGCTACATGAAGTAAGCAATGGGATGCAATACTGAAATTCCGGCTGCCCCTGTCGCCCCGCCGGACGGGCCGATACCGCCGATGCGGAAGGCCGCTGAATCTCATACGGCGGCCCGCCGGGCTCGGAGTTTCCCCCTTGGAGAATGCGGCGATTTCCGCGGACAGGCCAAAAGCTCCGCTGCTCCTTCGGCCAGCCCGTTCACCCCGGAGGGCTCTTCCTCTCCTCCCTCCGAAGAGTTTCGAACGATCAGAGACGCACTTTCCAGTATTTCGCGCATCAGTCCGAGGACGGATGCGGTGTTCAAGGAATGAACAGGAATTCCGCGGTCAATTTTGCTATCCTTCCTGACCGTTCGCCTATCTTCTTTCTGTCCGGGTGAGAGGCAGGCGAGAGGAGGAAGCGCCATGAAGCATCCATTCGATGCGTATTGCGCGGATTGCCGCGCGATTCTTCTCGTTGACGATCAGGCTACGGGGCTCGAGGCCCTCCAGGTGAGCCTGGAGAAGCTCCTGGCCAACCCTTCCTTCATCGAAGAGCGCCTCGGGCGCGATATCTCTCCCCCGGCAAGCACGTCCTTCACCACGACCCGGATACCGACATGTACGTTCTCGCGCACATCTACGAAAGCGTGGGAAAGAGCCCGGCGCACGATCACGGCGACCACTGGGTCATCTACGAGAACGCTAAGAAATACACGGACATGACGGGATGGAGCCGCGTTGACGACGGCTCCCGCGAAGGCTTCGCAAAGCTTGAGATAGAAAGGGAGTATCGGATCAACGCGGGCTCGGTCGTCGTATTCCGCGCGGGGCAGATTCATTCAATCAACTATCCTGCGGAAACGTGCTTTGTCCGGCCGACGGGGGGGGCGTGGAGGGTGGGAAGAACCTTCGCTTCGATGTGGAGAACAAGCGCATCGAGGTGCAGGATTGGAGCGAGGAGACCCGCCGCTTCGCGCAGCCGAGGAAATAAGGTTCCGGTACGCGCCGCCCGGCCGCCTCCCCCCCGTTTTCCAAGTCATCGGTTCCCTTCTTATCCGTTTTCCGCTTTTTCTCCTGAGGGGATAGGAAGAACGTGGCGAAAGAAAAAGAACGTCACAGGGCGAGAGCTTCCATCCGCTTTTGGGCGACGGCGATTCTCGTCCTCGTCATTTACTTTCTGATTCCCAACTTCCGTTTGCCCGCCCGGACGACTTCGTTCATCCAGTGGGGATTCGCCTGGATCGCCGTGGTTTACCTCGTTCTGGGCTTTCTGGGCGTATACGGCAGGAGGGAGGGATTTCTCTTCACGGCCTGTCGGTCGTTTCTGGCCATGGCGGGCGCGTTGTTTCTTCTCTTTTACTTCTTGAACTTCTCCTCGTTTCTCGTGACCCCCCTTTATCTTGAGGTTTTGCCCGACTCAAAGGCGCCGGTCGCGGTCGTGCTGGGTGCAGGAATTCATTCAGACGGGGAACCTACATTGACTTCGCGGTGGCGCGTCATCCGGTCGGTCCAGCTTTACAACGAAGGGCGCGTCCCCCTGCTTCTTTTCACCGCCGGTATCGCCAACGGGGAGAAAACCGAGGCAGGAGTCATGGCACGCTACGCCCGCTCGCTCGGGGTTCCGGAAAAAGCGATTCTTTTGGAAGAACGATCGACGAATACGGAAGAAAACGCGCAATTCGCATCGAAGATGCTGCGGGCGCTGAGCATCGGGGAAATCCTTCTCGTCACCGACCCGCTCCACATGCGGAGGGCGGTGGACAGCTTCCGGATCTATGGCATTCGCGCGATGCCGGCGCCCACCTTCGATCGGCACAGGTACGAATTGAGCGTTGACGGCTGGGATTTGCTCGTAAGAGGGCTTCACGAGTATATTGGTATCGCGTACTACCGGCTGCGGTGGTTCCTGAGAAATTCCCCCGGCTGAGCCGGGGCGGTTCATCCTCTCCATTCCAGGCCGACTCCGTTCCACCACCACAGCGTGAACGTCATTGTGACCGCGAAGGCGACGCAGGTCATGAAGAGGCCGAAGCGGAAGACCTCCCCCGCGGACAATTCTCCCCGCTCGAATACAACCAAAGAACTGGCGCTCTGGGCCGGGTAGAACAGGACGGTGTCGCCCATGATCATCACCCCGAGGCCGCAGACCACGGGGTTGAGGCCGCCTGTTCGGCCCATCTCCATCCCGATGGGAATCGCGATGGCCAGAAAGCCTGCGATGTTCGGCACCAGAAAGCGGACGGGCACGCTCGCCAGCAGGATCCCGGCGAAAAGGAAGGCCGGCTCCGACGAGATGGCGGGGACCGCCGCCATCAGTCGCAGGGCGAGCCATTGGGTCGCCCCGGTATTGATGAGGGCGTGCCCGAGCGAGAGGGAGGAGGCCAGAACGAAGAAATTAGACCAGGCGAACCGGGACTCGAATTCCCGCCAGGAGAGGACCCCCACCCCGGGGGCGAGGAGGGCCGCCCAGCTCAAAAGGGCCGGGAGCGCCGGGTGCAGGCCGTGGATTCCATCCGTCAGCCAAAGCGCCGAAGTCGCCAGGACGATCGCCACCACCCGCACCTCGGGGGCCGAAAGCGGAGGCGCTCGATCCTCGGGGAAGGGAACCCGTCCCCCCTCTCCGCGCATGTACCAGAGGTAATTCCCCCCGGCTCCGGCGGCGAGAAGGAGGTAGTAGGGCAGGGCGAGGAGGACGAGCCAACGGCCCCAGCCGATGCCCCCGATGAGGGCGGCGCCGACGATGGGCGTGATTCCACCGGTTAGAACGGCAGTCGAGGCGAGACGGTTGATCGATCCGAGCGCCATCATGATCGCCCGGTCGGGCGGCGCACCCTTGCGGACGCCGCCGAGCGCGAGGGCCCGATCGTAGATATGGATCAGGATCCCCGATCGGGTGGTGGCCGAGGGCATGAGGAAGGTCAGGAGGGGAAAGGACAAGATCATTTGCCAGTAGAGAGGGCCCTGCGCCCCGCCCGCCCGTCGGAGGAAAAACCGGGCGAACCGCTCGGCGAGCCCCACTTTTTCCACGGCGATCCCGAGGGTGAGAACCCCGATGAGGAAAAAAGCCACCGGGCTGGAGAAGCCGGAGAGGGCTTCCGGCAAGGAGGCGGCCGCGCCGGTGAGGGCGAGGAGGAGGACGACGAGGATCCCGGTGACCCCCAGCGGCACCCTTCCGTTCGTCCACAGCAGGACGGCGGCCAGGGCGACGAGGAGTGCCCGGTAGCCGGGCACCGGCAGGCCGTTGGGGGCGGGAAGGGAAAAGAGGAGCGCAAACAGCGCAAGAAACGTGACGCCGAGAAACCAATTCCTCGAAGGGATTCGCCTCATTCTCCCATCTTACTTCCGGGAGCGGGGGTCGAGATTTGTGGCGGGAAGACAGACGTATGTTCTCAATCGGGTTGCCCCCTGCCTCACGTCGTAGGGGCTGATTTTTTTCCAGTCGCCGCTAGCCTGATTCGACATCACCTGGCGCGCGCCATTGTCGCGAGACTCCCAGTTGGGGTAACCGTTCACGATTTCTCAAACCAGGACGCCGCTCTCATTGATCTTCGCCCAAAGCACCCAGGTTAGGACGACGAGGGCAAGTGCGCTGTATTTCCGCATCATTCCCCCTTTCGGGTTTCGGCGCGCAAAAAGGCGCGCCGCCGGTTTGGTCGCCGCTATTTTCGCTCCGCCAGCTCGATGCTCATATCGTCCGGTCCCTTGATGAAAGCGATTCTCGTCCCGGGGCGAATCTCCCACGGTTCGCAGATGAATTCCGCCCCTTTGGAGCGGAGTTCCCCGGCCGCCTGGTCCATATCGTCGACGAGGAGACCAAAATGGTCGAGGCCATACCGCGGGTCGCTGCCCACCCGTACCGGGTTTTCCCCCTCGGCGCGGCCCGAGACGAGGAAGCGCATGCCGTTCAGATCCATGTCGAAAGAAGGCGCCCCGCCCAGTTTTCGCTCCGCATTTACCTTTGCGCCGAACATGTCTTCCCAAAATTTTCGGGCGCCATGGGGATCTTCACTGCGAAAGTGTAGATGGTCGTAACCGTAGGTGGCCATTTTTCCCTCCCGAATGGGTCAGACGCCGGCAAGGTGGCAGGTGTGGGTCCGGTCCGCCGGGCTCGGCGCTCGAAAAAGACGCATTGTAGAGAGAGGAGAGGGCCTTCGGCAAGGCTGATGGCCTGGCCGCCGAGGGACCCTCCGCGGTGAAATGCAAAGTTCCGCCGGTGGGCCGGGGGCCTTCTGAATGCGCGGGGGTATCGGGGGCATGATGCGCCGGGTCTTCCGGATCAGTGATCGCCGCCGATTTCCCGTTCGATCAGTTTCTGCGATTCGGCCAGTTCATGAAGGTGTTCGCAGGTCGCTTGGAAATCCTTCCGGAGGCGGTCGAAGAGCTGCTCGAGCTGAAGCGGGGTGAGGATATCGGTGAGTTCGGTGAAGACCACCTCCCAGCTGTCTCTCTTCCGCTCCCCCCGCCGGAGTGCGCCTGTCTTTATTGTCAACTCTTCGTATACTTCGTGCTCGTGCTCGAGGAGATCGAGAAGCACGGGCTCAAAGTTGGGATCGCTGGCGTGGAGATAGCGCATTAGGTAGGGTTTGAAATCCCGGACTTTATGCAATCTTTTCATCGGGTTACGTCTCCCTCAGCCGGCTTACTCACCGTCCCGCCGCGAAATGCGCGGGGGAGGCGCCGGAAAGAGCATTTTAACAATTTAAATTATCGGAGTCGATATCTATTTATCTATTTTTCGGAAAATATTGGGGTTGCGCGGTTTTACGGCTAGGCGGCCATGGCGCGGCTCGATTCCCGCGCCCTCTCGGGCCGGATAGGGGGCAGGGGAATTCATGGAAGACGTACGGATCGACCGGATGGCGCAAACGATAGTCGGCTATTCCGCCCGGGTGGGGCGGGGGGATTTGGTCTGCATCCGGGGTGGGGCCACCGCCAGCCCGCTCATCCGCGCGCTTTACCGGGAGTGCCTGGATCGGAGGGCTTTTCCCTACACCCAGGTGGCCCTCCCGGGGCTCGACGAGGTGTTTTACCGCCACGCGAACCGGGCGCAGCTCACTCACCTTTCCCCGATCGCCCAGTTCGAGATCGAGCGGGTGGACGTGCTCATCAGCGTATTATCGGAAACGAACACCCGTCGCCTGTCCGAGGTGAATCCCAAGAAGCAGGCGGCCGCCTCGAAGTCCCGCCAGCCCATCATGGAAACCTTTATGCGCCGCGCGGCCCAGTACGACAGGACGGGGAAGAAGGGCCTGCGCTGGACGCTCACCCTCTTTCCCACGGAGGCCTACGCCCAGGATGCGGAAATGTCCCTGCGCGATTACGAAAAATTCGTTTTCGCCGCCTGCTTCGCGGATAAGAACGGCTCCATCGCGCGGTGGAAGGCGCTGGACGCACGCCAGTGCGCCGTCGTCCGCTACCTGAAAGGGAGGAAGGTGGCCAAGATACATGCCCCGGGAACGGACCTCCGCGTCGGCATCGCGGGCCGCAAGTTCCTCAACTGCTCC
Source organism: uncultured Nitrospinaceae bacterium (assembly GCA_964620535.1). GTDB lineage: Bacteria > UBA8248 > UBA8248 > UBA8248 > UBA8248 > CAZUHN01. Next base: position 1,428 of record CAZUHN010000003.1, on the reverse strand, counting down.
GGACGCCACAACTTCCCCGACGGGGAGGTCTTCACCGGACCCCAGGAGGGAAAGGTGGACGGCACCATCCGGTACAGTTTCCCGGCCTGCCTTTCGGGGCGCGAGGTCGAGGGGGTCGAGCTCGCCTTCGAGAAGGGCCGGGTGGTGAAGGCGGCGGCGGGGAAGAACGAGGCGTTCCTCCGCAGCATGATCGGGATGGACGCCGGGGCGGGCCGCGTGGGCGAGTTCGCCATCGGCCTCAACTACGGAATCGATCGGTTCACGAAAAACACCCTTTTTGATGAAAAGATCGGGGGGACGGTTCACCTCGCCCTGGGGAAAGGATATCCCGAGAGCGGCTCGCGCAACGATTCCGCTCTCCATTGGGACATGGTGTGCGATTTGCGGAAGAAGGGGGAGGTCTGGGTGGACGGTCGGCTCTTCTCGAAGAACGGAAAGCTCCGCGTTTGACGGGCCCGGGGATTGCCGGCTCCCCGAAGGCGGTGAAAGTGCAGTAGGGTTCACGGGCGGTGATTCGGTCGCCCCGCCGGCCGGGGTGCAGGAGGAGCGAAAGGACATGGACTCGAAGGGAGAGAATCACGAAAAGATCCTCCTGGGATTTTTCCTCGGGACGTTCGCGCTGGCCTCGATTTTTTGGCTGACCTAGGAGCTGCAAACGAGCCAGGGGAAGGTGGACTTCCTCGGCTCGTTCATCGGGCGCGAGTTGGGCCCCGCCAGCAAAGGGGGTGGGGCCGGACCGGGCTGGCTCGCCGAGGCGCTGGGCCGGCACCGCGACCGCCTGGAGCTCGAGCGGATCGTCCTCTTCGGCAACCAAGGCGCGGAGCAGGCCGAGTCCGACGCCGCGTCCCTCAAGACCGCCGGGGCAGAAATTCATGGCATGTTGGCGTCCGGCCGGGCGGGGGTCCGGGACCCGGCGACGGGCCACCTGGTGGTTTGACAGCGCGTTGAGACCGGCCGCTCCTTTCTCGGGGGCATCATCGCCGCCCTGATGTTCACCTATATCGCCTCGCGGTGGCTGAAGCATGCCTCGCGCCTGCGGGGAAAAGCCCGAGGCGCGCCGGCCGTCGGCGGTCTTTTCTCCGGCGGATGACACCGGCGCGAACGTGGTGATATCTTTTTCGCCTGCCGCACCGGGGCGGGTAGCTCAGCTGGCAGAGCGGTGCCCTTACAAGGCATAGGTCGCAGGTTCAAATCCTGTCCCGCCCACCATAAAATCAATGGGTTGTGAGATTGTTGTCGAGTAGTGGTGGGCCATTTGTTACTAATTTGTAACTATGCGCCCCCAAATCCTGCCAATGTACGGTCCAAAACATCCTCATCGTCGCGGGCGAACTTCGCGTAGATGTTCATCGTAATCGCGAAGTTGCTGTGTCCCAAAAGCCGCTGAAGGACTTTCGGCGGGACATTCCGGCTGGCGAGGATTGAGGC
>CAZUHN010000002.1:0-18899 GCA_964620535.1 uncultured Nitrospinaceae bacterium | reverse complement strand
GTCCGAGTCGTAGCCGATCTGGGTGGGCAGGTCGAAGGCGACCGATATTCCCTTTTGGCCCTGTTTGAGAAGGTAGTGGTAGCGCTCGTTGCTTTCGTGGGCGGTGCCGAAGCCGGCGTACTGGCGCATGGTCCAGGGGCGGCCCCGGTACATGTCCGAATGGATGCCCCGGGTGAAGGGAAACGCGCCCGGCGCACCGATGTCCCGGGTAAAATTCTCCGCCGCCGCGGGCGCGGGCCCGTAAAAAGGCGCAAGGGGAATACCCGACCGGGTGCGAAAGCCGTTTCCCGCCCTGGGGGCTTCCCCGTTCGATTCCGGACGATTCGCCACCTGTTTCAATTTCGGCTCGCGCATCTAGCTCGCACCTGCCGCAGGGAAGGGGGCCCCGCCGCCCGCATCCTTCACCCGTCACGCCGAAGGGAGGCCGGCCACCCGGTAATATTTGGGCAACATTCGCGGAAAAGCGGGAGGGAGTCCGGCCGAACCTCCGCATCGGATTGGGTGTATCTTACGAGGAAAAATAGCACACTCCCTCCGGTTCCCGCCAGTTTTCGGCGGCGCACCGAACTCATTACCGTTCCAAAAACAACGCGTTCACGCTAGGCTCCAGGTATGGAACCCCGACCCATGCGCCTTTTCCCGCTCCCGATCGTCCTCCTGCCGGAGGAGGGCCTGCCCCGGCACATCTTCGAGGATCGCTTCAAGCAGATGATCGAAGAGTGCCTGGAAGAGGATCTCCCCTTCGGGGTGGTCCTGGCGGAGGATCGGGGGATCCGGCAAACGGGATGCACGGCACGGGTCATCCAGGTCATCGAGAAATTGCCGGACGGGCGGATGAACATCCTCACCCGGGGAGAGCGCCGTTTCCGCCTTCTCCGGATCTACTCCCACCGGCCCTACCCGATCGGGGACGTGGAATTCCTCGACGACACGCCCGCGCCCGCGCCCGCCGAGTTGGCCGATCGGACGCAGCGGGCCGTCGAGGGCGATCTGGGCCAGCCCCTCGCGATGTTGGGCGCGGTCCGAAACGACCCGGGGCGCCGCTCCTTCGCGTTCGCCGCGGCCCTCAACTTCCCTCTGGCGGATAAGCAATATTTCCTGGAGTGCGCTTCCGTCCCGGAGCGGTTCAAACTTTTGCTGGAATTTTTGGAAGAGAAGAAAAAAAGAAAGAGTGCCCTCGAAAAGGCGAAGGAGGCCTCCTCTCGAAATGGCCGCTCCTAGGCCGCCCACCCCTTCAACCCTCCTCGCGGAAAGCGATCCGCTCTATGGCGCGCGCCCTTCCGCTCCCGGCGTCGACGTCGATCAAAACACCGTTGAATTGCCCCGGACCGGCCGCCGCCTCCATGCGCCGGGGGCGATTCGAGAGAAACTTTTCCAGCGCGATCTCCCGCTTGATCCCAATCACCGAATCAGCCGGCCCCGTCATTCCCGCGTCCGTGATGTAGGCTGTCCCGCCGGGAAGGAGGCGCTCGTCCGCCGTCTGAATATGGGTGTGGGTGCCGATGACGGCGCTCACCTTGCCGTCCAGATGCCAGCCGAGGGCCACCTTCTCGCTGGTCGCCTCAGCGTGGAAATCCACCAGGATGACCCGGACGTCCTCGTCGAGCTCACCGAGGAGGCGTTCCGACTCCTGGAAGGGAGACTCCAGGGGGGGCATGAAGACGCGCCCCATAAGATTGATGACGGCGAAGCGCCCGGCCGGGCCATCCTCCACGAAGACCCCCCTCCCGGGGGCGCCCCGGGGATAGTTGGCGGGACGGAGCAACCGGGGGGTGCGCGAGAGGAATTCGGCGGTCTCCTTGCGGTTCCAGATGTGGTTTCCCGAGGTCAGAACATCCGCCCCGGCGCTGAAGAGCTCCTCGGCGTTCTCCTCCGTGATGCCAAAGCCGCCCGAGGCGTTCTCGCCGTTGACAATGCAAAGGTCGGCGCCGTGATCCTCTCGGAGGGAGAGCAGATGTTCCGCCATCATCCGGCGGCCGACTTTTCCGTTGATGTCGCCGACAAAAAGGATCTTCAAGGTGGGGTCAGCGAGCGGTCGCGGTGTGGCGGGTCTCCCGAATCACGGTGACCAGCACTTTGCCCGGATAGGTCCGCTCCTCCTGGATGCGCTTGGCGATGTCCCGAGCCAGATACGATGCCTGGGAGTCGTTGATCTCTTCGGGAACAACCGCGACGCGGATCTCCCGGCCCGCCTGAATGGCGTAGCATTTCTCCACGCCCTTAAACGATTCGGCGATGCTCTCGAGGGCCTCGAGGCGCTGGATGTAGCTCTCCATCATCTCGCGGCGGGCGCCCGGCCGGGCCGCCGACAGGGTGTCGGCCGCCTTGACGAAGACGGCCTCGATGCAATTCGTCTCCTCGTCTTCGTGGTGAGAGACGATCGCGTTCAGCACTTCGGGGGGCTCGTTGTACCGCTTCGCGATCTCGTAGCCGATCTGGACGTGGGATCCTTCCACCTCGTGCGTGGCAGACTTTCCGATATCGTGGAACATGCCCGCCCGTTTCGACATGATGGGATCGATCCGCATCTCGGAGGCCATCATGCCCGCCAGGTGCGCCACCTCCTTCGAGTGCATGAGCGCGTTCTGGCTGTAGCTCGTCCGGTAGCGCAGGCGGCCCAGATACTGGACCAGCTCGGGGCCAACGTCCGAGATTCCCAACTCGATGAGGGCCTGTTCCCCCGCCTCCTGGATCCGCCCGTCGATCTCCCGCTTCGTTTTGGTCACGACATCCTCGATCCGCCCGGGATGGATGCGGCCGTCCTGCACCAGGACTTCCAGTGCGAGGCGAGCGGTCTCCCGCCGAATCTTGTCGAAGCCCGAGACGACGACCGCCTCCGGTGTGTCGTCGATGATGATGTCCACCCCGGTCGCCATCTCGAGGGCGCGGATATTCCGCCCCTCTCGCCCGATTATGCGCCCCTTCATCTCGTCGGTGGGAAGATCCACCACGCTGATGGTGGTTTCCGACACGTGGTCCGAGGAGAATCTCTCCACCGCGAGGGCGAGGATCTTCTTCGCCTCCTGATCGACCTTTTCCTTGGCTTCGCGCTCTATCCGGTTGATCTCGCTGGCGATGTTGATCTTCGCCTCCTCCAGAAACCGGGCCATGAGCTCCTGCTTCGCGGACTCAGCACTCATCCCGGAAATCTCCTCGAGCATTTGAATCTGCTGCGCCTGAAGCTCCTTATAGTGTGCCTCCTCTTTTCGGACCTTTTCCTCGCGTTCGCCCAGGCAGGAATCGCGCTGTTGGACCGACTCCTCCCTGGCGTCCAACGACTCACGCCGCTTGTCGAGGGACTCCTCGCGATTCACGATTCGCCGCTCCATTTCCTGCAGCTCTTTGAGGCGGCCCTTGCTCTCCTCGTCGAACTCCTCCCGCTGTCGCAGACGCTCGGCCTTGTGGGCGACCTCGGCCTCCTTGAGCTGCCGGACGACCTTCCGCTGCGTATCCTCCTCGATTCGGCGAATCCGCTCGTCGAAACCCTCCTGGGACCGAAGCAAGTCTTTGGCGGACCGGTTGCGCGTCCACAGCCACGCGCCGATGAGAATGACGATCATCCCCGCCGCCTGGACGAGGAGCTGGGTCAGCACAACTGAGTCCATTTTCGATTCCCCGTTATTATGTCCGAGGGAGGCACTTAAGCGCCTCCCGGTCCGTGATGATCCAATCCATATCCAGATCCCCCGCCCCTACCGGCAAGGGCTGATCCCATACGAGTTGAAACGAAAATCCCACGCCCACCAGCGGTGGGCGGTTATCCAAGAGTCCGAAAAAACGGTCGTAATATCCTTTCCCCGATCCGATGCGACCGCCGAACCGGTCGAAAACCAGGCCCGGCGCCAGAACCGCGTCCAGCCGGGCGGGTTCGACGACTTGCGCCTCTTTCGTTGGCGCTGGGATTCCGTGCGCTCCGGGAATGAGCCCGCCCTGCGGGTCCGTCACCGCGCGGAAGCGCATCCCCCCGTTTTCGATTCGGGGGAAGCAAAACAACCTCCGGGGGGCGACAACCCCTTCCCAAAGGCTGAAAAGGGCTGCCTCACCGTTTACGGAAGAGTAGGCGGCGACAGTATCGGCGCCGAACGAGGCCAGAAGCGCCTCCAGCCGGCGGCACAAGAGCCGGCTGAGCCCTTCTCGCCGCGCCGGCGTGAGGGAATCGCGTAGTACTCTTTTCTGCCGCCTCCAGCGCTGCTTCGCTTCAGCGCGGCCGGCCTCTGGGGCACCCTTGTCTTCCACCTCCACGAACCCCCCTCCAGCCGGGCGGCGCATCCCACTCTGCGGCCGCTCCGCGAGGAGGCGGCCAGAGGACGGGAATCGAAGATACCCCGCCTCAGTGCCGTGTGGTGCAGGCGGTTGAACCCAGCTTTCGCCAGGCGGGAGTCCACATCGCGGCTTCAGGCCCTTTTCCCGCAAAGGATAGGCTCACCACCGCAAGAAAGGACTCCCGGTTCAAACAGTACTGGGTCAAAATCGCCGGCCATCACGAACACGACAGGGCCTCGTACCCATACTCGAATTCATTATGCCATTAATGCGGGGGGATGGATATCCCGGAGAGAAGGGGGAAGCCGGCTGAATTAGATGGCTTTCTGCACCATGGCGATGAGGGAATCTGCTTTTTGCGCGAGCGAGTTCGCGCTCTCGGCTTTGCTGTCCTGCTCCTCGAAAAGTTCGTTGGCGATGTTCATGGAAGCGAGGAGAACTACCTTTATCGGGTCGTTGCTCTGCCGGGAAACCTTCCGGATCTGCTCGTCGACATAAGAGGCCAGGCGGGTAGCATACTCCAGGTCCGCCTCGCTCTTCAGGGTCAGCTGCTGTCCGAATATTTCTACAACGAGTTTCTGCTGGTCCATCCACCCGCCCTCCCTGGGGGGAAATCCGGCCCGCCGCCCGGCCCTATCACTCGGGAATGGTGTTGAGGATCCGCTCCACCCGGTCGCGGACTTCGGTCTGCTCCCGATTCAACCGGGAATTTTCCTCGCGCAGTTCGGCGATGACGCGCTCGCGCTCGCGCAGGGACTCGCCCGATGACTGGGACTCCCTCCGCGCCTCTCGCAACTGGCCCTCCATCTCCCCCTGGGAGCGCCGGATATCGGCCAACTCCGAAAGGAGCTTCGAAAGCGATGACTCCAGCACGTCCAGCTTTTCAATGACCATCGAGGTTGGGTTTCCCGTCGGGCGGGATGTGGAACCGCGGCAGATGCGGCGTATACGGTGACAATTCTAAGTTCAGGCCAAAAGGGTGTCAAGGAAACGGATCAGTCGCGGAGGCGCGCCCCGAGCCGCTCGGAGAGGCGGGAGAGGATGGACGCAAAAGCGCCGTTCACCTCCTCGTCGGTGAGGGTCCGGTCCCGGTGCCGGAAAACAAGCGAATAGGCGAGGCTCTTCTCCCTCCTCTCCGCGAGGGCACCGCCCCGGTAGACGTCGAACAGCTGGACGGATTCGAGAATACCTCTCCCGCCCTCGCGGATGACCGCCTCGGCCTCGGCGTGGAGGGTTTCCTCCTTGATCACGACGGCGAGATCCCGCGGACTTGCCGGAAACCGGGGAAGCGCCTCGAAGCGCCGCGGCTGGACCTCGGCCCCGGCCAGCGCGTCCACGTCCAGCTCAAAGGCCGAGATTCGGAGATGGATCCCCAGGCCCTCGCTCACTGCACGGGGAAACATCCCGAACCATCCGACCTCCGTCTCGCCCGCGCGCACCGCCGCCCCCAGGGCGGGGTCGAACGAAGGCGCACCCTCGGCGAGGGGCCCGAAGGCGAGGGGGGGCAGTCGGAGGAGGCGCGCGATTTGCTCGAGCGCCCCCTTTAGATCATAGAGGCGGAGCGGCAGCGAGGGGTCTCCACCCAGCACCGGCCCTTCCCGCCAAAGGGCGGGCGCATCCCCCTCGGCGACGACGGCAGCGATGCGGTTCACCTCCCCGGGAAGCGGACCCTCCCCGTTCCGGTGGAAGGTCCGGCCGGTCTCGAACAGGCGGACCTCCTCGGCGCCGCGGTTCAGGTTCAGAGCGGCGCACTCGAGCAGCCCGGCGAGCAGGCTGGTCCGCATCACCTCCATTTCGGCGCTCAGGGGGTTCTGGAGCCCCACGGCATCCTCCCCCCCCCGGCCAAGCCGGGCGAGGGCGGCGCGGCTGACGAAGCTATAGGTGATGGCCTCGTGAAACCCGGCCGAGACCAACGCCTCACGCGCCGCCGCCTCCCGGCTCTTCAGAAGGGAGCGGGGTGCAGGGGGGAGTTTCGTTGCGGGCAGGGTGGAGGGAATCCCCCCGTAACCCAGCCGGCGCGCCACCTCTTCGATGAGATCGATCTCCCGCTCGACGTCGGGGCGGAAGGCCGGAACGCCCACCTCGAAGCGGCCCTCCTCTTTTTCCCAGACCTCCATCTCGAGCGCTTCCAGCTCCCGGCGGATCTCGGCGAAGCCGATCTCTTTCCCCACGAGGGCGCAGACGCGCCCCCGCCGAAGCGGAACCCGCGCCGGCCGCACGGGGGCGGGATGGGCGTCCACCGCCCCGCGGGCGATCCGCCCGCCCGCCGCCCGCCGCATGAGCTCGATCGCCCAGTCGGCCGCGCGGCGCGTCCCGGCGGGGTCCACCCCACGCTCGAAGCGGTAGGAGGCCTCGCTGCCCAAGCTCAGCTGGCGGCGGGTACGCCGGATCGTCGGGGGGGCGAAGTAGGCGCTCTCGAGGAGGACGTTCGCGGTCGCATCGTGGATCTCTGAGTTCGCCCCCCCCATCACCCCGCCGATGGCAACGGGCCGCCCGGCATCGCAGATCATGAGATCGTCCCTGGTCATGTTTCGCTCCTGCCCGTCGAGGGTGACGAACGGACCGTCCCCGGCCGTCCAGCGGCGCACCACGATTTTCCGCCCGGCGAGAAGATCCAGGTCGAAAGCGTGAAGGGGCTGGCCCAGGGCAAGCATCACATAGTTCGTCACGTCGACGATGTTGCTGATGGGCCGCATGCCGGCCGCGCGGAGGCGGCGGCACATCCAGGCGGGGGAGGGGCCGACCCGGACGCCCCGGATCACCCGAGCCACATACCGGGGACATTTGTCCGGATCCAGAACCTCCACCGCGCAAAGCGACCCCGTCTCGGCCTCGTCCTCTTCCACCACATCAACCGGAGGAATCCGCAGCTTCTTGCCCAGGATCGCCGCCACCTCGCGCGCGACACCCAGGACGGAGAGACAGTCCGCCCGGTTCGGGGTGATCCCGATCTCGAGGATGACATCGTCTAATCCGAGCAAGTCCGCCGCGGGGGTACCGGGGGCGGGGTCCCCCTCCAGTACCAAGATGCCGGAGTGATCCTCCCCGATTCCGAGCTCGCGCTCCGAGCAGATCATCCCCTCGCTCATCTCCCCCCGGATGGAGACGGCCTCGATCTTCCGCCCGCCGGGAAGGGTGGTCCCGGGCAGGGCGAGGACGACGCGCTGGCCCGCCGCTACGTTCGGCGCCCCGCAGACCACCTGGCACTCGCCCGCACCGCCGTCCACCCGGCAAAGCTTGAGATTGTTGGCGTTCGGGTGCTTCTCGGCGCTCAGCACCTCGGCCACGAGGAAGCCATCCGCCGCCCCGACCAGCCGGCCGGCGGTCTCGACCTCGAGGCCCACCAAAGGGAGATCTTCGGCCAGCCGGCCAGCCAGCGCCTCATCCCACGGATCGATATCGACGAAGTCGGCCAGCCACTCCAAGCTTACGCGCATGGCAGGATTTTCCTCTCTCCGATGCCCTTCCGGCCCCGAAGTTGAAATTCCGGGCGGGAGGGGTTCCCGTCAAAACTGGCGCAGGAACCGCAGATCGTTCTCGAAAAACAACCGGATGTCGCTGATCCCGTAGCGCAGCATTGCCACCCTCTCAACGCCGATCCCCCAGGCGAAGCCCGTCCATTCCTCCGGATCGTAGCCCACCGCCTCGAAGACGGCCGGGTCCACCATTCCCGCGCCGAGCACCTCGAGCCAGCGCCCCCCCTCGAAGTGCGGCGAGGAGATGTCCACCTCGGCACTCGGCTCAGTGAAGGGGAAAAAGCTCGGCCGCAGGCGGACCCGGAACGCGGGGCCGAAGACCTCGCCCACAAAAGCCTCGAGCGTCCCCTTCAGATCGGCGAACGACACCCCCCGGTCCACGTAGAGGCCCTCGACCTGATGGAACATCGGGGAGTGGGTCGGGTCCGCGTCCCGACGGAACACCTTGCCCGGGGCGATGATTTTCACGGGCGGATCCTGCTTTTCCATGACCCGGATCTGGACGGGGGAGGTGTGGGTACGCGGCACAACGTCCGGAGCGACGTAAAAGGTGTCCTGCATGTCCCGGGCGGGGTGATCCTTGGGGATGTTAAGCGCCTCGAAGTTGTACCTGTCGAGCTCGATCTCGGGCCCCTCCGCGACGGAATACCCCAGCCGGGTCAGGACCTCGATGATATCTTCCATGGTTTGGGTAATGGGGTGCCTGCGGCCGAGCGGCGGGCGCCGCCCCGGCAGGGTGAGGTCGATCCGGGGTCCCGAGACGGCCGCGGCGGCCTCCTCGGGGCGGAGAAGATCCCCGGAAACCTCGATCACACCGAAGAGATACGTCTTCCCCCCGCTCCCGGAGAAGTGCGGCGCGACTGCCTCCAGGAATCCGGCGCGGCCTCCGCGCTTGAGGGCGGCGGCTGCGCTCTCGATCAGGGCCTTCAGGCGGTTGGAGAGCGGGCCGATGACCCGCTTTTCCTCCGGCCCGAGATCCTTCAGCCCCCGCATCACCTCGGTCAGGCGGCCGCTCTTCCGGCCGAGATATTTCAGCCGCACCTCCTCAGCGACGTCCGCGTCCCGCGCACCGGCGAGGGAGGCGACCACCTCGCGGGCCAGATCGTGCAGATCGGATTCCTTCATGGCGGATTTCTCCGGCCTCCCCGCGGGCGGAAAACCGAGTCCAACAGAAAAAAAAACCCGCCCTCACGGGCGGGGCGCGATGCGGCGGGGAAGGGCCGCCCTACCCTTGCGCCCGGGCGATATCGACCAGCTTGGCAAAGGCGGGTGGGTCGGACACGGCAAGATCGGCCAGGATCTTCCGGTTCACGCCGACGCCCGCTTTAGTGAGCCCCCCGATGAACCGGCTGTAGTTCATCCCGAGCTCGCGGACGGCCGCGTTGATCCGAACGTTCCAGAGGCGGCGGAACTCCCGCTTGCGGATCCGCCGATCGCGGTAGGCGAAGGCCATCGCCCGTAAGACGGTCTCCCGGGCGGAGCGGTACCGCTTCGACCGAGCCCCCCGATAGCCCTTCGCCGCCTTGAGGAGGCGCTTGCGCCGAGCCTTGGAGGCCGGATTTCCCAGGGATCGGGTCATGATCTCACCGCTCCAAAAGGGTTCCGCCGATAAAAAAGCCGTCGGGGGGAGGGCGCATCTTCCCAGCCCGCCCCTGCCGCGACCGAGGGAATATACCCAGGCTGGCCCCCGCCCGCAAGCCCGCCCGCGAAGACCTCTTCGGTCGCCGCCAGCCTAGCCGTTGGGCAAAAGGCGTCTCACGAGGGGAAGATCCGGCCCGGAGACGTAGGTCCCCTTGCGAAGATTGCGTTTCCGCTTGCGGGTCTTCTTCGTCAGGATGTGGCCGTGGTGGGACTGGTTGCGCTTCACCTTTCCGGTCCCGGTGAGCTTGAAGCGCTTGGCCGCACCCCGATTTGTCTTAAGCTTCGGCATTTTCCTCGCCTTCCCCGGCCGCGCCGGTCTCGGATTCATCCCCGGGGGCGAGATTCCTCGGGGTCCCCCCATCCGGCGCACGCGCGGCCGCTTTTTTCATGGCCTCGGCCACAGGCGTCTTCAGTTCGTCCTTCTCTTTCTTGTCCGTTCTGTCCTTTTTTCCCTTCGCCTTCTTTTCCCGCCCCGACTCGATGTCCTGCTTCGACGACTTGGGCGCGATCACCATAGTCATATTCCGGCCCTCCAGCAATGGCTCCTGCTCCACCACGCCGATTTGGAGCAGCTCGTTCGCCATCCGCATGAGGAGCTTCCGCCCCAGGTCGGGGTGAGTCACCTCGCGGCCGCGGAACATGATGGTGACCTTTGCCTTGTTCCCGTCGAGCAGGAAGCGCTCGGCGTGTCTTTTCTTGGTCGCGTAGTCGTGATCTTCGATCTTGATGCGCATCTTCACTTCTTTAAGTTCGACAATCTTCTGCTTCTTCTTCGCCTCGTTCGCCTTCTTTTGCAGGGTGTATTTGTACCTGCCGTAGTCCATGATCTTACAGACGGGCGGGTCGGCGTTGGGAGAAACCTCGACCAGATCCAGGTCCCGGCCTTCGGCGGCTGTGATCGCTTCCTCGGTGGGCATGACACCCAGCTGCTCACCCTCGTCGTCGATGACGCGTACCTGCGGGTGGCGGATATCCTGGTTCACGGGCGGGCCCGTGGGCGTCGGGCGGATGTCCCGCCGGCGGAAGCGGGTCGCCATCCTAACCCTCCGCCGGGGCGAGCGCGCGCGAGTCGGCGTTCAAACGAATTTGTTTCATAGCTTCCTCCACTGAGACGGCCCCGGTGTCCCCCTTTCCTCGGATCCGGAGGGCGACCCGATCCCCCTCCGCCTCGCGGGCTCCCACGACGAGCATGTAGGGAACCTTCTCCACCTGGGACTCGCGGATCTTGTAGCCGATCTTCTCGTTCCGGAAATCGTCCGACACCCGGACCCCATTCTCCCGGAGGCGCTCCGTGACCTTCCGGGCGAAGGGAATCTGTGCGTCTGTAATGGTCATCACCTTCGCCTGCACCGGGGCAAGCCAGGTCGGGAAGGCTCCAGTGTAGTGCTCTATGAGCCCGCCGACAAACCGCTCCAACGAACCGAGGACGGTGCGGTGAATCATGACGACCCGGTGGCGGCCGCTATCCGACCCGACGTAATTGATGTCAAAGCGCTTCGGCAGGTTAAAGTCGAACTGGATGGTCGGCCCCTGCCAGCCGCGCCCGAGGGCGTCGAGCATTTTGATGTCGATCTTGGGACCGTAGAAGGCGGCCTCGCCCTCGATGCGCTTGTAGGAGATTTCCTTCTTCTCGAGCGCGCGCTTGAGGGCGGCCTCGGCCACCTCCCAGTCCAACGGCTCGCCCGCGTACCTGGAGAAATCGGACGGATCGTGGACCGAAAGCTCGGTCTCAAAATCTTCGTATCCGAAGGTTTTGAGCATGAAGTGGGCCAGGTCGATCACCCCGATCACCTCGGCCTCGGCCTGCTCGGGGGTGCAGAAGATATGGGCGTCGTCCTGGGTGAAGCCGCGGACGCGGAGCATCCCGTGAAGGGCGCCGCTCCGCTCGTAGCGGTAGACCGTCCCCAGTTCAGCGAGCCGGCAGGGCATTTCGCGGTAGCTGTGGATGTTCTCCTGGTAGAGGAGAATGTGGCCGGGGCAGTTCATCGGCTTGAGGACGTACTCGTCCTCGTCGATGTTCAAGACGTACATGTTCTCGCGGTAGAAATCGTAGTGGCCCGAGGTGCGGAAGAGGACGTCCCGCGCGATGTGGGGAATCGAGACGAGTGCGTAGCCGCGGCGGACGTGCTCGTCCTCCCAGAAGCGCTCGATCACCTTCTTGACGACGGTCCCCTTGGTCTGCCAGTAGATGAGGCCCCCGCCTGCCCTGTCCTCCACGACGAAGATGCCCAGCTGCTTGCCGAGGATGCGGTGGTCCCGCGATTTGGCCTCCTCGAGGCGGCGCAGGTGGGTCTTCAGCGCCTCCTTGGAGGCGAAGGCCGTCCCATAGATGCGCTGGAGCACCTTATTCCGCTCATCGCCCCGCCAGTAGGCGCCCGCCACGCTGAGCAGCTTGAAGTGGCGCAGGACCCCGGTGGAGGGGACATGCGGGCCTCGGCAGAGGTCCACGAAATCCCCCTGGCGGTACATCGAGATGGCCTCGCCCTCGGGAAGCTCGTTGATCATCTCGACCTTGTAGGTCTCCCCCAGGCCGCCGAAGAGCGCAAGGGCGGCCTCGCGCCCAACCTCCTCGCGCTGGAGGGGGAGGCGCTTTTTCGCATTCTCCCCCATGCGCTCCTCGATCTTCACGAGGTCTTCGGGGGTGAAGGGGCGCTCGCAGTCGATGTCGTAGTAAAAGCCGTTCTGGATGGGGGGGCCGATGGTCAGCTTTGCGCCGGGATACAGTTCCAGGATCGCCTGCGCCATCAGGTGCGCGGTGCTATGGCGGAGGATCTCCACTCCCTCGTCGGAATGGGCGGTGACGAATTCGGCCGGCTGGCCGGAAGAGGACGCGCGATCCAGATCGACGATCTTTCCGTCGACCTTGGCGGCGATGGCATCTTTAGAAGGTTTTAGATCAGATTGAAGGGCCATATACGGGCGAGTTTCGCTCCCAAAGGCTCCTTTGAAAAAGTGAGAAGAAAAAGAACCGGCCGCCTGCGCCGCGGCCGACCTCACGGCCTGCTATATGGTAGGCGCGGGCGGTTTCGAACCGCCGACCTCTTGCGTGTCAAGCAAGCGCTCTCCCCCTGAGCTACGCGCCTTCGCCTCATTGTCCAAAATGATAGGGAAGGGGCGCGGACATTGTCAACGGCTGAAAACCGGAGAATGGGAATGGAGAAGACCTCTTTCTCCCGTTCCCTTCTCCGGGCGCGCACTACCGCGAAGAGTGCGACGGCCGCCTCCCGCGGGGATCGGTTTTTTTCGCGGGAGTGGGCCGCACCTTCGAAGCGGGACTCCTCTGGCCCCGCGTCGGCGAGCGGGGGACGCCGCCGGGCCGCTTTCCCTTCGCCTTCACAGCGGATTTAGCGAGATCGGCCTCGCCCTTTCCCGTCTCAGGGAGAAGGCACTCCCGGATGACTTCGTCCATGGTGTTCACGTAGACCACCTCCAGCCCGAGGGACCCTTCGGCCTCCACCTCGTTGACATCCTTCTCGCACTCCCGGGGGAGGATCACCTTGGGGATGCGCCCCCGGCGGGCCGCCAGCATCTTCTCCTTCACCCCCCCCACGGGCAGCACCCGGCCGCGCAGGGTGACCTCCCCGCTCATGGCCAAGTTGCGGCGCACCTTCCGGCCGGTCATGGCGCTGCAAAGGGCGAGGGCCATGGTGATCCCGGCCGAGGGGCCGTCCTTGGGAATGGCCCCCTCGGGCAGGTGGATGTGAATGTCCCGCTTCTCGTGGATATCGGCGGGAATGCCGAGCTTTTTCGCCCGGGACCGGAGCCAGGAGAGGCCTGCGTGGGCGCTCTCTTTCATGACCTCGCCCAGCTTTCCGGTGAGGGTGAGGTTGCCCTTGCCCTCGAACACGCTCACCTCCACCGGCAGGAGGACGCCCCCCACCGAGGTCCAGGCGAGCCCGGTGGCCACCCCGACCTCCGCCCGCGACTCCGGGCGCTCGGGGGTGAACCGGGGCGAACCAAGGTGCTCTTCGAGGTCCTTCGCGGCCAACCGGACGCGGGCCTGCGAGGGGGCCGCCTTCTTCTTCGCCTTACTCCGGGAACGCTTCTCCACCATGCGGCGGGCCACCTTCCGGCAGAGCTTGCCAAGCTCCCGTTCCAGGTTCCGCACCCCGGCCTCCCGGGTGTACTCGTGGATGACACGAACGATCGCCGCGTCGGCCACCTTCAGCTGCCCCGCCCGGAGGCCGTTCTCCTTGATCTGGCGGGGAAAGAGGAAGCGCTTGGCGATCTGTGTTTTCTCCTCGTAGGTGTAGCCCGGCAGGCGGATGACCTCCATCCGGTCGAGGAGGGCATCCGGTATCGCATCAGTCGAGTTCGCCGTGGTGACAAAGAAGACCTGGCTCAGGTCGTAGTCCACCTCGAGGAAGTGGTCGCTGAAGTTCCGGTTCTGCTCGGGGTCGAGCGCCTCGAGCAGCGCCGAGGCAGGATCGCCCCGGAAGTCGGCACTCATCTTGTCCACCTCGTCCAGAAGAAAAACGGGGTTGCGCTTTCCCGCCCTCTTCATGGACTGGATAATACGCCCCGGCAGGGCGCCGATGTAGGTCCGCCGGTGCCCCCGGATCTCGGCCTCGTCCCGGATGCCTCCCAGCGAGACGCGGACGAACTTCCGCCCTAGGGCGCCCGCGATGCTCCGGCCCAGGGAGGTCTTTCCCACCCCCGGCGGCCCCACGAGGCAGAGGATGGGACCGCGGATGGCCTTGTTGAGCATCCTGACCGCGATGTGCTCGACAATCCGCTCCTTCACCTTTTTCAGTCCGTAGTGGTCCCGATCCAGGATCTCCGCGGCCTCGGCGAGGTCGTTGCGGTCCCGCGTCCGCTGCTGCCAGGGAACGTCCAGCAGCCACTCCACGTAGTTGCGCACGACCGAGGCCTCGGGCGAAAGGGGGGGCATCATCTCGAGGCGCTGAATTTCCTTATCAACCTTCTCGGACACCTCCTTCGGCAGGCGGAGGCCCTTCGTCCGCTGACGGAGCTCCTCCCCCTCTCCCATCAGATTCTCAGGCTGGCCCAGCTCACGCTGAATCGCCCTGATCTGCTCGTTGAGGAAGAATTCTTTCTGGCTCCGGTCCATCTGCCGCCGCACGCGACCGCGCAGCTTCCGCTCGACCTTGAGGAGATCGATCTCGTCCGCGATGAGGGAGGAGAGGGCGCGCATCCGCTCGCCTGCGTCGAAAATTTCGAGGAGGCGCTGCTTGTCGGCCGTCTTGAAGGGAAGACAGGCCGCGACGGCGTCCACCATGGCGGAGGGCGTCTCCATGCCCTCCACCTCGGCGTACACTTCGTGGGGAATCCGGTGACAGAGCCGGAGGTAGTCCTCCAGCTGGGCGAGCAGGGAGCGGCTGAGGGCGAACTCTTCGACCGGCGGCTTCGCCGGCTCCTCCACCCGCACGAGATTCGCCCAGAGTCCCTCGTAGGCCGCGTGGAAATCCACCGCCTGGCACCGCCCCACGCCCTCCATGAGCAGCTTGATGGCCCCGTCGTTCAGGCGGATCATCTGGTGAATCTCGGCCTCGGTACCCACCCGGAAGAGGTCGCCGGCCTCGGGGTCCTCCTGGCGCGGATCGCGCTGGGTGACGAGGAAGACCCGCTGCACGCCGGCCGGAATCGACTCCACCGTGGCGAGGGACCGGCCGCGGCCGACGAATACGGGCGTCATCATGTGCGGGAAGAAAACCATATCTCGAAGGGGAACGCACGGCAGGGAATAATCGTTCAAATTTTCAGATTCCTTCTATGCGGGTGAAATGCCATGGGGCCGGCAAGGGGGGGGAGGCTCAACTGGCCTTTTCGTAGACCAGAAGAGGCGATTCTTCGCGCCGGACCACGTTCTCGTCCACGACGATCTCTTTTACGCCGATCAGGGAGGGCAATTCGTACATCGTGTCGAGCATGAGCTCTTCGATGATGGTCCGAAGCCCCCGGGCGCCGATTTTCTGATCGAGGGCTTGCTTGGCGATCGCCCGAAGCGCCCCCGGGGTGAACCGGAGGGCGACGTTCTCGAATTCGAGGAGCTTCCGGAACTGCTTGACGAGGGCGTTCCGCGGCTCGGTCAGGACCTCCACCATGGCGTCTTCGTCCAGCTCGCGCAGGGTGGCGATCACGGGGAGGCGGCCCACGAATTCCGGAATTAGGCCGTACTTGAGGAGATCCTCCGAGCGCACCTGGGGGAGGATCTCGTTCAGCGAGAAATCCGCCTTCGAGGTGAGCTTCGCCCCAAAACCCATCCCCTGCTGTCCCACTCGCTGCTTGATGACCGCCTCCAGGCCGACGAAGGCGCCCCCGCAGATGAAGAGGATATTCGTGGTGTCCACCCGCAGGAACTCCTGGTGGGGGTGCTTGCGCCCGCCCCGGGGTGGAACGTTGGCGACAGTGCCTTCGACGATTTTCAATAGGGCCTGCTGCACCCCCTCGCCGGAGACGTCCCGCGTGATGGAAGGGTTCTCGCTCTTCCGGCTGATCTTGTCGATCTCGTCAATATAAATGATGCCCCGCTCCGCCCGGCCGATGTCGAAGTCCGCGGCCTGGAGAAGCTTGAGGATGATGTTCTCCACATCCTCGCCCACGTAGCCCGCCTCAGTCAGGGTGGTGGCGTCCACGATAGTGAAGGGAACGTCCAGAATCCGGGCCATGGTCTGGGCCATGAGGGTCTTGCCGGATCCGGTCGGCCCGACGAGGAGGATGTTGCTCTTTTGCAGTTCAACGTCGTGCAGGTCCACCCGGTCGTCGATCCGCTTGTAGTGGTTGTAGACGGCGACGGAGAGAATCTTTTTCGCCCGCTCCTGCCCGACGATGTGCTCGTCGAGGGTTTCCTTGATCTCGGCGGGCTTGAGAAGCGATTTCCCCTCTTTTTTCCGCTCCTCGTTCCACTCCTCGATCATGATGTCGTTGCAAAGCTCAACGCACTCGTCGCAAATGTACACGTTCGGACCCGCGATGAGCTTCTTCACCTCTTCCTGGTTTTTTCCACAGAAGGAGCAGCGCAAGCTGTCACTCTTGTCTGAAGCCTTCTTCGACATCTCTCATTCCTCCACAGAACCCGTCCGCCGGCGGTGGCTTACGCGCACCGGGGCCTTCGTTCAAGACGAGCCCCCGTTGGCCGACTCCTCCCTCTCCTCATCGTCCCGTTTCGAATCCTTTACGTCCGTGGCATCCGCGCCGTTGAGCGGCGGTACGACGCGAGAGTGGATCACGTCGTCGAGGATGCCATACTCCTTCGCCTGCGCGGCGGTCATGAAGCGGTCGCGATCCGTATCATCCTGGATGCGCTCGATGGTCTGGCCGGTGTGGCGAACGAAGATCTGGTTCAACTCCTCGCGCATGCGCAGGATCTCCCGCGCGTGAATGTCGATATCGCTCGCTTGCCCCTGGATTCCGGCGAGCGGCTGATGGATGAGGATCCGCGAGTAGGGAAGGGCGAAGCGCTTCTCCTTGGCACCGGCGGTGAGGAGGAGGGCGCCCATGCTAGCTGCCTGGCCGATGCAGATGGTCGAGATATCCGGCTTTACATACTGCATCGTATCGTAGACGGCGAGGCCCGCCGTGACCGACCCGCCCGGGCTGTTGATGTACATGGCGATGTCCCGCTCGGGCTCATCGGCCTCGAGGAAGAGGAGCTGGGCCGTGATCACGTTCGCCACATTGTCGTCGATCGCGGTTCCGAGGAATATGATGCGCTCTTTCAGGAGGCGGCTGTAAATATCGTACGCCCGCTCGCCCCGGTTGGTTTGCTCGACCACCATTGGAATTAACGCCACGATTCTACCCTTTCTCTTCGGCCTCGGCGGCGGGCGTGATTTTCGGCGCCGCCCCGGAACTCTCCGTTTCCACCCGGACCTCCACCTTCGCCTGATTGTACAGCCAATCGACGGTTTTGTTGTAGTTCAGATCGCTAATGATCGAGGAAAGTCCGCCGGATTTCGCCAGCCGTTCCCGGAGCTCGACGGGGTCGGTCCGGTACGCGGCCGCCAGATTCCGTATTTGGGCCTCGATTTCCTCCTCTCCCGCCTGGATTTCCTCCTTCTCGCGGACGCGCTCGATCACGATGAGCTCGCGGACCCGCCGCTCGGACTCCGGCGCCAGATCCTCGACAATTTTCTCGCGCTGGGCCGGGGACAGGGGGGATTCGACACCCTCCTGTTTCGCCTGTCTTTCGTAATCCTGAATCCGGGCGAGCGACTGGTTCTGCACGAGGCTCGGCGGGACCCCGAAGGGATGCGCCTCAGCGAGCTTTTCGAGCAACTGGGCGACGCCCTGCTCGCGAGCTGCGCCCGTTTCGTACTTTTCCATCTCGTTCCGCACGTGGACCCGCAGGTCCTCCAGGGTGGAAAGCCCTCCGCCCAGCGACTTGGCGAACTCGTCGTTCAGCTCCGGCGGGCGGGGCTCCTTGACCTCGCGCACCTTGTAGCGGAACGGGAGGGTTTTTCCCGCAAGCGTCGGCGGCCCCCCGGCGGGAATCGTGAACTCGGTCTCCCCCTCCGCCCCGGGGGAGGAACCCAGCAGGGCCGCCTCGAGCTCTTTCTGGTTCTCCGGCCGCCCGAGCAGGAGGGACTGGCTCTCCTCCTTCGTGCCGGGGACGGGCGCGCCGTCCTCGTAGGCCTCGATGTCGAAGAGGACATAGTCACCCTCGCCCGCAGGCCGGTCCACCTCCTCGAAGGGTGCCATGCGGCGGGCCAGCGCCTCCACCTCCTGCTCGACCCGCGTGTCGGTGATCTCGGTCCTTTTCACCTCGAGCGCCAGGCCGGTGTAGGCGCCCAGGTCGAAGGAGGGGATGACCTCGATGGTGGCCTTGAAGGTGAGTTCGAGCGACCCCTCGTCGAGCGAGATGTCGGTGATGCTCGGCTCGCCGACCGCCCGCATGTCGCGCTCCTGGAGGACACGAGAGTAGGAGTCCGAGATGACCCGGTTCACCGCCTCGGCCTGCACCTCCTCGCCGTAGTACTTTTCCAAAATGTGCTGGGGAACCTTTCCCTTGCGGAACCCCTTGATCCGCACGGTGCCCGCCAGGCGCTCGTAGGCCCGGCTGGCCTCCTTTGCGACCTCCTCGCGCGGAACGGCCACCTTGAGACGCTTCGTGCAGGCGTCGATATCGCTCACCGTCGAATTCATCCGAAAAACCTTTTTCCCCTTCTCGTTTCACCCACAGAGAGACGGGTTGCGCTTGGTGCGAAGGGGGGGACTCGAACCCCCACGCCCGAAGGCACTGGATCCTAAATCCAGAGCGTCTACCAGTTCCGCCACCCTCGCTCGCATTTCCTGCGCGGCTCCGGGCCCGGGCGGGCGCCGCCTCCCCCTCTCCCGGCGGAAGCGGCCCCGGAACTGTAGGGGGCAAGCCGGGCAGCGTCAACGGAGATTACGACTAAGACATTGACATTCCTTTCCTTATAGATAATTCTTGACAAAAAAGCGATTCCGCGCCCGCCCGCGCGAGCGCAGTATAGCAACATCGAGGCCGGGCGAGGCGTTTCGGGCCGCCGGGGGGACCCTTCCGGGTGAATTTGCGAAATCACCCGCGGGCGCGGG
>CAZUHN010000001.1:0-3742 GCA_964620535.1 uncultured Nitrospinaceae bacterium | reverse complement strand
TGGCTGATACCCCTCAGGGCCCTGGAGCGGATGCTCGCACTTCCTAAGGATCACCCGGCCCACGTCCCATAAAAATAGAGAGACCACTATGCCCAACCCTACACCCAAGTCCATTTCCAAACCTCTCAAGGAGGATGAACGAAATGCCTGAACGGTTTGACTCTCCCTTTTATCGAAAAAAACCGAATTACGAGGAGATCTCCCGCTACATCAAAAGGAATCCCAAAGCGTGCACGGATTTATGCAGCGCTGGGATCACCGCTTTTGGCAACCGAACTGCCCCAAAAATCTACTTCCACTGGCAGGGGGTCAGGTTTGCCGGCCGATGGACGAACTTTCGATTTTAGCTTTTGGTCATGGATGGGAGCCTGAGATGGACACCGTTGACCTCAAAACCACCGCTGAAGCCTTGATGTGCATCCCCGCAGATGATCGCGATGTGTGGGTCCGAATTGGCATGGCGGTCAAGGCCGAGCATGGGGAGGAAGGCTTTGGCGTTTGGGACGATTGGAGCCGAACAAGCGAGAAGTACCGCGAGGCTGATGCACGCACGACGTGGCGCTCCATCCGGCCCGAGGGAGGCGTCACCATCGGGACATTGATGCATGAAGCCAAGCAAAACGGATACCGGAGCGGCAACGGGAAGCTTGAGGACAGCGCTGAGCGGACGGCTACCGAAGCGCAGGAAATCTGGATCCGCTGCGAGCGAGCTCCCAAGGATCATCCATACTTCGTAGCGAAGGGACTCTCGGATAAGCCGGGATCTCCCTTTGGCCTGTGCATCTATCGTGGCCTCCTCTCAATTCAAGGTATCTCCCTCGATGGCGCGCTTGTTATGCCCTTGTATAACGGAAGTGGCAAAATACGGACGCTTCAATTCATTGCCGAGGATGGCCAAAAACGCTTTCTTCCAGGTCAAGGCTCGAAGACCGGAAACTATTGGACCATAGGTAAACCGCCCGAAAAACCTAATGACCGTTTGTACATCTGCGAGGGAGCCGCGACGGCGATCTCGATCCACGTTTCCACAGGAGAGGGAGTCGTCGCCGCGATTGACGCGGGGAACATACCCAAGGTCGTCAAAACTATCCACGAGAAATATCCCGATTCCCAAATTGTGATCGCAGCCGACCGCGATCCAGGGTGCATCAAATTCGCCACCCGGGCGGCGAGAGATGTTGGTGCACTCATAGCGCTACCCCCCGAGGGCAAAGGCAATGGACTTTAACGATTATTTCGTTGCCCACGGGGCTGAGTCTGTGCGGGATGCACTCGAGTCCGCCGTTGTCCCCGGTGACGTCTCAATTCCCAGTCCCCCACCAATGCCCTCAGATGGTGATAGTCACGTATCAAACGGAAATAGTGATGCGGTTCCGCCTGCATTCAGTGAGGACGCCGTGGCGCTCGTTTTCGCGGGTCGGCACGCTCTAGATTTCCGGTTCGTACCGCAGCACGGGAAGTGGTTCAGGTGGGATGGGTCGCGTTGGGCACCGGACGATCTGCTGCATGCGCCCGATGCACTTCGGGCGGTATGCCGCGAGAAAGCCGAGCAATTCTCTGCGTTCCTGGAGGAAAACGACAAGTCTCAGGCGCCGGCGCGCACATTGGCTTCGAGCAGGTTCACGGCTGGGGTGGAGCGGTTGACACGTTCAGACCGCCGGCTGGCGCTATCTGCAACTGTTCTCGACGCGGATCCCCTCCTCCTCAGCACACCGAACGGCGTGGTGGACCTACGAACGGGGAAGATGCGTGAGGCGCGCCGAGACGATTACATCACCCGCTCGACCCGTGTGACGCCTGGGGGGGATTGCCCGATATGGGATGAATTTCTGGTCGATGCGACGGGCGAGGACGGCGAGCTCACGGCCTATCTCAGGCGCTTAGCGGGCTATTGCCTGACTGGCACGGTGGAGGAGCACCTGGCGTTTTTCTTATACGGCCCCGCAGCAGCCGGGAAATCCACCTTTACGGAGACGCTGTCGTGGATTCTCGGTGACTACGCAGTGGCTTCGCCAATTGAATTGTTAACGCCGCAGGGAAACGAGCATCCAACCATTCTGGCTAGTCTCGATGGGGTCCGCCTATCCGTGATGAGCGAGACGGAGGGGGGAAGGGCTATAGCAGAGTCTAGATTTAAATCGCTGGTTGCAGGAGACCTTCAAGCGGCTCGCTTTATGAGACAGGATTACTTCTACTTCAACCCCCAGTGCAAACTCATCCTTCACGGTAATCACCGGCCTCGCCTCAAAAACACTGATGAAAGCATGCGCCGGCGCGTGCATGTGATCCCCTTCACTGAAGTGGTTCCACCTGAGCACCGAGACAAGAAACTCAAAGACCGTCTACGCAAAGAAGCCCCCGGAATTCTGGCATGGACCATCCAAGGCTGCATGGAGTGGCATCGTGAGGGATTAAATCCTCCCTCGGCCGTGATCGGCGCCCGTGACGACTATTTTGAATCTGAAGATGTCTTGGGACGTTGGCTCGATGAATCCTGTATTCAGGGTGATGGCTTCACAGCGACAAGATTACAACTGTGGAACTCTTGGTGCGAATGGGCTGAACGTAACGGAGAACCAGCACGGTCGAACCGATGGTTTTACCAGCAACTTCGAGCACGTGGATTCGGTGAAACCAAAGAGACGGGTATCCGAAAGATGACCGGAATTAGCGTGGTGGATTAGTGATATGAGAAAATTCCATTTCAGATCTACTCCAACAACCACAGTCAAGATAATACCTGCCCCAAAGTGCCCTTGTGGGGAAAAACTGAACCGTACAAAGAAAAAACTCGAAATGGCGAAACCGAAAAATGTGCCCCTTTCTGCCCCGGGGCACATTGGGGCATGTCGGATCCGTTTGTCTACATACACGCGCGTGCGCGTGAATTAAGAATAATAAGAATGTGCCCCTTTCTGCCCTCGCGCGCGCGCGAGGGTGGAGGTATTTCACTCGAACAAGAAGTAAGAGGGAGTAAGTGATGTCAGGATCACCAATAAAACGAGAGCGACGGGAGCGCATGGAAGCCTTCGCGAATGACCCTGAAGCGATCGATGAACTGATCGGAGCGATCGCTTCAGGGACCACCACACTCCAGGTTGCCTGCCGGGAGCTAGATCTGCCCTACAACAAGATTCTGGAGTGCCTGACCTTGGATGATGATCGATCAAACAGGTACAAGCGCGCTCTGGAGATCGCGCGGGAGCATCGGGCGGAGAGAGTCTTGTCGGAGCTAGAGTACGTGGCGCTGGCTGACATCCGGCAATGCTTCGATGAAAAGGGGTGCTTGAAGCCCATCCACGAGCTATCGGAGGAGGCGGGCAAGGCCATTGCGGGGGTGGATGTGTACGAGGAGTTCTCAGGCCGCGGGGAAGAGCGAAAGCTTGTGGGGTACACCAAAAAGATCAAATTCTGGGACAAGAACCGGGGGCTGGAAATGCTCGGCAAGCACCTGAAAATGTTTGCGGAGCAAAAAGAGACAGACACAGGAAAGACGCTGGAGGAATTACTGGCTGAAAGCTGGGAATTGCAGAAGGAGAAGTATGGAGAAGATGGAAGAAATGTGGATTGATTACATAAAAGGGTCCCCGTAGAGATGAAGTGGAAAGTAATAAACCCCGCCCTGGGATTGGCCGCAAAATAAATTTGGGTATCTTGGTTGAAAAACGGGAATATGACAGGGGCCCCACGCTGGAGGAGCTTTTATCGGAGGGCGAGGAGGACGAAAGGGCCTAAGATTGTC